>CAYOLS010000467.1:0-1565 GCA_964404845.1 uncultured Ferruginibacter sp. | reverse complement strand
ATAAAATATTTCTCCTGTTCCTGTTAACGCCTGCAGACTTTGCCATTTTTTATAACGGGGCTTTCGAGATCCCTCTGTTTGCCGTAGTGATCAGTGCAATAGAAAATGTAATGCTGGCCAATATTTCAGAAGATGTTTCCAATAAAACAGAAGCGAAAAATATTTTCAGGGAAAGTTTTAAAATGCTTTCGCTGATCACTTTCCCGGTCTTCTTCTTCTTTTTGTTTTGCCATACCGAAACTTATGGATTCCTTTTTAGCGGCAAGTACGATGCTTCTATTCCTGTGTTTTTAGTAAGCATTTTTATCCTGCCGCTACGTATTACACACTACGGTGTTATCCTGCAATGCTATGGCAAGGCCAATAAGCTGCTCTTTGGCTCTGTAGCGGATATCATTATTTCGCTTGGGCTGATGTTTATTTTATATCCTTTACTTGGCCCACGGGGCGTAGTGCTGGCACTGGTAATATCAACCTACCTGCAGGTATTGTATTATTTATTCCAGTCGGCCAAAGCGATCAGCATGAAGATGACCGACCTGGTACCCCTTGCCTACCTGGCAAAATTATTTGTGGGATTGGGCGCATTCTATTTCCTGCTTAGCTTAAGCAAAAATTACTTTAGCCCGGTGCTGTACCTGGCAGGCATGTTCATCCTCTCCACCATTATTGTACTGGCAGGACTGTACAGGTATTTCTTTGCACATGCAAAGAATATACGGCTGGTTGGAAAAAATCCTTAGCTTATTTTTTCAGGCTGTTGATAATGGCCGCAAACTCAGTGGCCACAAGGCTTGCTCCGCCTACCAATCCTCCATCTACATCTGGCTGCCCGAAAATTTCGGCTGCATTGGCGGCTTTAACGCTTCCGCCATAAAGGATTGAAATGGTATCTGCTATTTCAGCGTCATATTGTGCAGCTAACACACTGCGGATATGCGCATGCATTTCCTGCGCCTGTTCGCTGCTGGCTGTTTTGCCGGTGCCGATGGCCCAGATAGGCTCGTAAGCTATTACAAAGCCTTTCACCTGCTCCGCAGTTAAATGAAAAAGACTTTCTTTTAATTGTGTTTCTACATAACTGTTTTGCGTATTGGCTTCTCTTACCTGCAATGGCTCGCCACAACAGAAGATCGGTTGCAGCTGATGTTCCATGGCAATGTTTACTTTCTGCGCCAGCTCTGCATTGGTCTCATGGTTGTACTCCCTTCTTTCGCTGTGACCGAGTACCACGTATTTTAAACCGATGCTTTGCAGCATTTCTGCGCTTGTTTCACCGGTATAGGCACCGTTCTTATTGGCAGAACAGTTTTGCGCTGCTACAAAAACATTTTGTTTGCCATCCAGCATTTGCTTTACGGTAATGATGTATGGAAAAGGTACTGCAAATACAGCCAGTTGATCAGCACCGAGTGAATGATCGGTTTGTAACAATGCTTTGATCAATTCTTCTGCCTGTGCAAGGCTAAGGTTCATTTTCCAGTTGGCTGCTGCTATTTGTTTGCGCATAAAATATTTTATTGATTGGTTGAGTATAATTGACGGAGCAATTCAATTTCCTTTTC
>CAYOLS010000466.1:349-1568 GCA_964404845.1 uncultured Ferruginibacter sp. | reverse complement strand
ATTGTAAGGTTTAATGTAAAAAAATACTACGGATCCGGTAATGTAATTATAAAAGCTTTATCTGAAAAAAATGCTGAAAGCTATAAAGTGGAACTCATAGATCCGTTTGCCGGTTTTACAGCTTATAATGCTTCCGCTAACAAGGTATGGCTGAATGCAGCAGATAGTTCAGATCTCTTAAGAAGAAGCATTGCAATGCAGGTTTCCAACAGCTACTATCCCGAACAGATCAATACCTTTCAAACACCGGCTTTTAAAGATACACTACCCTTTTTTGGCAAGGCTGAATTTAGCTACCTTTTGGATGATTATAAGCGCTTTTCCACCATGGAAGAAGTGTTGAGAGAATATGTAACTCCTATTAATGTTTCACTCCGGAACTCAAAACTCCGGATGACAATTTTTGACGAAAAGTATAGTTTTATCTATGATGACAATATATTGGTATTGCTTAATGGAGTGCCGCTTCCCGACTATAACAGCATTTTCAGCTATGACCCTTTAAAGGTGAAAAAAACTGGACGTAGTGCCAAGGCGGTACCTCCTGGGAAATACTGTATTTTCAGGTATTGCCAGCTTTGAAACTTATGATTCTAAGTTTGACGCTTTTGATCTTGACCCTTCAGCTGTTTCAGTTGAATATGACGGGCTGCAGCTAAGCAGGGAATTTTTCATGCCCCGCTATGAAAACGGGTATAAAGGCAACCTGAGACTCCCTGATTACAGAACCACGCTGCTATGGAAGCCAGACGTTATATTAAAAGGAAACAGTACCCATGTGATAGAAGCGTCCTCCTCCGATTTTAAAGGAAGATATAAAGTGGTTTTTAACGGAATGTCAGAAGAAGGTATCCCCCATTATAGCGAAGCCACTTTTGAAATAAAATGATCTCTTAAAAAGCGTGGGCCAGTATATTTTTTAATTGTCGAACCTTCTCTTCATCTATACTGTAATGATTGTTTTCTTCGTTCTGCTCAAATGCAGGCGGAAAAAAACTCATAGCGCTTTTTTTAAGCTCGCGTAATGAAGTATGGAACTCATGGCATTTTGTTTGTGCTGCCAGCGAAAGTATATTAGTACCTCTTACTCCGCTGCCGGGCATTATTACAATTCTTCCATTTGCTATTAAATTTAATTCAGATATCAGCCCCGCCCCGCCTGTAGCGGTTAGCTCCTGTCCGCTCGTTAATATTCGTTCACAGCCAATATTAATTAAAT
>CAYOLS010000466.1:0-339 GCA_964404845.1 uncultured Ferruginibacter sp. | reverse complement strand
GGGCCTTGAAAGGAGTTGCGCACCTGTCAAAAGCACGGTGAAAGGTTACACCCAGCGGACTTACAGCTTCCACAATTTTAGCTGTCCGTTCTATATCTATAGTAGCATCTTTATGCAAAAAACCAATTACTACTCCGTCGCAACCCAGTTCCTTGCACATCAAAGCATCCTGGTACATGCAATCATATTCCTCATCAGTATAAAAAAAGTCGCCTCCCCTTACACGAATGATAGGATATATTTTTACATCAAAACTTTCACGGCATTTCTTTATAACACCGTATGACTGCGTGGTACCGCCTTCGCCCAGGTTTGCACAAAGCTCTATCCGGTCTGCAC
>CAYOLS010000465.1:0-1579 GCA_964404845.1 uncultured Ferruginibacter sp. | reverse complement strand
TTTCAGAATATCTCGAACGGCTGTCAATCCAACCTGGATGAATGGCGTGGCATGCACGCCATCTGCTTTAAGGAATAAATCAAATTCAATAGTAGCATTTTCAGGCAGGGCTTTGTTCAACACAGGGTTAATAACCGAGTTGTGTACCACGCTTAACCACTTACCCTTTAATCCATCAATGGTTACAATGGCGCCGCTTCCATTGGTGTTCCACCGCGCCGCAAAATCGCCAATGGCATCTTTTGAAAAATCATCAAAGAAAATAACCGTGCTGCCGCGCACGAAATCGGAAACACTTTTAATTTGTCCTGCTGTGCTTCCATTTTGGGATGAAGGGGAGCCAACCGCAACATTATCTGTTGCTTTTTCAGGGTTTTTCTTCTGTTGCTTTTTCTTTTTAAAAAAGCCCCCAATACTTTCTTCTACTTTGTCCAGCCCTTTATCGATCCCCTGGTCCACACGGTTGTTCACCCGGTTTTCAGCAGCCTGCTTTGCTTTTCTTTGGGGATCAACAACCTGGGCTGCGACCATTGATTGCCAGCATAAAAAGAATAGAAAAGCAAAGAATATGTTTTTCATAATAGCCTGATTTTACTGAAAAATGTATTCATAAGCGGTAATAGCCCCGCTTCCCGAAATCGTTCTCTTTACGGGATATCCTTTATCGTTATATTCATAAGAATAAGTACTGTTGCTTACGCCTCCGGTTTCATGGTCGGTAGATTTTGCTGACAGATAATTATTGGCATTCTTATAAAATGTTGTTTGGGGCAGTGATGAGCCGGATGCAGGATGATGATCATATTCCAAATATTCGGTGGTTATCCATTCACTGCCATCCGGCCGGTGGCTAATTTGTTTTGTCAGGTTCCCTTTAGCATCCGTAAAATATTCTACTTCCAGGTGACTGGTGCCAGCCGGATAATCTGTTTGATTAATAGCTATCTTTCCCTGGCTATAGGTAGCGATCAGTTTCACAGCTAATGTTGCTGTTGAGCTATTAACTGTGTAACTTTCTGACATGACCATTTGTCCGCCGCTGTTGTAGGTCATTATTATCCTGGTAGCATCTCTTGCAGGATCTTCGGGGTCTATATACCACTCCGTAAGCTGGTCTTTGTCATTGTAAGCATAGGTAGATGTATAATCGTTTACCGGGCTGGCCGCGTAGGCTACCTTGCTTTTAACAGCCCGCCTTTGTCCGTCATATTCATAACTCGTAGTGGTAGAGCTGGTACTGATCTTTGTTAACAATACTTCTTTTTCCTGTTCGGGCGAATTATTGTCTTTTTTCCTGCAGGAGAAAAAAAGCAAAATTAATATTGCTGCAAAAAACAATGGCTGTATTGTTTTCATTTGAGTAGTTTTTAATTGTAGTATGGATAAGAAAATCTAAGGTATGAATGCCTGGTTTTTTAGAAAATACCCATTTATGGGTAACGGAGCAAAATGGTCATATTCAGCTACCATACATCCATATTTTTATATTAATTTTAAACACGTAAATCAATAGCTTAAATAATAACCTTCACCATGGAGCTGCATTCCTTTAAAAATGAGATGGCCAGCCTGTTAAAGA
>CAYOLS010000464.1:0-1594 GCA_964404845.1 uncultured Ferruginibacter sp. | reverse complement strand
AAAAATGGCTGGCTATATTTCACCAAAGAATACTTTGATCTTTTTTATCCTTCTTACGGCGATACCTATCCTATCTACAATGGTTCCATCGGCATGACCTACGAACAGGCGGGGCATGGTATGGCAGGCCTGGCTATTGATGCCGGCAACAGGGATACTTTAAAATTAACGGACAGGATTGCACATCATTTTACCACGAGCATGAGCACACTGGAAGTTGCCAGTGCCAATGTGGCAAACATGATGCGGGAGTTCAAAAAATATTTTGACGATAACAACAATGGTTTGATCGGCGAATACAAAACCTATATCGTTCCCGGCGGGGAACAGGGCAAGCTGGATGCTATGAAGAAGCTTTTTGATAAAAATAAGATCGTTTATTACTATGCTTCCAAAGCTGCTCCTGTAAAGGGGTACAATTATTTTACTGCAAAGGAGGAGGTATATAATTTAAAAGAAAATGACCTGCTCATTTCTTCTTCACAACCCAAAGCTTCTTTGCTGAAAGTGTTGTTTGAGCCGGTGTCTAAATTATCTGACTCTGCTACTTACGATATCACTGCATGGTCACTTCCTTATGTGTACGGGCTGGTGGCTTATGCAAGCAAAGAAAAAATTACCGGCAAAGCAGATGGCCCTGTTGCAGTGCGGAATAACCTTCCACTCACTGCTTATGGTTACCTCGTTAATTATAATGCATTCAACGACGGGCAATTGCTGGCGGCTTTGCTGAAGAACAATATCAAAGTGCGTTTTGCAGAAAAAGATTTTAGTTATGGCGGCACCAAATATAACAGGGGAAGTCTTGTTGTATTGCGCAGTGGCAATGAAGACAAGATCGCTGAATTTTTAAACCTTGCTGCACAACTCAACAGCAAAGTGAATATGGTGGAATCCGGTTTTATGGAAAGCGGTTTTGATTTTGGTTCTGATAAATTGCATTTGATCAGTCGCCCGAATGTGGCGATGCTGATAGGAGAGGAATCTGCTGAAAATTCCCCGGGTGCCATCTGGCATTTCTTTGAGGAACAATTGAATTATCCTATCACACTCATCAACCCGCAGGAAATGGGTGCGGTGAACTGGAGAGATATTGATGTGCTTATCATCCCCAACGGCAATTACAAATTGTTGAATGATAAAGATCAGTCGGCTGAATTAAAAACATGGATAAGGCAGGGTGGCAAGCTGATTGCACTGGATGATGCAGCCGCTTCGCTGGGTGATATTGACGGCTCTGTAAAAATTAAAAAGCCGGAAGAAAAACCGGATGATCCAAAAGCCGATCCTTACAGCAATCTTAAAAAATATGGCAACAGGGACAGGGACTGGCTGGTGAACAATGTGCCCGGCGCCATTTATAAAGTAGAGCTGGATAATACACACCCGCTTGCATTTGGTTATCCCGGTTTTTATTACAGTCTCAAATTAAATTCTACCATTTTTGAATTTGGTAAAGACAGCTGGAATGTTGGTGTGATCAAAAAAGAAAAACAAACCGCTGGTTTTGTCGGCAGCAAGCTGAGAGAAAAAATAATGGATGGTACGGTGATCGCTGTTACGCCGATGGGCAGAGGCAGTATCGTTTATTTTA
>CAYOLS010000463.1:0-1601 GCA_964404845.1 uncultured Ferruginibacter sp. | reverse complement strand
CGACAGGGGACACCTGGCGCCTTCGGCAGATTTCAGGTGGAGCAGGATCGCATTGTCGGAGTCTTATTACTACAGCAATATGAGCCCACAACTTGCAGATTTCAACCGGGGCAGCTGGGGCGATTTGGAAGATGCTGTCAGGGGATACATGTACAGCCATCCTTCCACGGAATTGTATGTGGTAACGGGCCCTGTTTTAAAAGAAGGATTACCGGTGATTGAAAGAGGCATTAATAAAGTAAGCATACCGGAGCAATATTTTAAAGTAGTGCTTGACCTGAACAATAAAAAAGCGATCGCATTCCTGATGCCGAACCAGGCCATCACAAAACCATTAAAAAGTTTTGCTACGAGTATCAATGAAGTTGAAAAACTGACAGGACTTGATTTTTTTAATAAGCTGCCGGCTGCTTTGCAGGAACAGGTCGAAAGCCAGTCGGATGCTACAGATTGGTTGCCTGCTGCAAGTGCCAGCGATGTGGAGCCATTGGCGCAGGAAAAACTGGAACGCAATCATTTTAATACAACCGTGGCCAAGCAATGGATAGGACAAAACCAGGAAGTATCTGTGTGCGGAACGGTAGTAGGCGCAAGGTTAAGCAGGGCGGGCAATGTGCTCATCAACCTTGATAAACAATTTCCCAACCAGGTGTTTACCGTGTTTATAAAGAAAGAAGACATCGTCAATTTTAACTATGATCTTACGGAAGTGCTGAAGAATAAAGTGATCTGTGTGAAGGGCAAAGTGATCAACCAGGGTGGTACGCCTACGATGTATATTGAGAATCAGAATGCGTTAAGTGTGCAGTAAAATGTGCCTTAGCGGATAAATGTTTCCCATCATAGCGATCAGCATGCTTGGCAGGCTCAAATCGCTTCACTACCGCTTGGGAGCGTAACTGTTTCCCGATAGCTATCGGGACTTCATCCGATTCTATGTTTTATATGCTTCGCATTAAAACACTTGCTTCGCAACGAAACCGGCTCCCCGATGAATATCGGGGACGACACAGTTACTGTTTAAATTGTTAGAGTGGTTTTACCAATCTTGTAAACTTCTTCCTATCCCGGCGCTGTATTGAAAAACAAAAGCTTACCGGGGTCTTTTTTGGACAAGCAAAAAAAGAATAATAAAATTATTCCCGGTGAAAAGTTACCATTGTACGGGGAAAACCCTTAAAAAATTACCGCTTTTGCACCATTGCTCCCTTAAATAAAACTTCGTTCCTTAGCAGTATCTTAATACAACAAACAAAGTACCCTTACCCCTACGCCAGCCATGCCGCAAACCGCATGAAAATATTTCTTATACCAAAAAAATGTTTATGGGATACGACAGAGAACCCCGTTACCTGCATCCTTATATTGCAGGCAGGCTGACAGGAATTTTAGATGCGGTAAAAGCAAAACTGCCCGCTGGTCATACGGCAAAGCTGGTGTCTGCACACCGCACACCAGACGACCAGTTCAAATTATTCAAGCAGGGCAGGATATTCCGCAATGGTTCCTGGGTAAAAGTGGGGCCGGTAGTAACACAGCTGGATGGCTTTGTAAAAGTTTCCCGTCATAATAATTTGCCTTGCACCGCTTTGGATATCGGC
>CAYOLS010000462.1:0-1603 GCA_964404845.1 uncultured Ferruginibacter sp. | reverse complement strand
CGGCGGCGGAAACAAAAAGCGGTATCAGCATTCACCTGGTAGATGAAATTTATGATCATGGTAAAGTGATCTTCCAGGCGAGCTGCGATATTACTCCCGGCGATACTGCTGATTCGCTGGCACAAAAAATTCACCAGCTGGAGCATGCGCATTTTGCGCCGGTGATAGAGCAGGAAATACAAAAGCAAAAAGCCAGTTAAAATAGATAAGCTGTTTTTCCCGGTAAAAATACTTCGCTAATATTGAGGCGCTAAAAAAACAGTATTGCAAAAGCTTTTACCTCTACTTTTTTTTATTGTAATAACTAATGTAGTGCAGGCACAGTTTACCATCAGTGGTAATGTGCTGGACAAGGGTAAGCTCAACCTGGTGCCGGATGTAAAAGTGTTAAGCACGGGTGGTACCATGTCCATGACAGATAGCCTGGGTCGTTATACCATTATTGTAAAGCCGGGCGACTCCCTCTATTTTGTTTACAACAACAAACCCACCCAAAAATTCCCGGTAGACAAGATCTCCAACACAACACAGTTCGATGTATCACTGCATGTATTTGTAAACAGCAAATACACGGTACTGAAAGAAGTGGTGGTGTTCTCTAAAACCTATAGAGAAGATTCGCTGGAGAACCGGCAGACCTATGCTGATATATTTGAATACAAAAAGCCGGGTGTAAGTACCAGCATTAACCCGGGTGGTGCTGTGGGTGCAGATATCAATGAGCTGATCAATGTATTCCGCTTTAAAAGAAATAAAAGACTGAAGGCTTTCCAGAACCGCCTGGAAGACCAGGAGAAAGAACGGTATGTAAATTTCCGTTTCAACAAAATAACCGTAGGACGTATTACTGGCTTAAAAGCGCCGGAGATAGACAGCTTCCTCGTTTGGTACCGCCCCAGCTACGAGTTTGCTGCAGCGGCAGATGAAATTACTTTTAACCAGTATGTACTGGATGCTTATTACCAGTTTAAAAAATGGGGATTTGTTGACCCAGCTAAAAAACCGGATGGCCTTTAAAATTGCGATGGCTTGATAATTGTTTTTATTCCAGAAACAAAATCAAACCAATATGCAAAAGATCCTGTTACCATCTTTATTATTGTTACTGGTCGCTTCACTCAGCAGCTGCGAACTGATCGGCGATATCTTCAAAGCCGGTTTTTCTGTGGGTGTGTTCGTTGTTATTTTCGTAATAGTGCTGATCCTTTTCTTTGTATTCAGGGCAAGGAAATGATCTTTTACACTTTTTTGTTGATCGCTCTTTTACGGGTAATATGAAAAGTAAGAAAGATGCCAAGAAGAAGTAATGCTAATTGAACCATGTAACCAGTTGTATCAATTTTACTTTGCATTGCTGCTGTGATCTCCTGTGTAGGTTGAATTTTCCATAAGCCGGGGTAATCATTTTTCTGGCCGATAGCTGCCTGGAAAAGATTGGCAGCAAAATGGATCCCTGTTGCCATGGCAATGCCCCGTGAGCGCAACACCGCATAGCCGAAAATAAATGCCCAGGTGCCGGGACCTAAAAAAGAATTTACGACCGGCTGCCCGCCGGCAACATGATACAAGGCAAACAATATTGCAATTATGATCTGTGCAGTCC
>CAYOLS010000461.1:0-1604 GCA_964404845.1 uncultured Ferruginibacter sp. | reverse complement strand
TCTGAATACAATCTGCGCCTTCCACGCCTTTGCCTACTTCTTCAATGAGATCGAAAGGAAAGTTTTCTTTTAAAATCGATTCCAATAATAATTCCTGTACTTCGCCCTGGCGCTGCATAGAACTCTGTTCAGCCTTACGTTTCATTTCTTCCGCCAATTTTTTCTGGTCGTCCAGTTGTTTCTCCATTTCCCTTAGCTTCAACTGGAACTCTGTTTCTTTGAGGGCAGATTTTTCTGCTTCCTGCTTTTGTATCTGTTCAGATAGCTGGCTTCTTTCTTCCTGTAATTTTTTCTGCAACTCAATTTCCAGTTCTGCTTCCTTATTTTTCAGCTCTCTTTCTTTTTGTAAAAATTCCAGTTCTTTTTTGCGGGCTTCTTTTAATTTTTCTTCATTATCACTGTTGGCAGTTTTTAATAGCTGCAATTGATTCTCAAAATCTGCGCTGATGCTCTTGCGCATATTTTCCTCCATTGCAGTTTTGAATTGCTTTTTTTCCTGCTCCAGCTTTTGGGCAAACTCTTCATCTTTTTTTTCCTGCCATTCCTTTATTTTATGGCGCAGTTCATTCTGCACTTCCTCACGAATTGCCTCATTGGGTTCAAACTGGTGGCCACAATTGGGGCATTTTATTTCACTAGCCATTTGCTTATTATTTTAGTAATCTGTTTGTGTTATGATCCCTGTAATAGCTTTTTTTATGTTTTTATTTTCCGAGGGCCGGGGAGCCTGTGTTGTTGAAATACGACCTTTTCTATCAATTAAAATATAACTGGGGAAACCACGAAGGTTATAATTTCCCATGAACAATTTACTATCATCCTCATCCAGGAAATAATTTTCACCTTTCAGTTTCTTCTTGCTAACTAACTGTTTCCAGTTTTTTTCTGAAGACTGGAGGCATAAGTTTACGAAAACTATATCTGCTTTTTCATAATATTTATGAAGCTGCGATGCGTATTTCATTTCATCAAGGCAAGGGCTGCACCATGTAGCATATACATCAACATACAGTACTTTGCCGGGATATTTCTTAACCAGCATTTGTAAAATTTCTCCTTTGGGAATGCTTGTTGTTTTACCATCGGGCAACAGGTATAACATTTGAGATAGTACTACAGGCGCAAATGTCGTTTTATTGGCTATGTCAGCAGCTTTCAGCAGATAATCGTAATAGATAAGTTGCGAAAAATATTGTTTTAGGTATGTTGTGTTGTTCAGTAACCCAGGATATTTATTGGTGATCCTTGAAATAAAACTAAAGAGCATATAATCACGGGTGACACCGGGTGTTTCCTGTAGTATCAACCGGGTACCTGCTTCTATGGCCTTTTCAAAATTGTTTTCTTTTACAGCTTTTATAAAGCTTAGGTCATTTTCTGTTATCCAATAAGTATAGTTTGCCAGGTGATACGGAAACATCATTGACACAAAATTGGTCGTATTAAAGGTTTCAAAGAACGGATCCGCAAATAGCTGAATCCTCTCTGCCTTTGAAGATAAAAGATCATTGCCTTCATTTACATAATCTGACATCCAGCTTGAAATCATGTATTTTATGTCCTGTTTAAAAAAATTCGTTACAACAGTATCAGTGTGATGCTGA
>CAYOLS010000460.1:0-1605 GCA_964404845.1 uncultured Ferruginibacter sp. | reverse complement strand
CCACGGCCAGGTTTGCAAGGCCGGAGTACAAACCCATGATCGACATATTTTACAAACATGGCTTTATAGGCTATGGACCGGAAAAAGATTACGACTGGATGCATTTCGAGATCGGCATATAAACGATACCCGTATTCTTCATTTTTAAAAGTCTGTATATGGCTTACGGCATTTCCATTCATATCGGTTTGAATAAAATAGACACCGCTCATTATGGCGAAGGCAATGATCTGAAAGGCTGCATTAACGATGCCAATGCCATGCACAACATTGCGAAAGACAAAGGTTTTGATGAAAGCTATGTATTGACCGATAAAGACGGCACTTATAAAAATGTAACAACCCTCCTGAAAAAAGCAGCCGGCAAATTAAAAAAAGGCGATTTTTTGTTTATCAGTTATGCCGGTCATGGTACCAGCGTGTGGGACAATAATAATGATGAAAAAGATGGCAAGGATGAAACATGGTGCCTGTATGACCGGATGATCCTTGACGATGAACTGGCGGAACACTGGTTAAAATTCAAAGATGGCGTAAGAATATTAATGATTTCCGACAGCTGCCACAGCGGTTCTATATCAAGGGTGATGAACAGCAAGGGTGAATTAGTGGAAGAAAAACCCGAACAGGGAACAAGGGGTATCGACATGGATAGAGGTGCGGCAATTTTTGACAAGAATAAAACAACCTATGATGCTACCGTTCCAACAGATAAGAACATTGCGAAAGGAGCGGGTATAAAAGCAACAGTGTTGTTACTATCCGGCTGCCAGGATAATCAAAAATCAAGGGATGGTAAAAAGAATGGGCTGTTTACAGAAAAGCTGCTGGAGGTTTATAATAAAGGAAAGTTTGCAGGCAATTATGCAGGCTTGCTGATCGGAATTTTAAATCGTATGCCTGCTAACCAGTCGCCTAATTATTCTGTTATAGGGAAGCGGAACAAGGAATTTGAATCGGCTGCGCCGTTTGAAAAATAAAAAGAAAGGCCATTGTAATGGCCTTTCTTTTAGAAGTTAATTTCCATTGCTGTTTTTAGGTTCCTGAGATTCTCTTCAATTTCTTTTTTTCCTGTCAGCCCGGCAAAGTAAATGAGAATATCAATATTTTCTTTTTGTCTTGCTTTTTTATTGATAGAACCTGTTTTCTTCCATGGCTTTTTAAATGCATTCAATAGTTCATTCTGTATATCCACATCACTGGGATCTAGCATAAATTGACAAAGCAATATGTCGAATGGTACCGAAAGATCCCAAAAGGATTGGTTACTATTCATAGGCATTTTGTCTTTCAACTTCTGAATGGCATCATCAATAAATTTCCTGTCGATATTTTTTACTACATTACTTCTTTTCTCTTTATGAGGCTGTTTCCAGGGTCCTCCTGTCAATCCTAAAAATGTTACCATAGATAACCAACTAGAGAAAGTGTAACTATCCTGTGAGATATGATATGCTGAAAAATAATATTTCGCAGCTTCCTGAAGATCCTTGTTCATTTCATCAAGGGCTTTTTTCCGATCAAGATTTTGCGACATGATCCAGGCCCTGCGTTTCATTGAACTACCTATTATCGAGTATCTATCACTTGTTTCCCAAATAGCAA
>CAYOLS010000459.1:0-1626 GCA_964404845.1 uncultured Ferruginibacter sp. | reverse complement strand
TACACGCATGGCATCATTACCTGGCGGGCTCCTATTTGTTTCGACAGACGTGGCATGAACTCATATCCTGCTTCCCTGCTTTTGATGGTTGGATACCTGAAAAGATTACCATAAGGCGATATACTCTGGTTGGAAATGATCTGTGAATTTTTCTCTTTTTCTATGAAGAGAAAATTGATCTCGCTTCCTGTGTTCATAGTACCAAAGGAAAGGAAGCTGTCATCATCGTCGTCAGACTGGTCTTTAAGGATCACATTGCTCCACTCCATTTTCAATGGCTGGCCGATGTTTACGATGAGTATCTTGTCGTAATAGTAACGGGTGGTTGGAACATTATTGAATGAATTGAACCTGTTGTACCTGTAGTACGGGCTATACATATAATTGTAATCGTAAAAAGAATAGGGATTGCTGTAGAGATAATCCCACCTGTTCCAGCGGTTGAAGCCGCCGATGCTTTGCGTGGAATATTCTTCTGCTATCAAAAGGTAGCTGCCATCTCTTTTTACAAATATATTTTTAAGGAACAGGTTGTCGAATGCAAAGCGGTATTGATTGGCGCCGGCCATTTTTGCCCGCAGGGAATCATCAAATGTATTGATGTAGGACCTTACCTGGTTGGTCTGCCTGTCTACCACCGCAGAAAATAACCCGACAATATTGGAGCCTCTTTTTTCAGGGTAATAGAAGGAATTGATGATAAAATTATTATTGAGGTTATCGATCTTCACACTTACCTCGTCGATAAATTTATTCTGCAGGTTGATTGGCGTTGTTTCAAAACCGGTGGTATTGGGCCTGTGCGTAACCATTTCCAGCTGGCTGATGTTCTCTCTTGCGCCTGACTTTATTTCTCTTGTATAAAAAATAGTACCATCGTTGGCCACCTGGAACGGGCTGTATACTTCTTTCCGGTCATTGTAATCAAACACCGCCCTTGTGCTGTCCATGAGCCTCAGTTCCGAATCGAACAATTTTGTAACAAGGTGCAGCTTGCTGTTTTTTTCCAGCATTTTATAGATCAGAATCCTTTTCTTGTCTTCACTGTACACCGTGCTGTACACTCCGTTGGCAGAACGTACGCCTATTCTCAAAGTATCCAGCGTGATAATATCGCCTATTTTTTCGCCAAGGGAATTCATCTTAACAGCTTTGCAGTATAAAATGGAATTACGCTGGTGCTGGTAGATCATCCAGAAATGATCGGGGTAAGTAACAAAATCGGCGTTTAATACTTTATCGGGAACAAATTTGAGACGCTCATTGCTAAGCTCTTTCATGTTCTTGTCAAAAACCTGGATAATGCTTCTCCAGGTAATATTTTTAAACACAAGGTAGTTGGCACCCACTTTGCCAAGTATCTCAAAGTTTACATCCCTTTCGTTTTCCCCGGAATGCACTTCAGAATAGGTAATATTTTGTGCTGCGGAAAACTGGTTCAATAAAAGAAAACATAATACCGGGAAAACGATCTTTTTCATTTTTTAACTTTTAATAACTGCCCTGCACAAAAGCAGATTCAATAAATTTATGCATAAATATGATGCATAAAAGACAATATTACATTAGGTAGACAAACAAAATGCCTGAAATGTTGTTTTATCTTATAAATTAATATGAGTACTA
>CAYOLS010000458.1:0-1631 GCA_964404845.1 uncultured Ferruginibacter sp. | reverse complement strand
TACCAGGTAGCCGCAGGCACCGCCTTCGATCATGCGGTAAATAAATCTTTCCTGGTCGTACATCGAAACTACGATCACTTTTACAGAAGGATATTTTTTTTGTAAGACAGCATTCAGGTCTGTACCGTTCATATCGGGCAGCTTCATGTCCATCAATAATACATGGGGAAGTACAGGCGAAGCTTCAAATTTTTCAAGAACATCATCGGCAGATTCGGCCTCCAGCAACAGGTGGAAGCCTGGCACATCTGCTATCAATGCAGCAAGTCCCTGGCGGAACAAAAGCTGGTCGTCTACAATAGCAATATTGTGTGGCGTGATCATGAATGTAAATTAAACAATAAAGCGTAATATGAGATATGAGCGATGAGATATGAGATGATGGGGTAGTTCTTGAACTTTGAACCATAATCCTAAAATAAAAAAACCTCCATGTACTGAAGGTTTTCAAAGAATGATTGGATGGTTCACTTAGAGGGAACCTTTTCATAGGAGATGGACTGGTCTTAGTAAAAAATCCGTTTGCAAGAAACAACAATGCCTGCAGCAGACCTGTAAAACAATTGCTGAAAATTGTTTAGAAAATCTACTACAGGTCTCATTTGTTGAAAGCCATTAGTTTACAGGCAACACTTTTTTTATCACAAACAGGAACAAACGGCCATTTACTGGCAAAAACCAATGATCGTTTCCGTGTTACCTGGTAGCAACACACTTATCAAGCATTATTAAAATAAAAGAAGGCTGTGATGCCTTCTTTTATTTTAATACTATGTACCAGGATTATTGTTTGACAGGAGCTGCTGTATCTACTTTTACTTCTTCTATTTTATCTACACCGGGCTCTTTATTTGGATCGATCTTTCGAAAAGATACTTTGGTAATAGGCGCATAAATGGAATTGCTTGCAAAGCTTGCCATCATATCACCGAGCATACCTTCCGTTGTAAAAAAGTTCACAACAGCGGTCACCAGGTTGTCCTCTGTCAAGGAATAAGCACTGGTTTTTGCAGTTTTGATTTTTAAAAGTTCTACTGCATCATTGAGCTCTTTGGTGAATTTTTTATACGCAGGGAAAATGATAGCGAGTGAATCTGTTTTTTTATCCCTGTAATAGCGCAGAATATTTTTTGCACGGTTCCCTTTCTCTTCCGTACGTACAGAAGCATAACTGCTGTACGCTTCTGAGCGCAGTACCTGGTTCAAAGCCTGTTTTACGGTATTACAGTTCTGGTAAATGTACATGGAAAAATATTGCTGCTTCCTGAATATTTCGTTCAGTGTTTTTTCGCCGGCATATTGGCGGATATTAGCTGCAGTTGCGCTGTCCATAACGATACGGGCAACACATTCCTGTAAAACGGGAGATAACTTTTCGAAAAAGTCCGTAGGCTTCAGCTTTTCAGTGATACAAGGACATAGCGCATCTGAATATGCTTTGAATGCCAGGTTGTATTCTTTGTACACATCACCAAAAGTGATCCAGAATTTTTCCGCCACCAGTTTCCTGAGTGAATACTGGTAGAGGCTGTCCGCAGCATCTTCTTCTGAAATTTTATACCGTGCGGCAATTTCCATCAGCGCCGGGATGAAGCTCTTATTTTCATTGGAAAAGCTTAAGGCAATGGTGT
>CAYOLS010000457.1:0-1644 GCA_964404845.1 uncultured Ferruginibacter sp. | reverse complement strand
ACCTGAGCCTGTGCAGCATGACCAAGAAGTAAACCGGAAAGGATGCCCACCAAACAAAACCACGTCCTTCTTTTGATTAATTGGTACATTTTTTTCATGAAAATTTTATATTAATGGAGTATGACAAGTTTTTTATACAACAAGCTTATGCAGCAGTTTTGTGACAAGCCTATGCAATAAAAATACAGGGTAAATATAGAACAGTATGCAGCCGGTTTACTTATCCAAAATTTAGATTTTTTTATCAATTAATGGTAGTTAATCATAAGTTATAAAAATGTGAGTATTTGATAACCAACGCTTTGGCCTCTACGCATTCTCATTTTAGAAAAATATTGCTGATTTTTTGAATAAGCTGCTAAAATTTGATAACTTTTAATAATGTTATCCCTGCCTGCCGTCGCGGACGTCACACCAAGGGTAATATTATTTAGTTAAGTCTTGTAATTATTTCTCCGTCCGTTTGGATTGTTTGGGTATCCCCCCTTAAAGAAAATTTCCTTTCTGTAATTCCAGTATTATCCGGAGACTGGTATCTCTTACCTCTGGCATCTCCGATATTTCCGGAGGTTTCTCCGAAAATATCCCCTTAACCCATTCTAATGTGCTCTGTATTTCCGGAAAGCCTTTTTCCTGCTCTTTCAGCCAGTTCAGCGCTTCCGCGTGTCCAGAAACCAGCTCTATTACTTTAGCCGAGATCAACGCATTGGAAGGAATAAAATTCCTTACTGTATTATCCACGTAAGGCCTGAAACGCTGAATGCGCTTCAAAAGCAAAGTGGTATCAGCTTTTTTCAGGTTTTTATGACATACATACTGCATCCAGTCTTCCAGCCGCATGTCAATATCTTCGTCATAAGGCTTGCCGGCTCCAAGGTTCTCAGGCCATTGCCGGGCGGCTTCAATAAGTCCCAGCGCAGCTTTATACCTACGTTCCCTCATAAGACTCACAGCCTGTATTAGCTTAGACTCCCGGTAGAGATCGCGCCCCTCTGTTGCCCCTTCAAATGGTAAAATATCCAGCTTTGTTAATAGCTTATCTGCCTGCTGAAACCTGCCGTTCAGGACAAGTGTTTTAGCATATAACATTCCTATAATATAATTGGAGGGCACTTTCCGGTAAAAACGTTCTATTACATTAAGTCCTTTTTCCTGCTGGTTACTCTTATTATAATACTCCGTTAGCATTTTCTGATACCGCCATTGTGCAGGGTCAATCGCAACAGCTCTTTGCAAATCCTCCAGCAACCGCTTTTCATCAACTTTTTCAAAAACCAGGGAACGGGTGGCATAAAACGGGGCATACCGCGGAGCATCGCCGCATGAAGAAAGCAACTGCCGGCTTTCCTCCAAACGGTTCCGGTCATGATAGATCAGCGCAAGATGATACTTCAGCAGCCAATCATCCTGGTGCTGAAGAAGCGTCTCCAATACTTCGGCAGTCTCAGAACGGAAAGGAAAAACCCGGTCTTTATCCAGATTATCACAAGCTACTTTTTTACCTTCCAGGAACGACAGCCAGTAAGCAGCTTCGGGTGAGCGTGGGCTCATAGAAAAGATCACTTTCGCTTCGGAAATACAGCCTGTTTTGTAATACCATATTGCTAATTCAGCTAAGGTTTCCTGTGGCATTTCGTTGCGGAT
>CAYOLS010000456.1:0-1644 GCA_964404845.1 uncultured Ferruginibacter sp. | reverse complement strand
CTTACCGTACCGGATACAGTTGCAGGAAAAAAATATCCTGCCGTGGTTTTAATAACCGGTAGTGGTCCGCAGGACAGGGATGAAACCATGTTCGGACATAAACCATTTGCCGTTATTGCAGATCAGCTTACCAAAAAAGGATTTGCCGTATTGAGAGTAGATGACAGGGGCGTAGGTAAATCAACCGGAAACCGTGCCATTGCTACCAGCGCAGATTTTGCCAACGATACGGAAGCTGGTGTTGATTATTTAAGATCGCAACCATTTATTGATGTTAAGAATCTCGGGCTCATTGGCCATAGTGAAGGCGGCATGATAGCGCCCATGGTTGCAGCCAAAAGAAAAGATATAAAATTCATCGTGCTGCTGGCCGGCCCCGGCGTTCCCTGTGCAGACCTGATGACAGAGCAGAATGTGGCCATCTTTAAATCAAACGGCTTAAAAGCAGGCATAGCTGATGCTTACGGGCCAATGTATAAAAAACTGGTACTGTCAATCGTCGGCGCAAAAGACTCCGCAACTGCTTTCAGCAACGGTATGAAAATAGTAAATGAATGGAACGCACCCGATTCTGTAAAAAAGGTTTTTAACGTGAACGACGAGGCACAAAAAAAGGCTTATGTAAAAGCCATGACAGATGAAATATACAATCCCTGGTACCGCTATTTTGTTTCCTATGATCCGGCACCGGCATTAAAAAAATTATCCTGCGCTGTGCTGGCGCTCAATGGCAGCAAAGACCTGCAGGTATTGCCTGCATCTAACTTAAAAGGCATTGAAACTGCTTTGAAGAAAAGCAAAACAAAAAATTATGAAATAAAGGAGATACCGCAGCTGAATCACCTGTTCCAGACCTGCACTACCTGTACTTTGAGTGAGTATTCAACACTGGAAGAATCTTTTTCGCCTGCAGCGCTTGATGTGATGACGAATTGGTTATTGAAGCAGGCAAAATAAAAAAGCGGCTGTTTCATGGCAGTGAAACAGCCGCTATCACTTTCTACATTACACTTCCCACCAGTACTTTCTTTTTAGTTTTTTTCACTACTTCGTCCTGGCCTTCTGAAACAAATTTCACCAGCCTGGAACTGTATTTATTTTCAACGGTTACATAATAACCTGTTTCACCCTGCAGCGTTACTTCAGATACGTTATCTGTAATGCTGCAGTCGCTGTATTTTTCTTTTAATGTTGCTAATACAGCTTCAGGAAGGTCCGCCAATTTCAGCTGGCGTGCTACTGCAAACAGTTCACCATCGTGGGTATATGCTACAGTAATATCCTGGCCCTCTTGCTTGAAATAACCAAAATACAAGCCCTGGTTTTCTTTCCAGCTCACTTCACTGGCATTCGCAAACTGGTCTTTGAATGCGGAAGTGATCACCCTTCCTACTTTTTCTGATTTTACAATTTTTGCAGCTGAAGGACTCAGCAATGCAGTTACGTCATCTGATGGTCCGGGACCAAAGGCGGAGGCACTAAAGAATAGTGCTAATGCAGCCACAGCTGCGGTTAACTTTTTCATGTCTATACTTTTTATTTTTTAAATATTGTTGCAGGCACTTTACCTCCTGCAATCATGGCATAACAAAAGTAGGACGGGTTTTATGAATGGTCAAGCAAAGAGTGGTTATAAGGAATAAA
>CAYOLS010000455.1:0-1675 GCA_964404845.1 uncultured Ferruginibacter sp. | reverse complement strand
CGATAACGACCATTCCGTTTGTAAAAAGTCATGAGTTCAATTACTCCAAGCTTTTGCCTAAATCCTGGCAAGGGTACACTTATATATTATACATAGCGATTGTAATATTTATTGTAACAGCCGTATCGAATGGTGCCAATATTACGGATGGACTGGATGGTTTGGCAACCGGGGTCTGTGCCATCATAGGAATTTGTCTTGGCATATTCGCTTATGTCAGCGGTAATATAAAGCTGGCGGAGTACCTGAACATCATGTACATACCCAACCTTGGAGAGCTAAGCATTTTTATTGCAGCTTTTGTAGGAGCGTGTATCGGGTTTCTCTGGTACAACTCTTACCCGGCGCAAGTTTTCATGGGCGATACGGGTAGCCTTGCATTAGGTGGCATCATTGCTGCGCTGGCCATTATAGTAAGAAAAGAATTATTGATACCGATCTTCTGTCTCGTGTTTTTTGTTGAATTGCTGAGCGTAATGATACAGGTGAGTTATTTCAAATACACGAAAAAGAAATATGGTGAAGGCAGGAGGGTCTTTTTAATGAGCCCGCTGCATCATCATTATCAAAAGTTAGGATATCATGAAAGTAAGATAGCAGTGCGTTTTTGGATATTGACAATATTATGTGTGGCCATGGCCATCGTAACATTGAAACTTCGTTAACATATTGGGAAACCAAGGTACCCTAACGAAATCCCAGACCTAACCTGTTAAATTCTATGCTTGCGAAAAACCATTTTTATTGAGCCGCTGCAGGAAAGAAAAAGTTGTCCTGTAATCTCAATACTTGTAGAAGAACCAATTTTTAAAAGCAGAAAGCCAAAAGCTCGAAATAGCTTACCTGGTAAATTCTATGCTATTGAAGAACCAATTTTTTAAAAGCATCAGTTAGGATGAAAAAAAGAATGGTCATACTCGGGGCTGCAGAAAGTGGGATCGGTGCCGCTTTGCTGGCACAACAGAAAGGGTATGATGTTTTTGTAAGCGACGGATCGGCCATTAAAGAAAATTTTAAAGACGAGCTGGAGCAACAGAAAATTTCTTTTGAGGAAGGTGGCCATACAGATGAACTGGTACTGAATGCAGATGAAGTGATGAAAAGCCCGGGAATACCGGAGAGCAGCGCACTGGTGAAAAAGATAAGGGCAAAGAGCATTCCCGTCATCAGCGAGATAGAGCTGGCTTACCGCTACAAAGGAGATAGCAAAATCATAGCGATCACCGGCAGTAATGGTAAGACAACGACTACATCGCTTATTTATCACATCTGCAAGCATGCAGGTTTGGATTGTGCCCTGGTTGGGAATATCGGTTTCTCCTTTGCCAAGCAGGTGGCGGTAGAGCCAAAAGGATTATACGTGGCGGAAATAAGTTCTTTTCAATTGGATGATATCAAAACCTTCAGGCCCGATGTTGCTGTGCTGACGAACATTACGGAAGATCACCTGGACAGGTACGATTATAAAATTGAAAATTATGTAAGAAGCAAATTCAGGATAGCGGAAAATCAAACAGCAGACGATGTATTTATCTATTGCATGGATGATGAAACGACGGTAAAGAACATAAATAATTATTCTATCAAATCAAGACTAGCCCCCATTACCATGAGTAAAGAACTGCCACAAGGTGCCTATTTGTCCAATGCAAAAATGCACCTCAAATGGAAAAGC
>CAYOLS010000454.1:0-1678 GCA_964404845.1 uncultured Ferruginibacter sp. | reverse complement strand
ATTCAACAGGTAGCCAGTAAGAATCACCATCAATCACTATATTTATTTTTTTAACAGGCAATTCTATGCAAACACAAAACACGGAGGACATTTTAAGCATTTCAGTATCTCAAAAATATTATAGTACCAAATCTATAATAGCAGGTTGTTTTTTAACAGGCCTTTTTGGAAGTAGCTATATGGTCTATAAGAATTTCAAAACTGCCGGCCTTAATAATAAAGCTAACCTTACAATCGCTATTGCCATATTCTTTACCGGTCTCTTTATATCTTCTATTTTTATTGAAACACTGGATAAGATCCCTGGCATTGTATATAGTTTATTCAATACATTAGTTACAGCAATACTGGTAAACATTTTCCAGAGAGATCTTATTAAGGAAAAATTGAGTACCGGGGCTGATTATTACCCAACGTCCAATGTTGTAATTGTATGCATCATCGGGCTTGTCCTATTTTTAGCAATATCTTTTGGAGTAATTCTTTCCTGCAATCTGATCAGCTATGGCGAGACGGGGCTTTAATGAAAAAGTGTTTCCTTGAGGATGATGTAAACTCCCATTGCCAATATAAACCAGCCAAACGCCGGTTTCAGCTTAGTACCATCTATATTTTTTGACAAGCGTATGCCAATGAATATCCCGATGATGGCAAGCGCAGCAATGCTGAATAATAATTTCCAGTTGATATCGTCGTGGTTATGAGAGTTGAAAAAACCAATGAAGGAATTAGCAGCAATGATCACCAGTGAATTTCCTACTGCATCTTTCATAGGAATTTTCAGCAGCATTACCAATGCAGGAATAATTAAGAAGCCGCCGCCAGCGCCGATCAGGCCGGTAATCAGTCCTACAAAAAAACCATGACCGATCAGCAATGTCCAGTTGATGCTTTCTGTTTCTGCAATGGTTCCTTCTACTTTTTTGTTTTTTATCATACCGTAGGCCGCAGCGATCATCAGCAGGCCGAATAATAATAACAGCAGTACTTCTTTGCTGATATCAAAGCTGCCAATATTCGCAATATGTGAGGGAATAGCCGGAACAAGGAAGTTACGGGTAAGTATAACAGATATGATAGAGGGAATGCCAAACAAAGCCACTACTTTCCCATTGATCATTTTTCTTTTGAGGTAACTGAAGGAACCTACTGCACTTGTCAACCCGACAATGAAGAGAGAATAAGAGGTAGCAATGACCGCATCAACACCAAAAAGATAAACCAGTACAGGAACGGTTAATATGCTGCCGCCACTGCCAATAAGGCCCAGTGTGATACCGATGAAAATGGCTGCGATATAACCGACGATCTCCATTAATTGTTCTTTGTTTCCCTGCTGCCTGCATACAATTCATATTCAAAGAGGCGGCAATCTATTTTGCTGGTATAAAATTCAATGCGGCGTTTTGGTTTCAGGCCGATCTTTTTGGCCAGCTCCAGGTTGCCGGTAAAAATGTAACCGAAATATCCCTTGCATTTTTTCTTTAAGAAATCGCCCATACGTTTGTAAGTAGCCTGCAATGCAACTTCCTCTCCCAGCCTGTCGCCATACTCGGGATTTAAATAAACTGCCCCCATGGTTGTTTCCGGTACCAGTGTTTCTTCAAAATCGCATAACTGGAATTGAATAAGATCTTCCACGCCGGCGATCCCTGCATTTACCTTACTCACTTCTACT
>CAYOLS010000453.1:0-1690 GCA_964404845.1 uncultured Ferruginibacter sp. | reverse complement strand
GAAAGCCTACGACTCTACTTACAACCCCAATGTGGCCGTACGCCGTTCATTGATATTGCCGGGCTGGGGACAGGCGACCAATAAAAAATACTGGAAAGTACCCATTGTATGGGGAGCTCTTGGAACTACAGCTTATCTCTTCTTCCGGAACCTGCACCAATACAGGGATGCAAAGCAAGCCTATATACTGGCAACCGATACCATAGAAGCCAATGACAAGTTTATCAAGGAACCTTATTACAGTGTAAAGGACCAGCCCGAAAGGATCAGGGTTTTCAGGAACAGTGTAAGACAGAACATTGATTACTCCGTATTATTTTTCATTGCTTTCTGGGGATTGAACGTAGCGGATGCGGCCGTAGATGCACACCTGAAAACATTCGATGTAAGCGATGACCTGAGCCTCCAGATTAAACCGGGCTACAGCCCCATGGCCAATACCAACGGCGTAAGCCTCGTGCTGCATATCGGGAAATAATTCTGAAACATCTCTTTTTAAATTTTACTATAATAATATTGTCAGCCAGAGCTTGTCGAAGGCGGGGTTTATTACTGGCAAGGCCGGCTTTGCCCCGAAAACTTTCGATACAGCCTGGCAGCGCTTTTTAAACTGGTACACTACCAAAATAATTCCCGTCGCTTCTTTGTATTTTTACAGCAAATATTTTTCATGCAACAAAATAAATTGTCCATTGCCATTATCGGTTATGGCAAAATGGGCAAAGCCATTGAAGCGATCGCCGTAGAGAGAGGACACAATGTGGCACTAAAGATCAGTTCCCAAAATAAGGAAGATCTAAACACAATCAATTTACAGCAATGTGATGTTGCTATTGAATTTACAAACCCACATTCGGCTGTTGAAAATATAAAGACATGCCTGGATGCAGGAGTACCGGTAGTTTGCGGCAGCACAGGCTGGTTGAGTGAACTGGATTCCATCAAATCATACTGCGCAGAAAAAAACGGGGCGCTTTTATACGCCAGCAATTTCAGTATTGGCGTCAATATCTTTTTTGAAGTGAATAAAAAGCTGGCGGCGCTGATGGCTCCGCATAAAGAGTACAATGTAGAAGTAGAAGAGATCCATCATACTGCTAAAAAAGATGCACCGAGTGGAACTGCTATTACTATCGCAGAACAGATCATAGAAAATTACCCAGGCAAAAATAAATGGGTGAGCGATGTTGTTGCGAAAGACGATGAACTGAACATTGTCAGCAAACGCATCGATCCTGCACCGGGCACGCATCATGTAAGGTATACTTCTGCTATTGACGATATAGAGATCATTCATACAGCGCACAACAGGCAAGGATTTGCCAGTGGTGCTGTGCTGGCTGCAGAGTTTATCAAGGGAAAGAAAGGTATTTTTTCTATGAAAGATGTACTGGGTTTGTAATTGTTCTTTTTTGTTTGTCCAAAAAAGAACCAAAAAAAGACCCGCACAAACGATTACACCCCGTTTGTGCGACAGTTCCCTGATATAGCTTAAGTACTACCGTAGCTTCAACTTCTGTTCCCTGCTGCTGAGCCGGGATAGGAAGACTTTTCAAATTTGTTACTCCCACTCTTACGATTCTTTACCAGTAACTGTGGAGGAGCCTTGGCTGCTTCGGTTTTGCCAAAGGCGAAAATGAATAAATGCGCAGCATATTTATTCATAGAGGCAGGCGAAGCGACGGAACAG
>CAYOLS010000452.1:0-1712 GCA_964404845.1 uncultured Ferruginibacter sp. | reverse complement strand
ATGTCGGATGCTGCCATCTTTCATTTCTACAAAACATGCGGTATTGCTTTCATTGGTGGGTTTAACTGCGGCTTCTTTATCAGCAGAAGATATGGAGCTGACAGCGCAGGATTGCATAATGGTTACGGTGCAGCCGATGGCCACTAACAATTGTACTTGTTTTTTCATTGTTGGTCTATTAAGGTGCCCTATTAACGGGCCCTAACAGATTATATTGTATAAATACTTGAAGTTTTTTTGCGGGATTTACGCTTTTTCTGCGCTCTTGCAGCATAGTAAATTAAAAACCACCGGGTTAGCGGTGGTTTTTATTAAAATTTATTGTCAAATATTATTTGAGGGAATCTGCCTTGCCCGGCACGGCTACAAATTTTGCCAGCGGTGCCATCCTTGCCCTGTTAAATTGTAAAGTGCCATCCTTTACATAATAACTGTCTGCCTGTTCAAATACCTTCAGGAACTGGTTTTCAATATCCAGGCCGGGGCATGCCATCTGTGTGCTCATCATGGCAGAGAATTTAATATTAAATCCATTCGGGTCCAATGTATAGGAACCACCATAACCATTACAGCCGGCATTGCCTTGTACCCGGGAACCGTCTTTGCGTAAGATCACATATACTTCTCTCCTGTCGGTACCTGCTTCTCCAATAGCTTTACCATTAAGCTCGGTAAGTTTCCAGTAAGTGTCAGTCAATTGTGTGGAATTAGTGTCGCTCATCTTTTTAGAACCATTGCAGGCTTGCAGGCTTAAGAAGGATACTGCTGCTAGGTAAAATAATTTTTTCATTGTTGAGTGTTTTTAAGTTTACTACCAGATGTGTTTCCTGAACTGCTTACACAGCAGCTAATGTTATAAATTTCTAAAAACAACAGCGCAATTGCAAGCAAATAATATTATTATTTTATAAGTACCAATGAATGCCTGCTGTAAGCTCCAATCCTGTTTGCTTTCCAACACTTAACTGGTGAGCAGGTGTTTGTACCGAAATAAGCTGGTCGCCCGCCAATACATCAATGGTATAATAACTGCCCCAGTAGAGTATTTTTTTTACGGTTCCGTTGATCGTTGCTGCAGAAGGATGAGTAAGTGTTATTTGTGCAGGGCGGTAAAATAATTTTTTCCCTGCTTTGTTTTCTTTTTCAAGAAAAGGGATAGCGCTTGTATCAATTAAATTGTAAGCACCGAGCAATCCTGCGCAATATTCATCCGCAGGCCTGTTATACAATTCTTCTGCACTGCCTCTTTGAACGATCTGCCCGTTGCGCATAAAGAACACCGTATCTGCCCAGGATAAAATATCCAGCGCATCATGCGATACGAGTATGCAGCTGATCTTCATCTGTTCTCCCAGTTCCTGTATCACTTTTTTCATTTGCTGTTTGTGCAGCATATCCAGGTTGGAATAAGGTTCATCCAACAATAATAATTCAGGAGCAGTGCTGAGCAGTCTTGCCAGAGCAATGCGTTGTTTTTCCCCGCCGGAAAGCTCATCGGTCCAGCGGTTGAGTAAATGACCGATATTACAGATATGGTATATTTTTTCTGCTTCGTTTTTTTCCAGCAGGTTTACCATGTCCAGCAGTTCGTGTACCCGGTAATTGTTGCGCAGCTCGAAATGCTGGCTGAGGTAGGCTATTTTTTTATGACCTGCGATGAGTTGCTCATCAGGCCCTTTTACTCTTTCATTGTGCAGCAAAACCTGCCCTGA
>CAYOLS010000451.1:0-1716 GCA_964404845.1 uncultured Ferruginibacter sp. | reverse complement strand
AAAAGACAAAACAGGCAACCATTTGCCGGATGTATTAAAAGTGCCTGATAGTTTTTCTGCTGCAAATGCAGACAGCTTTAATGCTGCGGCCAGGCCCACGATAAAGCCTACCACGGAGAACAGGGCTACAATAAATCCTTTACTGTACCCTTTAAACACAGCCACCAGCATCAGCAGCAGGAAAATAATATCAATAAACATAATTTAAGAAGCGAGCAGTTCTTTTACAATAGCGCTGATAGTTTTACCATCTGCCTTGCCTGCCAACTGCTTGGAAGCCACGCCCATTACCTTGCCCATATCGGCAGGGGAAGAAGCGCCTGTTTCTGCAATGATGCCTTTTACAGCAGCTTTAATTTCTTCTTCGCTTAATTGCTTTGGAAGAAATCTTTCGATCACATCCATCTCTTCTTTCTCTTTGATAGCAAGATCTGCACGGCCCTGTTGGGTAAAGATGTCGAAAGAATCTTTGCGCTGCTTCATCATTTTCTGCAAAAATTTTTGTTCAGTGGCTTCGTCAATTTCGCCGCCGGCACCCGGTTCTGTTTTTGCTTTGATGATCTCTGCTTTAATCGCTCTCAATCCTCTCAAGACAGCTTCGTTTTTCGCTTTCATGGCCTCTTTCATTTCAGCCATTATATTTTGTTCTAAAGACATATTAGAAGGTTTAAAAAGTTTAAAGGTTTAAAAGTTCAAGGTCGTTCATCACTCATCGTTCATCACTCATATCTCATAGTTCATATCTCTCCTCACTTCTGCTCCTGCAATTGTATCTTCCTGAATTTTTCAAAGAACACTTTCGCAAAGCTGCGCATGTCTTCGCTCAGGCCTTCCTGGTTGGTGGAGCGCTTCAGTGAATCCGCCATACCCATCAGCATCTGGTAATAAAAATCGGCCATTTCGTCTACCATCATATCTTTTGTCCAGAGGTCGATACGGAGTGCGGTCTTGTCAATGCCATCCCAAAAGGCAATGGACATGGCTTTGGCTTTCTGCACCATTTGGGCGCTGCTGTCGCTGGCCTGCCAGTTGATCTGTTCCGGGATCTTATTAGGGTCCAGCATTACATCTATTGTAATAGTCGATTTTTGCATAATTCTTTTTTTGGAAGGGCAAATTTAGTTGTTTTTACCGGTAAGACGGGAAGGGAAGGAATCGGTAGTGTCTCAATTTGAAAATATTGTCAGTCCCGATAGTTATCGGGATTGTCGAAGCCGGTATCAGATCATGAATAAACCCGCCTTCAACAAGCTCAGCCTGACATCTCTTTTATGTTAAAGATTCAAACTTAGACGCTTATTGAGGAATCTACAATTTTGAAATGGTTTGCCAGAGGCGGTTTGCCATAGCAGGCAAGGTACATTCTTTGGTAAGTTCCAGCCCTTTTTGGATATAACGGTTGCGGAGGTCTTCGTCTTTGTACAGCAGCATCATATTATCTGCAATGCTTTTATCATCAGCCTCGCTGAACAGGGCGGCATCTTTGTACAATAGCTGGTGTTCGGGTTTATTGATGGTAATGACCGGTGTGCCCGATTGCATGGCAGGTAACCCTCTTTCTGAGTAACCTGTTATCTCCGACGGCATGTAAATAACAGTATAAGCCGCAGCCAGCAATTGCGGGTACGTGTGCTGCTGGTATTCATTGATAACGATCACATCATCCCTGTACTTGTACAGCCGGAAATCCTTTACACATTCTTCCAGCGATACATC
>CAYOLS010000450.1:0-1724 GCA_964404845.1 uncultured Ferruginibacter sp. | reverse complement strand
AAGACGCCTCCCTTTCACGGAGGAATCACGGGTTCGAATCCCGTACGTGGTACAACAAAAAGCAGGTAAGTTATCTTACCTGCTTTCTTTTTTAACACAGTTACTACTGTTACTTTGTAAGCCCGAACTTTTTATTCTTCGTATCAAGCACCAGTTTATAATCAAGGAAAATTTTATTCCCCGTCATACCTCCAATTCCCATTTTCATCATTTGCTCCGCCTGCGAATTGCTGGTACCTTCTATGTAGGTAACATAACGGATCGGAATATTCATACCACCAATTGTTATGCTGGCATTGGATGCTATGGTATTTGCAGTTAAATATTTACCCCACGACATCACTTTGCTTTGCATCAGCTCACTGCCGGGAACAGCCATGGCCTCACATGCTTGTTTGTTTGTCAGCAATTCATACATGCTGGAGCCGGTATCAAAGTACAACAGGGTCTGCTTGCCTTGTATAACAGAAGGGAGTAATATTCTCCTGCCAACGTACATAAAGTCGCTCAATGAAAGACGGGGTGCCAGTTTTCCCGGTATAGAAGATGAAAGGATCAGTTTTCTTTTAGGATAATCAATGATCGCCGTTTTGCCGTCAATAAGGTCAGCGCCAAGGGTCCCTATTATTTCAATGCTGTTATTTTTCCAGTTGATGTCGGAACTGTCAAACTGTTTTACCACGATTTCCTTTGCGGTCACAGGCATTTTTCCGGCTTTAAAAGAAAAACTCAGCAACTTATCGCCCGGCTTATCCAACTGGATTGCTCCCGGGTATTTTGATTGTATGGCCGCCAGCTTATTTTTATAAAACAGCGAATAGGGTGAACCCAGGTCGAACTGCATGTAAAACTGTTTCGGGCAATTTTTCAACTTTACAGGTATGAGAATGGCCGTATGCGGCTCCCATTTTGAATAGACAGAATCGCCCTGCCAGTAAAACGGGATGGAATGGGTTTTTGCCGGCAATACCAGTTGGTTATCCGCCTGCTGAGGCTTCGTTTGCGCTGAGATAATATTGCTGCATAAAGCAGCGCCTGAAACAACGATCGCTGTGATCCTTTTTAAAAACTTCGCTCGGGTTTGCATCTTATTTTTTTAAGATGTAAAGCTATATTTTACGCAGCCCTGCCAGCCCGTAATTGGGCCGACATTTACCCGACATTTCTACGACATTTATTGTAAACCAATAAGTTATAATGAAGGCTCCAATGAGAAATCTGTTTTTCTAATGCGCTGCAAACTCACGGTAATGATAATCGCATTCAAAAAATACATGATGAAAAAAGGCCAGAGATAATTGACAAGCATTATTTTCTCCCGGAAATAAACAGCCACCAGCAGGTTATAGGCCAGTGTAAGCAACATGATGATCCAAAGCGCAGATTTCCAGTATAACTGGCCCCTCACCACCCTTCTTGCAAAAGCGATCACTTTGGGATTTTCCTCGGTCGATTTTTTAAGCATGTAGGATGGAACCAGGAAGTGTATAAAAGGAATGCACAGGTAAGTAAAACAGGAGAGACAAAGCATTTGAAGGAAATGTTTCCCGTTCTCTTCATTGTAAGGGGCCGGTGAAGGAGCTGTGTTTTGATCTTGCGAGGCCTTTAGCTCTTCAAAGCTGATATCTAAGGCTTCGGCGATAGCCTTTAGCGTATAAGCTCTTGGTGTACTTTCCCCGCTTTCGATCCGCTGAATGGTGCGAACGGTAATATTCGTCAGGTCG
>CAYOLS010000449.1:0-1729 GCA_964404845.1 uncultured Ferruginibacter sp. | reverse complement strand
TTGATCACAGCTTTTTGCCTGAAGTATTTTACCAGGAATACAATTCCTGCCAGCAGCAGCAGTGCCAGCCCTATAAAACTATACAGCAGCATGTTACGTTTACTGATCTTTTGCTGGTTGATAAGTTGAGTGGCGGCGGTTTTCTTTTCAAATTCAAATTGCAGCTGCTGCTTTTCAAATTTGGTATTCTGTGCTGTTACTGCACGGATCTTTTCCTGGTCAAGATAAGCATCTTTAAACCCGGCTGCTTTTACACTGTAATGGTAGGCATTATAATAATCGCCGGTCTTTGCATATAGTTTTGCCAGGTTGGTTGCAGTAACAATGCTGCCTTCAAAATTATTATACTTATCCGTAAGCTGCAGTGCTTCTTTATAATGCTGTATGGCATCCTTGTTTTTACCGGCTTTTTCTTCTTTAACAGCAAGGTAAAACAAAGCAGGTTGCAGCCCTCCTTCATCATTGTCGGCCCGGGCCGTTTCTATCGCTCTTGCAAAATAATACGCTGCAGAATCTTTGCGCTGTAAAGAATCAGAACAGATGGCGAGATTAACATAAAAATCTGTTTCAGGAGGTGCCCCACCTGTTGCCAGGTCGTAAGCTCCTTTTGTGAGCCATATATACCTGTATGCACTGTCGAACCTGCAGGAATCCATATAGGCAGCAGCAATATTACCGTATGCCCATCTTAGTGAAGTATATCTTTTTTTCTTTTGAAATATTTCAGCTGCCTGGCTGCAGTAGCGGATCGCTTCAGCCGAATAACCAATTTTATTATAGGTTTGTCCAACACCCTGCAATGCCTGCCCTACCTGTAATGTATCATTTATTTCCTGCGCCACTTTTGCTGCTTCCAGGTAAAGATCAATGGCTTTTTTATAATCGCCTTTCCCTGAATAATCCTTTGCAATATTACCAAGCGTGGTAGACTCTTTCTGTTTAAAACGATGTGCCCGTCCATACGCCAATGCTGTTTCATGCAATTTCAATGCATAGTCGAACTCACCTTTATTGCACGCAACCACTCCTATAATGGCCATATTCATAAAAATACCCCATGGATATTTTATTTTGCTGGAGGCAATGAACATACGGTTTGCCAGCTCCTGCGTAAATGCAGGATTGGCTGTAACACTGTCGATACAGGTTTGAATATTTGCCTTGATGGTATTGCTGTCCGGCAATTGCTGCGCAACGTTTTTTTTATGCAGCAATAAACAAAAACACAAAAAAATGATGTGATATCTAACGGGTAATAATTTTGACATAATAACTAACGCTTATGCATAGCTGCAATTAAGCGAACAAATATAGTAAGACTGGATTATTGATTTAAGTAAAAGCATACAGGAAACATTAGCGAAAAATAATATACTATAATTTTTTATCAGCGTTCGTTTTTTCCGGCAACGATTGTTGCTTACCCGGCTACGAATGCTCAAAGCCTTTACAGCAAATATTCATAGCGAAAAAAACAGCTGCATCAACATGCTAACTTAGCTTCGGTAAATTTTTTTTTAACTGCAATAGAAAATTTCTGCAATGCTGCTATTCTTCCATAAAAAGAAAAACGACTGCAAAAATTGCTGTTTATTTGGCTTAACATTGCAGCCTTTAATAATACAACTTACATTCTAAACTGCATGAGAAATCTACAACGCAGCTTATGCCTGTGCATAATGCTTCTTGCGGCATGTTTTGCAAAAGCGCAAACCATTACCATTACAAA
>CAYOLS010000448.1:0-1769 GCA_964404845.1 uncultured Ferruginibacter sp. | reverse complement strand
TGCCTTGATGGTTCCTTTATGAGCATCTACCATTGTTTTTACATAGCTGAGGCCGAGGCCAAACCCTTTTACATTATGGATATTACCGGTATGAGCCCGGTAGAATTTTTCAAAAATACGGTTGAGGGTTTCCTTGTTCATACCGATACCATTGTCTTCGATCCTTATTTTAAACTGGTTGCCAACATTGGAAGTCGTCAATTTTATAACAGGATTTTCTTTTGAATATTTTACGGCATTATCCAGCAGGTTGTTCACAAAATTGATGAAATGAACTTCGTCTGCCATGATGGTATCATTTTTCGCTTCCAGTTTAATATCCAGCTGGCCGCCTTTTTCCTGCACGGGCAATCGCATGTTGTTCACTGCACTGTTGATCATGTCATGTGCAGTATGTTTTTTGAGGTTCAGCTGCACTTCCTGCTTATCAAGCAAAGCCGCTTGTAGTATAGCTTCCACCTGTTTGTTCATCCGCTTGTTCTCTTCCTTGATAACACCGGTAAAGTATTGTGTTTTTTCTTTATCGGAAGCAACTTTTTCATTTTTCAAAGCATCTACCGCCAGGGAAATAGTAGCCAACGGAGTTTTGAACTCATGCGTCATGTTGTTGATAAAATCAGATTTTATTTCGCTGAGTTTTTTCTGTTTTAATAAGCTGCGGATAGTGATGTAAAAAGCTGTAGTGATGATGATGGTAAAAAGAACGGACCCAAGAATAAACCAGAAAATATCTTTGAGAACGATGGACTGTTCATTGGGAACGATCACCACCAGGAACTCCTGTACGGCCAGGTTTTCCATGGAACTTCCGCTTGGTGGTATCAATGGGATAACAGCGTGGATACTGTTGATGGTATCATTGATATAATCTATAAAATTGGCAGACTGTGCTTCTTCGCCAGTGAGGTTGTTTTGAGAAACGGCAAATTCAAAAGGAATTTCTTTTTTGATGTGCTGGGCCAGGGCTGCTTTAATTATATCGCTGATCTCCTGTTTGTTGAACCGCTGCATCACAGACTGACCAAAGAATTCTATTGCCAGCTTGTCTTTTGGGAAAAGAATATCATTGTTTTTCCTTGTACCGGGAAACAATGGTTTTTCGATCATGAGCTTTTCGGCGGCATCGGCAGTAGCGTGTGTGATCTTGTCTTCCAGCTCCTGTTCCTTTATTTCCTTGGCACTTTTGATCCATAGCAGCTGGAAGAATATCAATCCCAGCAAGCTTAGTAAAGTCAGTATGGAAATAATTGGAAAAATTCTTTTCATGAACCGCTCGTTTAGTGAACGCCTGCAAAACTACTCTTTAATGATGTTGAGGGGAGTTAAGGGCGTCCAAATATATTCAAAATTAACGTAGGTTTATGAGCACAGGCGGGTGGCTTTTTTTAAAATATTTTAGAATATTATCTTACTTTAGAAACATGATTGAACCCGCTACCGGCATATTACTCATTGCAGAACCTTTTTTAAAGGATCCTAATTTTATGAGGACCGTTGTATTGCTTTGCAGGCATGAAAATGAGCAGGGCAGTTTTGGATTTGTACTCAACAAAGAGTTTCACCAAACACTGAATGAACTAATCCCCGAACTGGCCGGTTTTGAATGGCCTGTATATACGGGCGGGCCTGTGCAAATGGATACATTGCATTACCTGCACGAATACCCGCAGCTGCTGCCAGACAGCCAGGAAGTTTGCGACGGTGTGTACTGGGGCGGTGATTTTGAAATATTGAAAGAACTGATACAGGAAAATTCCATTGATCCGCTC
>CAYOLS010000447.1:0-1772 GCA_964404845.1 uncultured Ferruginibacter sp. | reverse complement strand
AGCGGGCTTCCATTGATACGTACCGTAGTGAGCGATCGCATACAGGCGGAAATGAAAATATTTTTGATCGGCTCTTTGGCATTAAGTGTATTGATATTACTAATATTCTTCCGTTCGTTCAGCACTACATTACTATCCATGGCAGTGGTGATCATCGGCGTAGTATGGAGCGTAGGAATTATGCAGCTGATGGGCTACCAGATCAGTTTGCTCACGGCGCTGATCCCTTCGCTGGTAGTAGTGATCGGCATCCCCAACTGTATCTATTTCATCAATAAATACCACACTTCTTACCTGCAAAGCGGCGACAAGGAACGATCGCTGGTAGATATGGTGAGCAAGATGGGCGTAGTGACTTTGTTCTGCAATATCACTGCTGCTATTGGGTTTGCTGTATTCGCACTCACCCGCAGCGCTATCCTGAAAGAATTTGGTGCAGTGGCCGGTATCAGCATCATGCTCATATTTGTGCTGTCATTTATACTATTGCCTTCGGTATTAAGCCTGTTGCCTACACCAAAGCAAAGGGAATTAAAATACCTCAACAGCAAATGGGTACATTCGTTTTTGGCTAAGCTGGAACATTGGGTATTCAATTATAAAAAACAGATACTCGCTGTTACTACCGTGTTGGTTTTGATAAGCATAGCAGGCATCTTTCGCCTGCAAACCCTTGCCCGCATTGTAGATGACCTGCCTAAAGAAGATATTATTTACAAGGACCTGAAATTTTTTGAGAATAATTTTAAAGGTGTAATGCCCCTGGAAATAGTGCTGGATAGTAAAAAACGCCGTGGCCTTTCCGGTATGCGGGCTTTGAATGTGTATGCTAAGCTGGACAGTCTGGCCATGTTCATTGCAGCGCAACCTAATATGCGCCGCCCGCTGAGCGTGGCAGAAGGATTGAAATTTGCCAAACAGGGTTTTTATGAAGGCGACAGCATCAACTATGCTTTGCCCAATGCATTCGACGGCGCTTTTGTAGGCGAATACCTGCGCCCATCCAAAGACGGGCAGGCGGATAACAATTTTACCAAAATGCTTCGCTCTTTTATAGATACTGCCAGCCAGCGTACCAGGCTGAGTGTGAGTATGGCCGATGTAGGCACACAACAATTGCCGTATATACTCGATACCATTCAAAAGAAAGCAGATCAGCTGTTCGACAGCAGCTATAAAGTAACCCTCACAGGTACCAGTATTACATTTTTAGAAGGTAGTCATTTTATCATCAACGGGTTGAAGGAAAGTATCTTTTGGGCTTTCCTGCTCATAGCTGTTTGTATGCTCTATCTCTTCAGGTCGGTAAGGGTGCTCGTTTGTTCACTTATCCCTAATCTTGTTCCGCTGGTGATCACTGCCGGTGTAATGGGCTGGGCAGGAGTACCACTGAAACCCAGTACGGTATTGGTTTTCAGTGTTGCGCTTGGTATTGCGGTGGATATTACCATCCGTTTCCTCGTAAATTATAAACAGGTATTGCCCGATAACAACAACGATATTGCGGCTGCTGTTCAGCAAACGATCCGTCAAACGGGATTGAGCATTATTTATACTTCACTGGTATTGATAGCAGGCTTTGTGATTTTCTGCGCCAGCAGTTTCGGAGGTACGTTTGCGCTGGGATGGCTCACATCTCTTACCCTGGTTGTAGCTACTATTACCAACCTTGTGCTGTTGCCGACATTGCTCCTGTTGTTCAAAAAGAAAAATTCAAAAAAGATATAGGCCTTAACACTAATATCATTTTTTTGCCGTTCCTGTATAATTTT
>CAYOLS010000446.1:0-1794 GCA_964404845.1 uncultured Ferruginibacter sp. | reverse complement strand
GAAGGTTTGGGCGAAGTACAGGAAATGATCGACATCTGCGATTTTGCCGTAGGTTTAAGCCGCCAGTTACATGGACTTACCATGCACAGCGAAAGGCCGGGCCACAGGATGTATGAGCAGTACCATCCCCTTGGATTGGTAGGCGTTATCTCTGCATTCAATTTCCCTGTAGCCGTGTGGAGCTGGAACAGTATGCTGGCATGGGTTTGCGGCGATGTATGCATCTGGAAGCCTAGTGAAAAAACTCCCTTATGCGCAGTAGCCTGCCAGAAAATAGTTCAGAAAGTTTTCAAGAAAAATAATGTACCTGAAGGCGTGAGCGGTCTTGTGATCGGCGGAAGAGAAACAGGTGAATGGATGAGCAGTGACAGTCGTATTCCACTGGTATCTGCAACCGGCAGCACAAGAATGGGTAAAGCCGTAGGAGCTGCCGTGGGCCAACGTCTTGGCAGGAGCTTATTGGAACTGGGTGGCAACAATGCGATCATCATTTCGCAGGATGCAGACCTTGGCATTGCAATGGTAGCGGCTACTTTCGGCGCTGTGGGCACTGCAGGTCAGCGTTGCACTACCACAAGAAGGCTTATCATACATGAAAAAGTGTACAATAAGTTCAAAGAAAAACTGGTGCATGCTTATGGCCAGCTGAAGATCGGCAACCCGCTGAATGAAAAAAATCATGTAGGCCCGTTGATCGATAAAGATGCAGTAAACAATTACCTTGCTGCCATTGAAAAATGCAAAGCTGAAGGCGGTAAATTCATTGTGGAAGGTGGCGTGGTAAAAGGCAAAGGTTACGAAAGCGGCTGTTATGTAAAGCCATGTATAGCAGAAGCAAAGAACAGCTTTGAAATTGTACAGCACGAAACATTTGCTCCCATCCTGTACATCATGAAATACAAAACGATGGAAGAAGCCATTGCGCTGCAGAATGGCGTGCCGCAGGGGCTCTCCTCTTCTATTGTGACCAATAACCTGCGTGAAGCAGAAAAATTCCTGTCGCATGCAGGAAGTGATTGCGGTATTGCCAATGTAAATATCGGAACCTCGGGTGCGGAGATAGGCGGTGCCTTTGGCGGTGAAAAAGAAACCGGCGGCGGCCGTGAAAGCGGCAGCGATGCATGGAAGGTTTATATGCGCAGGCAGACCAATACGATCAATTATACCGATAAATTGCCGCTTGCACAGGGCATTAAATTCGATCTTTAAAATTTAGCCAAATTATTACCAGCGGAAATAGCTCCTGATGAAAAGGGGCTATTTTCGCATTAATCAATTTTTTAAGAGATGATGACAAAATATTCAAAATTACTGGCAGCGGCATTGTTGATGAGCAGCGCCGGTTTTGCACAAGGCACCAGTGTGGCAAAGGATGAAATCCCTAAAAACTGGCATTTGCTTGACAAAGCTACTACCGGGTTTCCCGGTGTAAGCCTTGATAAAGCTTACGAATTTGTAAAAGCAAAAAATGTAAAAAGTAAAAAAATAATAGTGGCAGTGATCGATAGCGGTATCGATACTTTGCATGAAGACCTGAAGCCTGTGCTCTGGAGGAATCCAAAAGAGATACCAGGCAACGGTATTGACGATGATAAGAACGGCTATGTGGATGATATCTACGGCTGGAACTTTTTAGGTGGTAAAGATGGCCGCAATGTAGGCAAAGACAGTTATGAAGGTGCCCGTGTGTACCATGCACTAAAAGCAAAATGGGACGGAAAAGACGTAGATGCCAATAGCTTACCTGCTGCTGAAAAAGCGGAATACGAAACATTCCTGCTGGCAAAACAAAAA
>CAYOLS010000445.1:0-1795 GCA_964404845.1 uncultured Ferruginibacter sp. | reverse complement strand
GAAAAGCATTTGACAGACGAAACCGATGAAATTACAGAACAGGATATTGCAGATGCACCGGCCGGCCCGGTAAACAAAAAAGGGGAGACCATTCCGGTTGATATACCCGGATCGAAAAAGGAGGAACTGAAGGAAGAAGAAGATAAAAAAGAAGAAGACAAAGTAAAAGAGAATACCGACCCCGGCATAGAAACCGCCTGGAATGTTCTTGAATCATAAACATTGGTAAAACAAAAATGGAATTCTAAAACAGAATTCCATTTTTTTATATCAGGAAGATTAGTACTAATGTTGGTCAGCTGTCACGCTCATCAGTTCAGCATACAGCTTCTGGCTTTCGTGGGTGAGTGCATCAAAATTAACTTCCAGTTGCGGAAGCAGGTCTACCAAAGTATTGATGCGGCCTTCTGTTTGGAGAAACTTATTTAATACCACTACTTTTTTTGCCTGTAAAATGCAATAGCCACTTTGAAAAGTTCCCCTTTCATAGCGGATGATATAACCACTGTCCTCAACTATCTTCTCTATTTTATCTAATGTGTTCTGTGTGAATTTCATAACCTCAAACCCATAAAAGGGCTTTTATCAATTTTTATAGGTGCAACTTCTATCAATAGCGGGTTTTATCAAAATAACATTCTCCACAAGTTGTGGAATAAATTGTAGCCTATTAAATTTTCATTCCATATAACCCATTCCCCATTAACCACTCACCATTAACCATTCCCCACTCCCTACTTACTACTCATCCTTACCACCGGCACTATCATCTCCTCCAGACTTATGCCACCATGTTGGAACGTATTACGATAATAATTAACGAAATGATTGTAATTGTTCGGGTAGCAAAGGAACAGGTCGCCCTTGGCAAAAATGAAAGAGGAGTTTACATTCGGCACCGGCAATCCCGCCTGCTTGGGATCACGGAAAGCAAGCACATCTTTTTCTTCATAATTTAAATTCCTGCCATGTTTGTAACGGAGGTTGGCTGTTGTTTGTTTATCGCCAATTACTCTGGCCGGTGTTTTTACACGGGTGCTTCCATGGTCGGTAGCTACTACCATGTTTAGTTTTTTATCAGCAATTTTTTTGAGTGCCTGGTGAAGCGGGCTGTGCTCAAACCAGCTTTGTGTAAGACTGCGGTAACTTGTTTCGTCGCCCGCCAGTTCTTTTAGCACTTCCATTTCGGTGCGGGCATGGCTCAGCATATCTACGAAATTGTAAACGATCACATTAAAATCGTTCTGCAGCAGGTTGTGCATATTGTCCACCAGCTTTTGCCCGTCAAAATTGTTGGTGATTTTTGTGTACGAAAATTTAAGATCGCCTTTGCCCAAACGTTTCAGGTAGGCTCTTAAAAATTCTTCTTCATGCAGGTTTTTCCCGCCCTCTTCATCATCATTTTTCCATTGGTTGGGAAACTGCTTTTCAATATCTACCGGCAAAAGCCCGGCAAATATGGCATTCCGGGCATATTGTGTTGCGGTTGGAAGGATCGCATAAAAAGTTTCTTCCTCGTGTATGCGAAAGCTTTCTGCAAAGATCGGCTGTATGGCTTTCCATTGGTCGAAGCGCAGGTTATCGATCAGTACAAAAAACAAAGGTGTACCTTTTTCAAGGTGCGGCAGCACTTTGTACTGTAATAAATTATGGCTCATGATAGGCGCCTCTGTACTTTTCGGCGATACCCACGATGCATAATTTTTTGAAACAAATTTGAAGAACTCGGTATTGGCTTCCTGCTTTTGCGTGGCAAATACTTCCTGCATTTCAGGACTGTCGCTTTTTTTCATTT
>CAYOLS010000444.1:0-1798 GCA_964404845.1 uncultured Ferruginibacter sp. | reverse complement strand
TGGGAAAATGAATTTGATGTGCTGAAACCTAAAAAAAACGGCAAGGGCGACAGGTTGTTCCGCCCCGAAGATGTAAAGAATATTCAGCTGATCTACCTCCTCACCCGGGAAAAAAAATATACCCTTGAGGGTGCCAAAGACTTTTTTAAGAATAATAAAAAGGCACAGGAAAAGTTTGCGTCCATTGAAGCACTTAAAAAGCTGAGAGGATTTTTACTTGAACTAAAAGCGAACCTGTAATTATCCTTCCCTGTTTTCCTCTTTAATAATAATATTGCTTGAGGCGCCTGCAAATTCAATGTCATGGCTTTCCAACAGTTGTTTTATTTCCAGGATGATGTCGTTTTTTTGCTGAAAAAAATCTGTTATTGGCACAGGCTGGGTGAAATATTCAATGATCACAATCACTGCATCACGGGAAATGTCTTTTACAAAAACAGTATGGCTTGTCACGTGCTCCTCGTGAGCAGCGACCAGCTTTTTTAAACCCGGCACAAGGAGCTGGAGCTTTTCCTGCGGTACGCCTGAAGACAGTTCCAGCCTTATCTCCGCTCTTCTTTCTGTACGCAGGCTCCAGTTGTCAACAGCACTGTCCACCATTTGTTTGTTGGGAACGGTTACCAGCGTTTTATCTCCTGTTCTTATTCTTGTACTTCTCAGCCCGATTCGTTCCACCGTTCCCGTTATGGCATTTACTTTAACGGTATCGCCTGTAAAAAATGGCTTGTCAAAAAAAATGATAAAGGAGGCAATAAGGTTTTCAAGGCTTTCTTTTGCAGCCAGGGCCAAAGCAGCGCCTACAATGCTGAGGCCGGTAAGCACACTGCCGATTGGCTGGTGAAAACAGGCTTTTATGATCAGCAGCACACCAATGATACCAATGATCACTTTTAGAAAATCACGAAAGAAAACGATCAGCTGGTCGTCTCTTGTATCTTCAGTGAGGTTGGCTTTTTTCTCCAGTATGGCTGCAATAAAATCAATGAGCCGGAGCAGCAGCCAGATAAAAGTGGCGATGATAATACCCGGCCCGATTCGGGAAAAAATATCTTTGGTGCTGTGGCCGTATATTTCAGTATTCAGTACAGAGGGGAAGTTGAGTTTGTCAATGGCAAATATGGAAACAACGATGGTGATAAACCATTTAACGGGTTCCACCACCATATCCAGAAAACTTTGGCGGTCCAGTGTTTTCCAAAAGCGCTTTGCCAGTTTAAATATAAGCGATACCAGGTAGTGCGACAGGTAGCGTTTTACCATCAGCATAAAGAAGATGATACCAGCCACTATAAGATAGCTCCTGACTGTATTATCAAAATAAACTTCGTCTAAAAATTCCATGTGGTAAAAGTAGCTATTTACTGCTAACCGGGTTGATGGTAAACTGCTGCAGGCCCTGTCCGTTTAAAAGATAAATTTTATTGTTGGCAGCTTTTACCTGTGTGGCATTATTGAAAGCAGCAGGCAGTTTATATTCTTTCAGATTAAGGGTGCCGGGCTGGTATTCATACAGCAGGCCATTTGCAAAGCCATACAATGTTCTATTGATGGCTTCCACGTTTTTCCATCCTGTAAAAGGGAGTTTGCTTTTTAAGGCACCGTAAATATCAAAAATAAAAAAGCCTTTATTGGGATCATACATATTTACATACCCGCCTTCGTCAATTATTTGTGTGGGAGAGGGGATGGTGTCGAATATTAAACGGCAGTCCACTGTTTCTGACAACAGGTCGCCGTTTTCGGCTATCTTTTTCAGCTTGGCATCGCCTTCATCAAATATCCAGATATTATTGTCGTA
>CAYOLS010000443.1:0-1798 GCA_964404845.1 uncultured Ferruginibacter sp. | reverse complement strand
TTATACCCGCCCGAGATGGGAGAAAAAAGTAGCATCGTTGCTGGCTGATAAAGGGATTATACATTATTGTCCCCTTAATAAGGTGCAGAAAAAATGGAGCGACCGTAAAAAAATAGTACTGGAGCCTTTATTCAAAGGATATGTTTTTGTGCAAATAGATGACCATGCAAAATGGGATGTTAAGCTGGTCGATGGCATTCTTAATTATGTATACTGGCTGGGTAAACCTGCCATTGTTCGCCCCGAAGAGATTGATACGATCCGAAAATTTTTACAGGAATTTCATGATGTGGAAGTATTGAACGCCACTCCGGGCACAAGTGACCAGGTAATCGTAAAACAGGGTGTTCTTATGAATTATAAAGGTATTGTTATAGAAGTTATTGGCAACAAAGCAAAAGTAAACATTGAAAGCATGGGCCTTATTCTCAGTGCTCTTTTTGATGTAAAAAATCTTGAAGTGCTGAAATAGTTTTATCAGCAAACCTGCATCTTATAAATGATCAAATCAACTTGTGTAGAATATCCGGGATATTAAGCCATCACCTTCCTGCCAGCTTTATGGAAGAAACCGTACGGAAGATGTGCGATGTACAGCAACATGGAGGCCCAGATGATGCAGGTTTATGGAAAGATGAGTCTGCAGGTCTTGTGCTCGGTCATAGACGGCTCAGCCTGCTCGATCTCAGCGTTGCGGGGCATCAGCCGATGATATGGAAGGACCGGTATGTGATCAGCTACAATGGAGAAGTATATAATTTTGAAAGCCTGCGTAAAGAGCTGCAGGTTTTTGGACATTCTTTTAAAACGCAAAGCGATACAGAGGTAATCCTCGCTGCTTATGAACAATGGGGGGTACAAAGCTTCGTAAAATTGCAGGGAATGTTTGCTTTTGCTTTATGGGACAAAGAAAAAGAAGAGCTGCTGCTTGTACGGGATCCCTCAGGTATAAAACCTTTGTATTATTATTACAACGAGGCTGGCATACAGTTCGCTTCCGAAACAAGGGCTTTTCAATTCATTGCTGCCACAGCGGAAGCCAATCCGGATTGGCCCGTATTTTTGCTCGCTTATGGTCACCTGCCCGAACCAGTTACTATTTTAAAACATGTAAAGCCTTTGCCTAAAGGTTTTTTCATTTCGTATAAACGCAGGCAAAAAAAAATGAGCCTGCAGAATTTTTCTTTCTACAGTTTCAGTGAACAGGAAAATGATGTACACGCTGCGGAGCTTGAGATAGCCAGGCTACTTCGGCAGTCGGTAAAAAATCACCTGGTATCTGATGCGCCTATCGGTGTATTCCTGAGTGGCGGTATAGATTCCGGTATTTTGTTTTTACTTGCTGCTGAGCAAAAAAAACAAGGCCTCAATAGCCTCTCTTTATATTTCAACGAAGGCAATTATTCTGAAAAAAAATACCAGGATATCCTGCTGGATAAAGTAGAGTGCGCACGCCACCAGTATCTTTTAAAAGAAGACATGTTTTTTGAATCACTGCCTGCTATCCTTCAGCAAATGGATCAACCGAGTTGCGATGGTATCAATACATGGTTTATCAGTAAATATGCAAGGGAACAAGGTTTGAAAGCAGTGCTCAGCGGCATCGGTGCAGATGAGTTGCTAGGCGGTTATCCATCCTTTAAACGTCTTAAACTTGCTTCTTTTATGCAGCATGCACCCAACCTCGGGCTTAGCTTTGCAGGTTCAAGGTTATGGAAAGAGCGAAAATTAAGTCGCCTCAGCTACCTGCAGATGGAAGGTATCGGCGGCCTTTATCTTTTCCTGCGTGGTCAATTCG
>CAYOLS010000442.1:0-1800 GCA_964404845.1 uncultured Ferruginibacter sp. | reverse complement strand
CCGGTATTCCCGTTGCAGCGCCGAGATATTTCTTTGTTCCAGATGATCCTTCACTCGGTTATTACAGGCCTTTGTTTGCCAACAGGGTTGTAACGCTGGAAGACAGGGACCCTGTGCCGGATGCAGATACCAAAAGCACCAATAAGATCCAGAATAAACTGTACGAGGACAATGATGATAAGATCGATCAGCCTGCAGTGCTGAATGCAAGACTGCTGGATATTCTTATCGCAGACTTTGACCGCCATGCCGATCAGTGGAAATGGGGCACCAAAGACACCGGTAAAGGAAAATTATATTACCCCGTACCAAGAGACAGGGACCAGGCTTTCTTTAGAAGCGATGGACTGCTGGTGCGTTATCTCTCCAGGCGAAGAATGGCTTACCTCAACGGGTTCAATAAAAGACTGCGGAAAGTAAACCAGCTCGGTTTTTCTTCAAGAGATTTTGACCGGTCATTTTTAAATGCAGTTGATGAAAAAAAATGGAAAGAAGTTGCGGACAGCTTTGTAAGCAAAATAACAGACCAGGTCATTGATTCAGCCGTTAATACCTATCCCGAAGAAATAAAACCCATCAGGGCAGCAGAAGTAGCTGCTACTTTAAAAAGCAGGAGAGACCAGTTGGTGGAACAATCATTGAAATACTACCGTTTTATTTCAAGGGATGTAACTATTAATGGCAGCAATGAATCTGAATTTTTTCATTTATCAGATGACAATGGCCTGATGAATTTAAAGGTGTACAAGATAGATAAAGACCTGAGAGATACCGTGTCTTTGCTATACAACAGGAGCTTTGATAAAAAAGTGACCAATGAGATACGGCTGTTCGGGCTCAATGGCGACGATAAATTTTATATTGATGATAATGTAAGAACAAAGATAAAGGTCCGTATCATTGGCGGTAAAGGCCAGGATACTTTCAACATTGCCGGACATAACCGTACGCATGTTTACGACCTGAGTACTGAAAAAAATATCTTGCTGAAACAAAGAAGGGTCAATAAGCATTTTTCATCTGATGTGAGTATCAATAATTTTAATGAGAGCCGTTACCAGTACGACAAAATACATGTGCCCCGTGTGAATGCAGGTTTTAATGCAGAAGATGGCGTACTGCTTGGTATCGGTTTTTGGATCAGGCGTTATGCATTTCGCAAAGAGCCCTATGCCTATGATCATAAATTCGGAGCCTTGATAGCGCCGACAAGAGATGCAGCTTACCAGCTAAAATATTATGGAGAAATGAATGGCCTCTTTTCCAAAAAAGACCTGGTGATCAATGCTGAATTTGTAAATCCCACCCTCAATTCATTTTTCGGGATCGGTAATACCACTGAATTTGACAAGGACAAAGGAATTGATTTTTACAGGGTTCGATATAAATACATTAGTACTGATGTTATGCTGAGATCAAGGCCAACAGGTTTTCTAAGTATATCCGCCGGACCATCTTTTTATCATTATTGGAATGATTATTCAGACAATCGTGAAAAAATACTGGGCGCCATTGCAGGAAGCAGCCTGAATGATTCACTTCGCATTTTCTCTAACAAAATGTATGCAGGCTTCCGGGCAAAAGTAAATATTGATTATACAAACAATGAATTGTTTCCTACAAGGGGTATTCGATGGATCACCGATTTCAGCCACCTGTATGGTCTCAATGATCAGAGCTATGATCTTAGCAAACTTACATCTGACATGACGATCTATGCAAAGGTTTCAAACATCAGTAAATTCTCCAGTGTTTTAAGAATAGGAGGCGGCCATATTTTTAATGATAAGTACGATTTCT
>CAYOLS010000441.1:0-1824 GCA_964404845.1 uncultured Ferruginibacter sp. | reverse complement strand
TCATTTCCGCCTGTATGCGATCGCTCACTACGGTACGTATCAATGGAAGCCCGCTTAAATGTACCGGTGTGCCGGTGGCTTTTTCAAACGCTTCTGTCAATGCATTGATATCATGTATCACCACAGTCCTTTCCTTGCTGTTGATGATCTCTTTGTTCAACCTCACCGCCATCATATAAGCATGCGTGGAGGGATTGTACATAAGGTCACGGTAAAAAGGCAGGTTGTGAAACACAGCAGCGGCGCTATCCAGTTCAGCCTGGGTAGTAATGCTATCTGGAAATATTCTTACGGCCTGCAATCTTTCGCCCAGGCTGTCTTTCTGAAGATTCACAGCACCGGGAACACTCAACACATCTTCTACTGCCCTTACTTTTTTAATATCGTTATTCAGCTGGCGGTAAGCATTGAAATTTTTAATATTGAACAGATCTTGCTGCACAATGCCGATCACCATGGTATTGCCATCGTCGCCGAAAGTGGCTTTAAAATCCTGGTAGTCTTTGTATTTTGGGTTATCGGTAGGAATGGCACGGGCAAATTCGTAGCTCAGTTTTATTTTACTGGCAAAATATCCCATTACAGCAGTACTTACAGCCAATAGCACTAATAAAATGACCTTATTTTTTAATACAAATTTTGCCAGCGACTTCCACATAAACGTTTCAATTTTTTTGCAAAGAAAAATGTTTTCAGCTGCATTACAGGCAAAAAATGCGCACATCCACTAATATTGCAAGGCAATGACGCACAAAACACGGGGTATTGTATTGAGGGTCATAAAATATGGTGAAACCAGCCTGGTAGTAACTGTTTTTACCGAACTGTTTGGTGTGCAGGCATATATGGTAAACGGTGCCCGCAGCAGCAAAAAAACAGGCAGCAAAGCCGTATTATACCAACCTGCTTCCCTGCTCGATATGGAAGTGTACCATTACGAGCAGAAAAACATACAGCGCATTAAAGAATGCAGCTGGAGCTATTTAGAACATGAAGTGCTGAGCAATGTGGTAAAGAACAGCATTGCCTTATATATGATGGAGCTGCTGTACAAAACACTCAAACAACCGGAGCAGAACACTGACCTTTTTTATTTTTGTGAAGATGCCTTGCAGCAGCTGGACAAAGCGCCTGCAAATATCGCTGCCAATTTTCCTTTGTTCTTTACGCTTCATCTTTCCCATTTTTTCGGGTTTAGAATTAATGATATAGAACCGGAGCTGATGGAATCTGATGCCCTATACCTTGATCTGCAGGAAGGCATTTTTACAGACCAGCATCCATCTCATCTTTATTTTTTAGAAAAAGAAGATGCATTGATCACTGCAGAGTTGCTACAGATCATGCAACCGGCGGAACTGGAGCAAGTAAGACTGCACCATCAGAAAAGGAGGGCTTTGCTCAATCGTTATTTAGAATATTATGCTTTACACATCCCGGATTTTGGAAACATGAAAACGCTGGCAGTATTGCAGGAAGTGTTGGGATAAGCGGGTGAATATTTTTTTAGTGTAACTTGTAAGGAGTGATGAGTGATGAACCTTGAACTTTAAACTTTGAACTTTGAACCTACTCCTTTCCATATGTATTGGGCTTGGGCTTGCGGCCAGTAGTGGCTTCAGGATATTTGTTCCTTTGCTGGCAGCCAATATTGCATCGCTTAGCGGTTTCCATACATTCGGGTCGGGTTTTGAATGGCTGAACGGCTGGACCGCTTTTTATATTTTAGCTTCAGCGAGCATTGTTGAAATAGTAGCTTACTATGTTCCCTGGCTGGACAATGTGCTGGATCATATTGCATTGCCTGTTGCGGTAGCAGCGGGC
>CAYOLS010000440.1:0-1867 GCA_964404845.1 uncultured Ferruginibacter sp. | reverse complement strand
TAAAGCATGAATATGGATGAAGTAGAAAAAATGGCTACACATGTACCAGGACTTGGCAAAAGGTTAAAGCAGTTTTATGAATGCTTTTTTGCAGAAGATTACGATGGGGTACTGTTGCTGACCTATCCTAATCTTTTTAACCTGGTGCCCAAAAAAGTAATGAGAAAACAATTGCACGATACATTGCATAATAATACACTCGATCTTACCTGCGACTTGTTACAAATAGATAAGATAGGACAGTTGATAGAACATGATAAAGGTGAATTTGTAAAGCTGGAATATACGATGCTGATGGCAGTGCGTTTTAGGGCAGACGAAACGGTGAACCTGAAAAAGAAAAAGTACCAGGAAAAAAAGGCATTTATGTTATCCATATTTGAAGAACAGTATGGGAAAAAGAATATATGGTTTGATGAAACCACAAGGAGCTATTGTTTTTATAAGAAGAATTGTATGGTCGGCATAAGAGATGATGTTTCCCCGCACTGGACATTTATCACCATAAAAAAAGGCCCCATGATGGAGGCCTTTTTACCCGACGATGTCAGGATCATTTTTGAAAAAGATATGGACTGATCTTATTTCGCATTCTTCACATACTTCTCCAGCCACTCATATTGTTCTGCCAGTACATGCAATACATTTTCCTGCGCTGCATAACCATGACTTTCAAACGGCAGGCTTACATAACGTACCGTGCCGCCATGCCCTTTAATGGCATTGAACAACCTTTCGCTCTGGATTGGGAAAGTGCCGGTGTTGTTATCTGCATCACCATGTATGAGGAGAATAGGCGTTTTTATTTTATCCGCATAGTTGAACGGGCTCATTTCGTTGTACAGCTGCGTTGCCTGCCAGTAAGTGCGGTCTTCGTTCTGGAAACCAAACGGTGTAAGGCTTCTATTGTAAGCACCGCTGCGTGCAATGCCGGCTTTGAACAAGTTGGTATGCGCCAACAGGTTTGCGGTCATAAAAGCGCCATAGCTGTGCCCGGAAACTGCCATGCGGTTCCTGTCGCCCACGCCTCTTTCGCTTAAATAATTGATGGCAGCTTCTGCGTTCATTCTTAGCTGTTCTACAAAATTATCATTCGGTTTTTTATCCTTGTCGGTAGCAACGATCGGCATTTCTGCATTGTTCAATACAGCGTAGCCCTGTGTTACGAGGCTTAATGGAGAAGGGCCGCTCAGCAATGTGAACCTGTATTCGCTCCCACGCACCTGCGCAGCATCGGCAGCTGAATTAAATTCTGCAGGGTAAGCCCAGATGAGCACCGGCAACGGACCATCTTTTTCCTTGTTATAACCTTTAGGAAGGTAAAGATCACCCGTCAGGTCAACACCATCGGCTCTTTTGTAGCGGATCTTTTCTTTGCTAACACCTTCCATCTGAGGATAAGGGTTTTTGAAATCAGTCAGCTTCCTGTCGGCAATGCGTAAACGCAGATTTTTTAACCAGTAATTCGGCATATCCGTTTTGGATTCCCTTCTTGTTACAAGGCTTAGCTTATTTGGATCAAGGAGACGCACCACTGTTTCGTAATAACCTTCCTGGCAGCGCCAGAGTGTATCTGCTTTTTTGGTAGTAAGGTCGTACGAGAGCAGGAAAGGAAGATCTCCTTTAGGCGAGCTGCCGGCAGTGTTGTTGTAGAAAATACTTTTTCCATCGCTGCTCAGCTGCAACACGTTTTTACCATACTTGTTGGGAACTGTAACAGGGCTGCCGGGGTTGCTGTAAGCATCTGTTGTATTGCGGCTCATCAGCTTTTCTAAGCTTCCTGAAGATGGATTGTATAAGCTGGTCTGTGTTGTTTGTTTTCCACGCAGGCCTTCTGTAACCAATGCATGCGTGTTGTCGCCCCAGG
>CAYOLS010000439.1:0-1877 GCA_964404845.1 uncultured Ferruginibacter sp. | reverse complement strand
CAGGCCCGATCCTGCTGACAGTACGATATGGATCAGCAACTCAACAGGTCTTTTAAAATTTGACCCGTTCAGCAAAAAAGTAATCTCGGTGCTTTCCATGCAAAACGGTCTTGCAGCCGAAGGAAGTGGTTATGGCTTTACCATACTATCCCCGGGCCTGCTCGTGCAGCAATTATTTGGCAACCTGTCGCTCATTGACCTGCAGGCTTACCGCTGGAACAACCGCAGGCCACATGTCCGGTTAAATTCTGTAAAAGTAATGAGCAGGGAATATGCACATAGTCTAGGAGATGCTGCGGAGCTCAATCTCTCCCACAATAACAATTATTTACAAATAGAATTTGCGGCACTGGTATTCAATAACAGCAACAGGAACCAATATGCCTATAAGCTGGATAATGCTGATGCAGGCTGGATATACAGTGGTCAGCTCAATAATGCTTCCTACACAGGACTGGCGTATGGCAATTACACCTTCAGGGTTAAGGCTGCCGGCAGTGATGGGGTGTGGGGTGATGAAACATTATTGCGGATACACATACGCCCCCCGGCATACCTGCAATGGTGGTTCATAACACTGGCCCTGTGCCTGCTGTTGTTGCTGGCCTGGTATGCTTACCGCTACAGGATGTCGCAGGTGCGCAGGGAAGAGCAAATAAAGGCTTCCTTCAGGCAGCAGCTGGTAGAAACAGAAATGAAAGCGCTGCGTGCACAGATGAATCCACACTTTATTTTTAACAGCCTCAACAGCATACAAAAGTATGTACTACGCAACCAGCACTACGAAGCTTCACAATACCTTACCCGTTTTTCAAGGCTGATGCGGCTGATACTGGATCACAGCAACCAGCAGAATATTTCCCTGGCCAGCGAAACAGGTATGCTGGAGCTTTACCTTGAAATGGAAGCCCTTCGTTTCGATCATGCTTTTGACTATAGTATCACGGTAAGCGATGCAATTCCGGCAGAAACGATCTGTATCCCTTCCATGCTTATACAGCCCTATGTTGAAAATGCGATATGGCATGGATTGCTCCATAAAAAAAGCAAGGGTACCCTGCTGCTTTCCTTTTCGCCAGCCGGCGATCAGAAACTGCAGGTAGTGATAGACGACAATGGTGTTGGCAGGGAGAAAGCGGGCCAGCTAAAATCCAAGCAGGTGCTCAGGAAAAAAAGTTATGGTATGCAGATAACTGAAAACAGGATCTCGCTGCTGAACCAGCTCACCGATGTTCCTACCAGTCTTACCATTATTGATAAAAAAGATGAAGCGGGCAACGCTGCAGGCACCACTGTAACGCTTATTATTCCTTTTAACTTTATAAGCCAATGAGTATGCAGAGAGCTATATTGATAGATGATGAAAAAAATGCGCTGGAAGTATTAAAGATACAGCTGCAGCAATATTGTACAGGTATAGAAGTGATTGGTTGCTGTGCATCGGCAGAGGAAGGGATTGCCGCAATTTTGGCACAAAGACCGGATGTAGTTTTTCTCGATATAGAAATGCCCTACAAAAATGGATTTGATGTGTTGAAGGAAACAGTTGCCATCAATTACGAAGTGATTTTTACAACAGCCTACGACCAGTTTGCTATCAAAGCCTTTAAACATTCTGCCATTGATTATTTATTAAAGCCCATTGACATCAGGGAGTTACAGGAGGCAGTGGAAAGACTGCTCCGGAGGAAAAGTAATAACGGCAAGCTGGAGGAAAAATTAAATATCCTGCTACAGCAGGTGCAAACTCCTGTAGAGAAAAATGAACGCATCGGCTTGCCTGTAAAAGATGGGGTACAGTTCTTCGAACTTGCTGATATTATCCATTGCGAAAGCGAAAGCAACTACACTCACATATTTCTTACCAATAACAGGAA
>CAYOLS010000438.1:0-1891 GCA_964404845.1 uncultured Ferruginibacter sp. | reverse complement strand
CAGGTATGGACCAGCAAGGTTTTGGCTGGAAGAGTGATTATGGCTCAGGCAAAGGCGCTGATACCATTACCAGTGGCCTGGAAGTTACCTGGACCAAAACGCCCACACAATGGAGCAATAACTTTTTTGAGAACCTGTTTGCATTTGAATGGGAATTAACAAAAAGTCCTGCAGGCGCTCACCAGTGGGTGGCAAAAAATGCAGAAGCGATCATTCCTGATGCATACGATCCTTCTAAAAAACATTTGCCTACGATGCTTACGACTGATCTTACCTTAAGATTGGATCCTGCATTTGAAAAAATATCCCGTCGCTTTTTGGAAAACCCTGAAGCATTTGCAGATGCGTTTGCAAGGGCATGGTTCAAATTAACGCACAGGGATATGGGGCCACGTACAAGATACCTGGGCAATGATGTGCCGCAGGAAGAACTGCTGTGGCAGGACCCGATACCTGCTGTTGATCATGCATTGGTAGATGATAATGATATTGCAGCGCTGAAAGAAAAAATACTGAACTCAGGGTTGACAGTACCACAACTGGTTTCTACAGCATGGGCTTCAGCTTCTACCTTCCGTGGATCGGATAAACGGGGCGGTGCTAATGGTGCACGGATCCGCCTGGCACCGCAGCGTTACTGGCAGGCAAATAATCCTGCGCAATTATCAAAAGTGCTGGATGTATTGGAAGGCATACAAAAAGAATTTAACGCAGCACAAAGCGGCGGCAAAAAAATATCTGTGGCAGATATCATTGTACTGGCAGGTAGTGCAGCGGTAGAAAAAGCGGCGAAGGATGCCGGCAAAAATATCAAAGTGCCTTTCACTGCAGGTCGCATGGATGCAACGCAGGAACAAACAGATGTGGAATCTGTTTCTTACCTGGAGCCAGTTGCTGATGGTTTCCGCAACTACCGCAAAGGAAATTACAATGCATCAACAGAAGCATTGCTGATAGATAAAGCACAATTGCTCACATTGACCGCTCCTGAACTGACCGTACTGGTTGGTGGTATGCGTGCGCTGAATGCGAACTTCGATGGTTCTGCCCATGGTGTTTTTACCAAGCAACCAGGAACACTGACCAACGACTTTTTTGTAAACCTGCTGGATATGAACACTGCATGGAAAGCAGCTTCAGAAGACCGTGAGTTGTACCAGGGCTATGATCGTGCTACAGAACAACCAACCTGGACCGGCACCCGTGCTGACCTTGTATTTGGTTCAAACTCAGAACTGAGAGCTGTTGCAGAAGTATATGCAAGCGCAGATGCAAAAGATAAATTTGTAAATGATTTTGTTGCTGCCTGGGTGAAAGTAATGAACCTGGACAGATTTGATTTAGTATAAGGGTAGTATTCCAACAAATAAAGGTGGTCCCGCAATGGATCACCTTTTTATTTTAATGTAACTTGTTTTCTAAAATCATTTCATGGGTCGCTGCCAGCCGGTTTATATTTTATTATTGCTGCTTTTTGCTTTTCCTGCCTGTAAAGTAAGCCAGGAAGTTAGCCTGCCTGAAGGCATACCTATTGTTACAAGGGAACAATGGGGTGCAGCAGCACCTGTGTTGCCGGTAAAGAAACATACGATCAACAGGATCACTATTCATCATACGGCGGTGAGCCAGAATTATAAAAGAACACTGCGGCAAAAATTGAAAGGGCTGCAAAAATTTTCGCAGGAGCGTAGTCCTATGTCAGATGGAAGGATCAAGGAACCCTGGGCGGATATTCCTTATCATTTTTATATTGATGTGCATGGTACCATCGGCGAAGGCCGTGAACTGAAATATGTCGGCGATTCCAATACGCCCTACGATCCTACAGGACATGCGTTGATCGTACTGGAAGGGAGTTTTGATAAAGAAGAGCTGACGGAGAAACAATATA
>CAYOLS010000437.1:0-1897 GCA_964404845.1 uncultured Ferruginibacter sp. | reverse complement strand
TGAAAAATTTAATTTCAATTATTGAGATCCCCGTTTCGGATTTTCCGAGAGCAGTGTTTTTATAGCAGCCTGCAATCTTATTACTTTGCCAAGTTGCTTGGGGCTTAAACCAACCTGTTTGATGAATTTTCTTTCAAGCTGCCTTCTCTTTGAAGGATCTTCCTGGAGAATAGCTTTGATAGGTTTGCTGCCGTTGGTTGACAAAAGGGCATCTATCGCTTTTTTAACGATCCGGTCAATGATCGCCTCTTCATTAAGCTTGTCTAACAGGAATTTTTCTACGATCTCAATTCTTTGCTCACTGCTCCCGGCAGCTATGATCGCCTGTTCCAAATCCGTTGCAGTTACTTCATCAAACAATTGCGCAATAGGCGTTTCTTTATTTTCCAGTTCCCTGAGTGCTGTTGTTATAAAATTGGAAAAACCATAAGGATAAAAACGGGTAGCAAAGCAATGCACATACCCTGTTGGTTCTATCACAAATGGTTCTGTGATCTGCCCTACTACCAGCGCCCTTGGCTGTATAATAAATTCTTTGGGAGAAATATACCGCCTGATATCATCGCCTAATATAAAGATCAGCTCCATGCAGCCATCAGGTACAATGCGCTGCTTTTGTGGATTCGGTACTGCAGGAACTTCCAGTGTCCAATAGCATTTAACCAACGCTTGCAGATCGGCTTGGGGCTGGAAGGTTTTATATATCATACCTGCTGCGGTTTCCTGAGTGAGTATACATCTTGAAGTTAACAAGTAAATCTGAAAATGGGTACAGGATTACCTTAACTACCCGGGATAATAATTCCGGGATAAGCCATATCACGCTTTTACATTCCTTCCAAACATTTTATTGAATGCTGCTGTGGCGATCACTTCAGGAGTTAAACTGAGCATGCGCTCCCTTCCTGTAACAATTGTTTTTTTACAATGATAAATTTCCCCGTTCATTTTGGCAAAAGCAAGTACTGTAAGCGATACTCCCGAAGGCTGTTTGCTGATCAGCAATTTTCCGGCTTCGTTAACCGTTGCTTCTCCCTTCATGCAGCCATTGATGGATGTGTAGAGTAAGAAATATTGCACTTTGGTTCCATTAAAAGTAATCGGAAGGTTCAGCTCCAGCTCTTCCTCCTGCGGAGCTCCGTAAAAACGATCGCAGTTTATCCAGCCGAGCCTGGTGATGGGCGCAGGGCTGTAATATTTTTGCAGGGCTCCCGCCAGGCTTTGAGGTTCCCATTTATCAATAGCTTCTTTGCTGAGCTGCGATACTTTTTCCTTATCAGCCTTTTCCTGCTGTACCTGTGCGATGGTTTTAAGGATGAATTGTTTTTCGGGACCGAATACTTTCAGCAGGTAATTCGTATCTACCCTTCCTCTTGCAAGATCTGCGGCGCTGAATTTAGGCCATGGTCTCACCGTATCAACAATGATCTTTATACCTGTTCTGTTAACGGTGTCGATCAATTGTTGTACGGTCATCATCTTATCCTTCAGGAAAACTTTTTTATCAAGCGAACGGTAAACAATAGCCTCACCTTCTCCGTTTACCATAAGGCCCGGCATAACGGGCGGATCATCATATCCCGTCTCCGCAAATTCAAGGGATTCTCCCTTTGCTGCGGCTTGCAGCGTTACACCTGCTCTTTGCCAGTTCATGTTACCGGAGGAATCTCTCTCTGTATAGAACAACTCCATTTCTGCCTGTTTTAACACAGGAAATTCTACCTGCAATGCTTCCCCTTTTTTTACCCGTAGTTTACTGCTACCCGATGTCATGCCGATATAATAACAACCACCGGAAGCCAGCAGCCTTCCATTACTGATGGTTGTGGCATTGGCTTTAAACAATTCTTCCGCATTGGTAAGTTCAATAACGCTAACCTGTATATCTTCATCCGGC
>CAYOLS010000436.1:0-1902 GCA_964404845.1 uncultured Ferruginibacter sp. | reverse complement strand
TATCAACGGTTATTTCCCTGCATTTAAACAGGAGGAGTTAGAAGGCAATTTAAATTTTGTAGTAACGAGAGATGTGGTGATCGCCAATATGTTTAGTGCAGCATTAAAACCAAACGGCGATGCTTTTGTTGCACTCAATTATACTTTGCCAAAGTACAGGGATTATAAAGTAGGCTCTTTTATTTTTGAAAAGGAAAAAGATTTCCTGGTATCAAAGGGGGTGAAGCGGATTGTGTACAATGAAGTAGCCAATAAAGGGCATTTGGATTTTTTAAAAGTGAGTGGGTTTAGTTTGAAGAATGTGGGGGGGAAAGAATGTTATGTGAAGGAGATTTAACCGCAAAGGAAGGAACGCAAAGAGCGCAGAGCCTTTGCGTACTTTGCGAAAAAACTTTGCGCTCTTTGCGTTAAAATAAAATATTATTCCGGTTCTATCCTCGGCCTCAACCTTTGTTTGGCCTTATTAAATACCATATTCCCTTTATCAATTCCTTTTCTTAATTCTTTCTGCACTTCTTCCGGTAAGTGCGTCACTTCCTGGCAGGCAGTACTGCAGCAATTTTCATACTTTTTTGCACAATCCTCGCATTGTATGAACAACAGGTGGCAGGCTTCATTGGCACAGTTCACATGTGTATCTGCCGGCTTGCCGCACTGGTGGCATTTCGCAATGATCTCATCTGTGATACGCTCCCCCAGCCTGTCATCAAATACAAAGTTCTTTCCCCTGAATTTATTATCCAGCTGTTGTTCTTTAACCTTGTTCGCATAGTTGATGATACCGCCTTCCAGGTGGAACACATTTTTAAAACCACGGTGAAGCATATACGCACTTGCTTTTTCGCAGCGGATACCGCCTGTGCAATACATGATGATGTTCTTATCCTTCTTATCATCCAGCATTGCCGCCGCCATGGGTAATTGTTCCCTGAAAGTATCGCTGGGTATTTCGATGGCATTGTTGAAATGCCCTACTTCATATTCGTAGTGGTTACGCATATCCACTACAATAGTATCGCTATCTTCTGTAAGCTTATTGAATTCTTCTGCATTCACATACCGGCCTTTGTTGGCCATATCAAATGATGGGTCTTCAATGCCATCTGCAACGATCTTGTTACGCACTTTTATTTTAAGCACCCAGAAAGATTTGCCACCTGTAGCACGGCTGTCATTTTCTGCCTGGTGCTCTACAGCAATATTTAGGCGGATACCATTGAGCGGCGAAAAGCTGTACAGGAAAGCTTTAAAGGCTTCAAAATTATCTTCCGGCACACTGATCTGTGCATTGATCCCTTCCTGCGCAATGTAAATACGCCCGAATACTTTCAGCGCATCCAAACCTTTATATAGTTCATCCCTGAATGTAACGGGATCTTCAATAAAAAAATAATGATAAAATGAAACGGTATGCCTGTGAAACGTTTCTTCGTACAGGCGCTTCTTGAGCTCCTCCTGGGAGACCCTGTTGTGTAATACTGCCATGAATTTTTAATTTGATCCCGGTACTTATGCCGGGAAACCAGTAAATGATTGGATGCTTGCAGGGCAAACCAAATTTTCAGGCACAAAAATAGGCAATTATTTTAAATCGTATTTCTTGTTGATCGCTTCTATGATCTTAGTGCTTTTTTTTATGCAGTTATTATAGCGATCTACTATTTCATCAGTATAGCTCAGGTCTGAGGCCCAGAAATAAGCCTGATCTGTCGTTAATGCCATATCATACATTTCACCTTCTCCGTTAGGTGTTCTTTTGGCAATTGAAAAACAATATTCCCTCAATTTCATTTTCATCCCATTGTAATAATCTGCACCCCAGTTCAGCGCAGGGATATCTTCCTGGTACAAGTCCATGATATCGTTCTGCAACTCTTTGTCTTCAATGAAACCGATCTTACC
>CAYOLS010000435.1:0-1905 GCA_964404845.1 uncultured Ferruginibacter sp. | reverse complement strand
ACGTGGATCGAGGCCGAGATAAGAATAGTGCGCCCAGAAAAGCGGCCCGCCATACGGAGGATCTCCCTGGTAAAATAATTGCAGCGTATCTTTTTTATACACTGACTGGTGAACGATCTTTCCATTCTGAGCCCAGCCATCATGATATACTTCTGCCGGAATGCTATGCGTAGGCGAAGATGCTGCAAGCACATACATGATAAGGCATTCGTTGTAACCCCGCACCTGCAAATTCATTTTCCAGCCTTTATCGGGGCTCCAGTGCCAGTACAAAACATTTTCTCCTTTCCTGTACCAATCAAATTCTACTTCCTTCCATAATTTATCTGCCCTTGCAGCCAATGCTTTTTCAGCGGTATTGCCGTGCTGGTAATATTGTCGTACACATAATAAGCCCTGGACCATGAAACTTGTTTCTACCAGATCGCCGCCATCATCATTGGGACTGAAAGGTTTTACTTTTCCCGTCTCACCGTTCCACCAATGCGGCCATGCGCCATGAAAACGGTCTGCCTTTTCTAAAAATGAAACGATCTTTTCCAATTGTTGTCGCCCTTCTTCTTTTGTTATAAATCCTCTTTCAATACCTACGAGCAATGCCATTACGCCAAAACCTGCGCCACCACTGGTTACCACGTGCTTATCGTTTTGGGGATATTTATTATCGGAGTGAAACCTTTCTCTTGCCAAACCACTCACCGGCTCGGCTCCTGCATAAAAATATTGAAAGGTTTGTTTTTGTACAAGGTTGAACAGGGCAGTATCTGCAGCAGCTATTTTACCTGCCGGATCATTTTGCCATGAATGTATTTTTTTTGTGCAGGAGCTGGCACCTGCGACAGCAATGAATAAAACGAGCCAGGCAATATTCTTTCTCAATTAAAAAAGTTTTGTCGTTATAAATAAGATGCACTGAATCCTAAAGACTGCATTCCTGTTTTAATTTCGGGGCAGCTTGTAAACAGGTTCCATAATAACCCGGTGCGGTAATTTTCTATCATTAATAAAACAGGGCCCTGGTCAATGGCCAGGAACGAATCGGCAAACCATAAGTTATGCAATGAAAAAGCATCCACAAAACCGTATTCCTTCCATAGCTTGTCGCCGAGCACATAATAATAAAACTTTAACGCTGCCATGGATTCGCTGGGTGTAAAAGGCATGGAAGACAGCGCAGCTGTAGGTGCTATAAAACCCAGGTCATTGGTTGGTGAGCTGGCAGTATAGCCATTCTCAATATCGCTGGCAGTAAGTCCCCATACCGAATCGCTGTAGCCGAAATAGCTTCTTGGATTTCCTTTGCAATAGCTATAATTAATGAGCGTATGATTTTTAGTCTGCGTAGTATAACTGGCCGAAACATCTGTAAGGCTGTTGGGATTGATACCGAGGAAAGAATAATGTGAAAAGAACAAAGGACCGCCCTGGGCCGGGCCTAACGGTAAGGGATAGCCGAAGTAGCTATTGCCGTTGAGGAACTGCCCGCCGCCTTTCCAACCATTATTGTATACAGATGCAGGTATGCCATGTGTAGTGGAAGCTGCTGCCACTACATAAGTGATCAAACATTCATTCCAGCCACGGATAGGCAGGTTAATGGTCCAGCCGTTTGTATTGCTGTAATGCCAATACAGTACCTGCTGTCCGCCATTGCGGAACCAGTCCCATTCTACATTATCGTATAAAGTATTGATGTCGCTTCGCAAAGTTGTTTCAGCAGGATCAGCACCATTGAAATATTGCCTTGCGGTCAGCAGCCCCATCATGAGGTAAGATGTTTCTACCAGGTCAGCACCATCGTCTGTAGCGCTAAAAGGAATAATAGCACCGCTTGCACCATTGATCCAATGTGGAAAAGCGCCTTTTACTTTTACAGCGGTGTTCTTTAAAAAAGCAACGATCTTT
>CAYOLS010000434.1:0-1915 GCA_964404845.1 uncultured Ferruginibacter sp. | reverse complement strand
TGCTTTTGCGTGGCAAATACTTCCTGCATTTCAGGACTGTCGCTTTTTTTCATTTCCAGTTCCCAGTACACCAGCTTTTTGTACAGGTCCATCCATTCGTTGTAATCAGGATTATTGTTCAGCGCCATGAACAGGTTGCGGAACTCCTGCTGGTAAGCACTCGTGGTCTTCTCCGCCACCAGTCTTTTATTGTCGATTATTTTTTTAAGGCTCAGCCAAACCTGGTTGGGATTTACAGGTTTTATCAGGTAATCGCTGATCTGGCTGCCAATGGCTTCGTCCATCAGGTTCTCTGCTTCGTTTTTTGTAATAAGCACAACAGGTAAAGTGCTGTTCACTTCTTTCAATTGCTGCAATACCTGCAGGCCTGTAAGTCCGGGCATGCTTTCATCCATCAGTACTACATCCACAATATTATCCTTTACATATTCCACGGCATCAAAACCGTTGGTCTTGGTGTCTACAACATATCCTTTATTTTCCAGGAACATGATCTGCGATTGCAAACTGTCTATTTCATCATCTACCCAAAGAATTTTAGCTATACTCATCGGTTATTAGGTTTTTTTAGTCGATAGTCTATGGTCGATAGCCCATAGATCAGTCAGTTATTTTGAAGGCTACAAATAAACAGTGATGGTTATAATGTTTTTGCCTGGCTATGGACCATGGTCTATGCACTATGGTCTGCCTATGGCCTCCGAACAAATTTACCTTTTTAAAACCGCCCTCCGTAGCTTTGCAGCACTTTTATAGATATTTAACAATTTGCAGAAATTATGCCCTTTCATAAAATAATCAACGACCCGGTTTATGGTTTTATTACAATAGATGATGAGCTGGTACTGCAACTCATTGCGCATCCTTATTACCAAAGGCTCAGGCGTATACACCAGATGGCGATGGCACATCTTGTGTACCCCGGCGCTGTGCATACAAGATTGCATCACTCTTTAGGCGCTTATCATTTAATGTGCCTCGCTTTACACGAATTAAGCGCTAAAGGCGTAGAGATAACTCCCCAGGAAAAGCAGGCCGCCAAAGTAGCTATTTTGTTGCACGACATTGGTCATGGCCCTTTTTCCCATGCACTGGAACATGTGCTGGCAGAAGGAATGCACCATGAGCAGATATCGCTCCTGATCTTTAAAGACCTCAACAAACAATTTGATGGCAGGCTGCAAATGGCCATTGATATTTTTACCGATCAATATCCCAAAAAATTCCTGCACCAACTGGTAAGTGGCCAGCTGGATGTGGACCGGATGGATTACCTGAACAGGGATAGCTTTTTTACCGGTGTGATCGAAGGCTCCATTGGTTACGACCGTATCTTAAAAATGCTTACCGTACACAACGGCGAGCTCATGATAGAAGAAAAAGGAATTTATTCTATTGAAAAATTCCTGGTGGCACGCAGGCTCATGTACTGGCAGGTGTATTTACATAAAACTGTGTTAAGTGCGGAGCAAATGCTTCGCCGGATTATTAAAAGGGCCAAATTTGTAAAAGCCAGCTGTCATGAACCGCTCAATAGTTTTATTAACCAGCCATTGGAAAACATAACGCTGGAGCAGTTTTGCAGTATTGATGACCACGATGTGCAGGTTGCGATCAAGCACTGGTGCGGCCATCCTGATAAAGTGCTATCTATTCTTTGCCAGGGCATCATCGACCGTCATTTATTGAAGGTGAAATATGCAGCGGAACCTTTTAATGAAATGTCTGTACTGGAAAAAACAGAAGAGATCGCAGCCAGGGTAGGGATTTCAAAAGAAGATGCCGAATGGCTGGTATTTACCGGCGAAGCCATCAGCAGTACGTATAATTTTGAGGATGAGCATATCTACATTTTATTCAAGGATGGATCGGTAAAAGATATATCCGAAGTAGACCATGCACTTATAAATGAAAA
>CAYOLS010000433.1:0-1925 GCA_964404845.1 uncultured Ferruginibacter sp. | reverse complement strand
ACTTTGTTATTCAAGCTCTTTACATCGCTGGGTTATAAATGCGGGCTCGTAAGCACGGTACAGTACCAGGTGGGAGAAACAGTTTTTCCTTCCACGCATACCACGCCGGATGCCATCAGCCTGAACCGTTTGCTCAAGCAAATGCAGGAGGCCGGTTGCAGTTATGTGTTCATGGAATGCAGCAGTCATGCTATAGAGCAGCAGCGCATTGCGGGTTTGCAATTTGTTGGAGCGCTGTTCAGCAATATCACCCATGATCACCTGGATTATCATAAAACATTTGATGAGTACATCCGGGTAAAAAAATCATGGTTCGATGGCCTGCCTAAAAATGCTTTTGCCATCAGTAATGCCGATGATAAAAGAGGCGCTGTGATGCTGCAGAATACGGATGCTAAAAAATATTTCTACAGCCTTAAAACAATGGCTGCATTTAAGGGGAAAATTTTAGACAATAGTCTTGCAGGCCTGCACATGACGGTGAATGATGTGGAAGTACATTTTAAGCTGATCGGTGAGTTCAACGCCTACAACCTGCTCGCAGTGTACGGCGCTGCAGTTTGTCTCGGAGAAGAAAAACAAAACGTGCTGCTGAAATTAAGCAATATGGATGGCGCAGAAGGAAGATTTGATTATACCATCAGCAGCAACCAGAAAGTAGTAGGCATTGTTGATTATGCACACACGCCCGATGCTTTGCTGAATGTGCTCGCCACCATAAAGAACCTGCGCCAGGGCCATGAAAAAATAATTACGGTGGTTGGCTGCGGTGGAAATAGGGATAAAACGAAAAGGCCGGTGATGGCGGAAGTAGCCTGCGAGTACAGCGACAAAGTGATCTTCACTTCCGACAACCCGAGAAATGAAGACCCGTTGGAGATCATAAAAGATATGGAAGCAGGAGTAGGTGTAGTGGCAAAGAAAAAATGCATCAGCATAGCAGACAGGAAAGAAGCCATTAAAACGGCTGTGAGCCTGAGCGATAAAGAAGATATTGTTTTAATAGCAGGAAAGGGTCATGAAAAATACCAGGAAGTAAAAGGTGTGAAGCATGATTTTGATGATAAGAAGGTATTGGCGGAGATGTTTGCACTGTTAGAAAAATAGAAATAGTTAGCTGGTTAGCTAATATGCTGATGTGCTAATGCAAAAACTGTAACAATAAAAGTATAAATGATCGGCTATAAAAAATTAGCACATCAGCATATTATCATATTAGCAAATTAAAAAAACATGTTGTACCACTTATTTGAATGGCTTGTAAAAGAAGACTTCCGTTTCCCGGGAGCCGGGCTTTTTCAATTCATCAGCTTCAGGGTGTTGCTGGCAATGATCCTGTCGCTGATCATTACAACTGTTTATGGTAAAAAGCTGATCAGGTTCTTACAGAAAAAACAACTGGGCGAAACGGTAAGGGATCTTGGCCTGGCAGGCGAACAGCAAAAGAAAGGTACGCCAACCATGGGTGGTATCATTATCATATTGGCCATCATCATACCAACCTTGTTGCTGGCAAATCTTGATAAGGTATACATCCGCCTGATGGTACTGTGTACAGTTTGGTTAGGCGCTATCGGCTTTATTGACGATTATTTAAAGCTCAAAGCAAAACGCATTGCCAAAGAAAAAGGGATTGATTATAAAAAAACAGATGCAGATGGTTTGGCAGGCAGGTTTAAAATCTTCGGGCAGGTGATGTTAGGCATTATTGTAGGCACTACACTTTATTTCAACGACAGCGTTGTGGTAAAGCGGGAATATTTTCCGGCAAAAAACCCCATGGAGAATGTAGATGAGAAAGGAGTGCCCGTAAAATACGATTCTATATCAGTGGATGGCAAGATGCGCTATTTCACAGATGCTAAAATGCCGATAACGACCATTCCGTTTGTAAAAAGTCATGAGTTCAATTACTCCAAGCTTTT
>CAYOLS010000432.1:0-1928 GCA_964404845.1 uncultured Ferruginibacter sp. | reverse complement strand
TGGTTGAATTGTTCTTCCTTTGCTGCATATAGCAGTGTTAAGGCTTTGTGTTTGCCTGCCAGTGAAATTAATTCGGCAAGGGCGGTCGACCCCTGTAATTCTTTGGAGTACTTTTTAATAAAAGACTGCCACTTTTCCGGTTCATGGTTAAACCATTTTCTCAATACTGAAGATGGTGCGATTTCTTTTAACCACAGATCTATTTGTGCAGCTTCCTTTTTTATGCCCCTCGGCCAAAGCCGGTCGACCAACACCCTGTAACCGTCAGATGACGATGATGGTTCGTATATTCTTTTAATTTTGACGGGCATTGCTCCTTTTTTAGCATTCAGCACTTCCGGTTATCCAGATATGCTTTTGAAAATGAAATAAGATGTATAGGAAGATAAAATAAAAAAAGGAATTATCTATTTGATAATTCCTTTTGGAGGTCCCTAGCGGATTCGAACCGCTGTAAAAGCTTTTGCAGAGCTGTGCCTAGCCACTCGGCCAAAGGACCATAACTGATTCAGTAATACTGTTTCAGGTTGGCAAAAATAGGGTATTTTTATCCATATTTTCAAATCAACATAAAACTAACGCTGATATTTTTTAAAATAATATGATATGAACAGTATAGCAGCATCAGAGCTCATTATTAACGATCGTGGAGCCATTTACCATGTTAATTGCAGGCCGGAAGAAATTGCAGATACCATCATCACCGTAGGTGACCCTGACAGGGTGAAAGAAGTAAGCAAACATTTCGACAGCATTGAATTCAGGAACCAGCACAGGGAATTTGTAACACATACAGGCTATGTGGGCAAAAAAAGAATTTCGGTTACAAGCACCGGCATCGGCCCGGATAATATCGACATCGTTTTAAATGAGCTGGACGCCCTGGTGAATATTGATTTTGAAACAAGGACCATTAAAGAAAAACTTACATCGTTAAACATTATCCGTGTGGGCACTTCCGGTTCTTTGCAAAGAGAAATACCAGTGGATAGTTTTGTGGCAAGCACACATGGTCTCGGCCTCGATAACCTTATGAATTTTTACCAGCACAGCAGCAATGAAGAAGAGAAGCAGTTACTGCATTCCTTCAATACACATACGCAATTGCACCACGGCATCTCCTCCCCTTACATCACGGGCGCCGGTATGAACCTGCTGAAAGAATTTGTAGATGGTTTTCACAGCGGCATCACTGTAACATGCCCGGGTTTTTATGGTCCGCAAGGGCGGGTTTTAAGAATGGGTTTAACACAACCGCAATTGATAGACAGCCTCACCAGCTTTAGCTTTGGCCAGCATCGCATCAGCAATTTTGAAATGGAAACATCGGCGATATATGGAATGGGAAAAGTGTTGGGGCATCATTGCTTATCATTAAGTGCGATCGTTGCAAACCGCATCAGCAAAGAGTTTAGCAAGGACGGAGCTGCGGCTGTAGAGAATTTGATCCGGAAAACACTGGAGATAATTGAAGGGAAGCTGTAAGTGGGGAATGGTAAATAGTGAGTGGGTTTGGTGAGCGGGAATGAGGATTTGGAATTATGGGTTTGTGTTTTTATTTTTCAAAGCATAATCACTTAAACCCTACACTATGCTAAATTTATCACACAAAAACCTGGAGGTTTACAAAATTTCATTGTTATTAAAGCAGGAAATATATCAAATAACAAAGAAGTATCCAACGGAAGAAAAATACACGCTTGTCAGTCAATTGCGAAGAGCCTGTATATCTGTTTGTAGTAATTTGGCAGAAGGATCTGCAAGAATATCTGCAAAAGAGAAAATGAGATTTTATGAAATAGCCAGGTCTTCCGTAGTTGAAGTTGACACGCAAATTGAAGCTTCGCTACTCTTAAACTATATAAATAAAAACGAAATAGTACAATTAGAAAAATATGAAGAATCAGTTTTCAAAATGCTAAGCAAAC
>CAYOLS010000431.1:0-1932 GCA_964404845.1 uncultured Ferruginibacter sp. | reverse complement strand
CTATCAGGTCACCCTGCTTTACAGGAAAAGCAGTGGGTGTAATATCTAAAAAAACATTCCAGCTTTGCAATTTGTATTGCTGCGCTTTTACATATGCTTCCAGTGCAGGATAAAAATCATTCATGTGTGCATACAATGTTGTATGCCCGTTGGGATGGTTGATGTAAATGGCACGGCCAAATCCCCAGGGTTCAATTTTTACTTTGGCGATGTATCCGTCCGCTGCTGCCAGTACCGGCTTATTCTCAACCTGTTCCGTCCTGCAATCCAGGCCCATGTGATAGTGATTGGGCCTTAGTTCCCCGAAATTTGCCACGATGGCTTTTACGGCGCCAACGGGCCAGGTATAATATTCTTTATTGTAAGCCGGTTTATTAAAATATTGTGCGGTAGCATCAGTGAGTAATAATGTATAAAAAATAAAAAAGCTTATCTTTTGTTTCATCCCCATATTCTTTGATCTATATTTAGACTGCCAAAATTATTACAAGTTAACTCAAACAAGGTAAGATGAAGAACTTATTATCCCTGCTGTTTATTTCTTTCATTTTTATTAACAGCGTACAAGCGCAGCAAAATTGTAAAGTCTCTGTTGATGCATTGAACGGCAGCTACACCGGCGATTGCAAAGACGGTAAAGCAAACGGCAATGGCAAGGCGCAGGGCCTCGACAGCTATGAAGGTGAATTTAAAAATGGTTATCCCGAAGGTTACGGTGTTTATACCTGGGCCAATAAAGAAGTATATACCGGCAATTTTAAAAAAGGATTGATGGATGGGAAAGGAGAAATAAAATTTGTAAACAAGGCCGGCAACGATTCTATTGTAACCGGTTTCTGGAAAAGAAATAAATACATCGGCGAATATGAAAAACCTTACGTGGTAAATGACAAGACCACAAGGGTGAACAGGGTGGATTTTTCGCTGACAAGAAATACGCAGAAAATAGGCATTATAAACTTAAATGTTTATATGATCTCCGGCAGTGCGGCGCCCGAGGTAACCAATATACAGATAGTTTCCGGCGACTTTGTGAACAGGTCCGATATCGCTTCCGGAAAATCAAACCTGGTGCGGTTGCAGCAGATAACTTTCCCTTTCAGGGCAAGGTTCTCTTTCTCTAACGGCGATATGATCGACGTTACTTTTAATGAGAAAGCTGAATATGAAGTAAGTATCGGCATCCTGTAATTTTTTTTCGCCTGTTGCTCATATAAGTCCTGTAAAATTTGCCACGCATTTTTTTTACAAGTACTTTTGCACGCCGCTTTTAAAACGGCAGCCTCAACATGCCTAAAAACGATTCCATCAAATCAGTCCTTATTATTGGTTCCGGCCCCATTATTATCGGCCAGGCCTGCGAATTTGATTACAGCGGTACACAGGCCGCCCGCAGCCTCCGGGAAGAAGGGATAAAAGTTATTTTAATTAATAGTAACCCTGCCACCATTATGACTGACCCCATGATGGCTGACAGGGTTTATCTTTTGCCCCTTACCGTAGAAAGTATTGAACAGATACTGGATGAGAACGAGATCGATGCGGTACTGCCTACTATGGGCGGACAAACTGCGCTGAACCTTTGTAAAGAAGTAGATGAGCTGGGTATCTGGGAAAAATATAATGTAAGCCTGATCGGTGTGGATATAAAAGCCATCGACAAAGCGGAGGACAGGGAAAAATTCCGCCAGTGGATGATAGAAATGGGCATACCCGTTTGTCCTGCAAAAATTGCCAACTCCTTTTTGGAAGGAAAAGAATTTGCACAGCAGATAGGATTCCCGCTGGTATTGCGCCCGTCCTTTACACTCGGTGGTACAGGCGGTGGCATTGTGTTTAAAAAAGACGAGCTGGATGAAGCCCTCAACAGGGCACTTACTGCCAGCCCGATACATGAAGTGCTGGTAGAAAAAGCGGTGCTGGGCTGGAAAG
>CAYOLS010000430.1:0-1942 GCA_964404845.1 uncultured Ferruginibacter sp. | reverse complement strand
TTTTCCTTACAAACGATCTCTTCGCTTGAAAAAGATTTCAACGGTTTTGCTGGTAGCGCAGATATTCATTTATCAGCCGATGGAAAATTTTTGTATGCCAGCAACAGGGGAGATGCCAACAATATTGCTGTTTATAAAGTGAATAAAGATGGTACATTGATGTTGATTGCCCATCAACCCGTTTTAGGAAAAGCGCCCCGTAATTTCAGCATTGATCCTTCCGGTAAATTTTTATTGGTAGCCAACCAGGATACGGATGAGATTGTAATATTTAAACGAAATAAAAAAACAGGATTGCTAACGGATAGCGGTAAACGCATTTCGATTCCAAAGCCTGTTTGTATAAAGTGGGTAAAGATGTGATTTTTATTTATTACACGAATTGGAGCGAATTTCACGAATTAGCGTAGGGTCGGTACCGAAGGTCAGACCCGTAATTTTATAGCTCTAATTTTTGCTACGAATTACCCGGATTTTAGAACGCTGATCGTCATGATTATCATGATGATCAGCGTTCCCTTTTGCTGTTAATCTTTTATCTCATCTCTCATAACTCATATCTGGATACAATCAGCTCCCGATCTTATTGTAACTGGCTACAATCCCCTTTATCAAAGAAGAGCTGAATCCCTGGTGTTCCATTTCATTCAGCCCTGCAATAGTACAGCCTTTGGGCGTGGTTACTTTATCAATTTCCTGCTCAGGATGGGTGTGGGTAGTGAGTAATAATTCAGCAGCACCCTTTACTGTCTGCGCAGCAATGAGGCTGGCGGTTGCAGCATCAAAACCGATCTCTATACCACCCTGTATATTGGCACGGATATAACGCATGGCATAAGCCGTACCACAGGCGCCAAGTACGGTAGCCGCATTCATCAGCTTTTCATCAATGGTTGCGATCTTACCCAGCTGGCTGAACAATTCATTTACATAAATCTTATCTTCTGCACTGGTGTTGGTACTACTGATGCAGGTAATGCTTTGTTGTATAGCAATTGCGGTATTCGGCATTGCCCTGAACAAAGGAATATCTTTCTGAACCACAGAACGCATGTCTTCCAGGCTCACACCCGTAACAACAGAGATCAGCAAATGCTTTTCAGAAAGGGCAGGAGCAACCTGTTCCAATACTTCTTTTACCTGGAACGGTTTAATGGCAAGGATGATGGTGTCGCTGTTTTGCACGGCAGTGATATTATCGGTAGATACATTTACACCGATGGCTGCCAATCCTGCAAGGGTATGGGTATTGCGCTTGGTTACGGTGATCTGCTGCGCCGCAATGAATTCACTTTTAATCAGGCCCAGCGCTATTGCTGTTCCTAAATTGCCACCGCCGATGATTGCTATTTTTTTCATATTCTTATTACACGAATCCCGATAGCTATCGGGACGAATTACACTAATTACACGAATTTTAGAACGCTGATCATCATGATTGATCATGAAAATCTGCGTTCTTTATTAACGCCCTGGCGTTTTCTCATCACTATTCTAACTCCATTATCTTCTCAAACAATTGCTCGTACTCGGCATTCGCATCTGCCAACTCCTTGTCCGCTTTTTTATAGGCCGCTTCTGCTTCAATGAATTTTTGTTTATCGCTGTACACGGCAGGATCGGCGAGCGCTGCTTCTAAATTTGTTTTATTGACCTTAAGCTTTTCCAGTTGCTCTTCCAGGGTTTTAAATTTAGTTTTCAGTTTCTGCAATTCCTTTTTTGCATCATTGCTGACAGGGGTAGTGGGTTTTGTTTCTTTTACAACGGGCTTCGGCTCTTCTTTCGGTAGTGCTTTTTGGTTAGCAGCTGCTTCTTTGGCCCTTCTTTCTTTCCAGTCTACCCATTCCGCATAAGTACCTTTAAATTCACGGATCTTATGATCATCGATCTCCCAGATTTTATTGGCAATACGGCTGATGAAGAAACGATCATGGCTTACCAG
>CAYOLS010000429.1:0-1956 GCA_964404845.1 uncultured Ferruginibacter sp. | reverse complement strand
GTGCTGGTTGGTAAAAGATAGTTTAAAGCTGCGGGATTGCGCAAAATCCACCTGGTTGGTAGCCAGTGTAAACTCACGCCCGATCGCACTCCATATCTGTACGTCAATTTTCGGACCATAGAAAGCACCTTCGCCTTTTACTTCCACGAAAGGAACGCCGGTTTCGATCAATACGTTTCTTACCAGTTCTTCGGTTTCCTGCCATAGTTCCGGCTCGTTCACATATTTCTGGCCCAGTTTTTCAGGATCGTGCAGCGACAAACGCATCACATATTTTTCAATACCGAATATTTTAAAATATTTCAGGTACATATCATTTACTGCTTTAAACTCCTGCGCAAACTGCTCTTTGCTGCAATAGATATGTGCATCGTTCATGTGCAGGCAACGTACCCTCATGAGGCCGAACAATTCGCCGCTCTGCTCGTAACGATAGCAGGTGCCATATTCTGCAATGCGGTATGGCAGTTCTTTATAGCTCTTTTGCTCTGCATCAAATATTTTGTGGTGATGCGGGCAGTTCATCGCTTTCAGGTAATACCTTTCGCCATCCATTTCCATGGGCGGAAACATGCTGTCTGCATAATATGGTAAGTGACCACTGGTGAGGTACATGCTTTCTTTGGCTATATGCGGTGTTACTACCCTTTTATAACCTGCAGCATGTTCTGTTTCCTTTGCCAGTTTTTCCAGCTCTTCAATGATAACGGTACCGTTCGGCATCCATAAAATGAGGCCCGGGCCAACATTATCATCCATGGTGTAAATGCCTAATTCTTTGCCCAGCTTACGGTGATCCCTTTTCTTGGCTTCTTCCAGCATTGCCAGGTATTCATCCAGCTCTTTTTGTGCCGGGAATGAAACACCATATACACGTGTTAGTTGTTTGTTCTTTTCATCGCCTTTCCAGTAAGCACCGGCAACGCTCATCAGCTTGATGGCTTTGATGGCACCGGTACCCGGGATATGCGGGCCACGGCAGAGATCGGTAAAACCGCCCTGCGTGTAAAAAGTGATCTCTCCGTCTGTTAAGTTCTGCAACAGGTCGAGTTTATATTCATCGCCTTTATCGGTAAAGTACTGAACTGCTTCTGCCTTAGGCATGGCTTTGCGAACGTAGGCGTTGTTTTGTTTGGCCAATTCGTTCATCTTTTTTTCCAGCACCAGCAGGTCTTCTTCGGTGATCTTTTTATCACCGAGATCCATATCATAATAAAATCCTTTTTCAATAGCTGGCCCTACCCAGAATTTTACACCGGGGAAAGTTGCTTCTACAGCTTCTGCCATCAGGTGCGCAGAAGAGTGCCAGAAAGTTGATTTACCGTCCGTATCATCCCATGTGAGCAGTTTCAATGAAGCATCCGTTGTTATTGGCCTTGTGGCATCCCACACTTCATTGTTAACACTGGCTGCCAGTACTTTCCTGGCCAAGCCTTCGCTGATAGATCTTGCGATCTCCAGCGCTGTGATACCGCTTTGGTATTCTCTCACCGATCCGTCGGGTAATGTAATTTTGATCATGATTAGTTATCTTCAATCCTTATTAAGTGTGCAAATTTAACGAACTATTGGCGTTGGTAAAATTTATCTCAAATAACTTTGTCTTAATGAAAGTATTGCCTGTCCTGATAATCCTTTCTTTTTTTGGTGGAACTGTATTTTCGCAGGGTATAACAGGTACCTGGAACGGGTCTTATGACAATATGGGTATGCCCCCGCAGTACAATACGCCAATTTTTCTTCATATATCCTTATCCGGTGACTCCAGTCTGCAGGTCTACACTTTTACTATTTTCCAGAATTATGATCCCTGGAAAAAAGATACGGCCATCTGCAAGGCTTCGGTAGTAAAACAGGAGGATAATAGCTGGCTTATAACAGAAGAAAAAATGCTGAAGGGAACCAACAGCAACCAGGGATTCCAGGTATTTAAATTAAAACTTATAAAAATAGGTG
>CAYOLS010000428.1:0-1965 GCA_964404845.1 uncultured Ferruginibacter sp. | reverse complement strand
CGCATAGCCTGCAGCACAGCAGGTTCTGTAAGCTCCGGCGCTATAATGGCCAGGCGTGTACGTGCCGTGCGACCAAAGGTCATGTTATGATTATCATGATCAATGGCAGGACCCACATGATAACCCTTCGACAAAAGGATCTTATAATAATCTAAAAAAGACATGGAAGAGCCTGGGTTATTATAACCGATGCTGGTAGAGTTGGCCGGTCCCGTTTCCAGGGCGCAACCAACAATGGCTTCATCTGCCTGCGCAGAGTAAGCATCATTAAAAATATTATTGTAGTCGCCCGGCTCCGGGTGTGCCAGGTAAACAAATGCATTATTGCCATGACGGTTGATCGTTTGAAAAACACCATCCGGGCCATTGTAATCGCCTCTTGCAACAAAGCTCTGGTATTGATTCGCTTCCCAGCCCATCAGGGAGTCCATGCCATAGATCACCGCATGACCACCATCGCTGATAACGCCGAATTCCATTCCGTACATAGCCAAAAAAGTAGGAGTGGTGGCAGCAACGGCCTGGCTCTGTCCCGGCTGCCAGCGGCTGAGCGCCATGCCTGCTCCTGTATGATTATGTTCGCTGATGCCCAGGAAATCCATGCACATAGATTCTTTGGCAAAAGCATAACCGTCTGCAGGCGTTTTGGTAGGATCATCCATGTTCCCATCCGAATAACCTGTATGTGCATGCAGGTTACCAAAATAAGTATACAATGGTTGAACCGGGGGCACTGCTGTAGTGCTGTTGCTTGCTATTAGATAATTACTGGTTTGATAAGCCGGTCCGCCGGTGCAATTACTGTTCAATGCAAATACAAAAAAGTAATAGCTGGTGGAAGGTGTAAGTCCCATTGCATAAAAAGAGCTGTTGCCTGAACGGTTGATCACCCTGGCTCCGCCAATAATATCACCGGGTTGATACACTACTCCATCCTGTGGCAAGCTGCTTAGGGAAGAAGCACTGCTCACCAATACGAGGTGCTCATCTGCTACAGCAGGTGTAAATGCACCACCGATAGAATTGGAATTGACACTGTAATAAACAATATTGGATGCAGCGCCTGAAGGAGCTGTACAATTGTTGACTAAATGATAATTCAATCGCTCAGGGTTGCCCATTGCAGCATTCTGTACAACGGACAGCGATGCCAGTGTCCATTCAGAAATAGTAAAAGCTGCATTTGGTGCAGTAATGGTAAGATTTCGGTAGTAGCTCCTGTCTGTGGCATTGATGCCAGTGCCGAAAGCGTCGATGATAGTATTGGAAGCGTCTAACAAAGCCACGCCATCATTACCATTAAAATTGATCACCTGGCTGTTTACCTGTGCAGCGCTTGCCGAGGTAAGGTAAGGTACTTCTGCGCCGTTGGCAGGATTGCCGATGAGCACAGAACCCTTTGCAGGAATGATAACTGTAAGGTCCATCACCTGCGAAGGCGCACCGGCGATATTGATATTACCCGTGCTGCCGCTAACAGCCCATAACCCCAGTTTTAATTGCGGGTTGGCCGTATTTACAGCGCTATTGCCCAGGTTCGTAAGCTCTATCCATTTATTGGTTCCACCGCCCTCATAATATTGGGTGATGATCACTTGCGTCTTTGCCTTTAAGCTACAGCAGAGAACGATCAATACAATAAAATACCTGGCAGTTTTGTTAGCAACAGAAAAGAACATATATGTTGTTTTCAGCGAAAGTAAACTATCGCAGCTAATCACAACCAGCAGGGGGAAATTTAATAGATAAATAAAGGTTTGTAAGCTTACCAGATACAAAAACCCGGCATTGCCGGGTTTTTGTATAAAATGATTTACAAATTATTTCTTCTCTAACAATTTAAAGAACTGGTCCAGCTGCGGTAATATTACGATCCTTGTTCTCCTGTTGGCACTTCTTCCTTCAGCAGTGCTGTTGTCAGACACGGGATTGTATTCGCTTCTGCCCGCTGCGGCCATCTTAGCA
>CAYOLS010000427.1:0-1970 GCA_964404845.1 uncultured Ferruginibacter sp. | reverse complement strand
CTAAGAAAGCCCAAACAGGGTTTTGAACACCTGCTTTCCGTCTGTATTATGCAGGTCAGTGCTGCAGGCTCTTTCAGGATGCGGCATCATACCAAACACATTGCGGCCTGCATTACAGATCCCGGCAATATGATCCGTGGTTCCGTTGGGATTGCTGCTTTCGTCCATTTCACCAGCTTCGTTGCAATACCTGTAAATGACCTGGTTATTTTTGTTAAGATCTGCCAGTACTTCTTCGCTGGCATAATACCTGCCTTCGCCATGGGCCACAGGAATTTTTAAAGCCGCTCCTTCTTCGTTCTTAATAAATACGTTCTTACAAACAAATTTCTGGCTGGAGTTGCGCAGCAATACGCCGGGCAGCAAACCACTTTCACACAATATCTGGAAGCCGTTGCAAACGCCGAGTACCTTACCGCCACGGTTGGCGAAGTCGATCACGCTTTGCATCATCGGGCTGAACCTTGCGATAGCCCCGCAACGCAGGTAATCACCATAGCTGAACCCGCCGGGCAATACGATGCAATCTTCGGTATTGAACATGCTGATGTCTTTATCCTTGTGCCAAAGCGGGATTACTTCCTGCTTAAGATCGTTTTTAAGCGCATCGATCATGTCTCTGTCGCAATTAGAACCAGGGAAAACAACTACGCCAAACTTCATATCGTCGTATTTTTTGTTGGAAGAAGTGCAAAAATACGATTACCTGTTCATTTGGTAATATCTCATTGCGAAAAATTCTGCCAGGCTGAGCTTGCCGAAGCTGGTATAATGTAAAGCCTGTCTTTATAAGCCGGGCTGACAGCACTATTATTTTAACGGATAAAATACCCAATGGCGACAGAAAGGCCAACCAATCCCCAGTGCATAACGGCCGGGAACCATTTTTTATCGGGGTAAAAGAAAGCGGCACCAATGATGAGGGAGGCAGGAACGGCGGCCAGTATCCAGGTATTGAAATTACTGCTGTTGAGGAAGGGTACAAATGCCGCTACGAGCAGGTACAGGTAGATGAGCTGCCAGCTTTTACGGGTCTGTACCACCTGCCGGCGCATATTGCCTCTTATGAAAAATGCCCCGAGCAACATAGCTAATAAAACCAATATAAGTGCGGCCAACCCCCACCTGGTTTCATGGAATACAGGCAATGAGACCTGTATCCTTGGGAAAGAATATGCCTTCCATTTGTCGCTGATAAAGAGCCATGCAGCAAAAAAATAAAAGCTGGTGAGAATACCCATTAACCCGATCAGCCATTCATTGAGCCTGAAAGGACGGGTGATGGCCATGCCCACGATAAACAAAATGACAAATACGATAGCGGGCTGGTAAAAGAAAGCCGCCAGCCCGATAACGAGGCCGATATTAAAAATGGTTGTTTTGGCTGCATTGTTATTGTGCAAAGTGGAAAGCCTGGACCAAACCCATATTAAAATAGTGTTGGTGAGGAGCGCTGCAGACAAAGCAAACCATTCGCTGAAAAGAGAAGTGATGAGCAGGTAGCTCATGCCCGTTAAATAATTGGGTCTTTGCAACATGCGGTGATCGTTCACCAGCTTGTTAAAGCTCACAGCCTGCAAAAACAACAGTATAAAGCTGATGATGCTGAACACTACGGGTGTTTTGCCAAAATTATCGATCATCCAGCCGGTAAATGCTTTGTAAAGAATACCATCCGAAGACTGCAGCTTAGGCAATTGCGGGAATAAAAATAGAGGCAGCTTGATCGCCAGGCCATATAAGAACAGCAGGAAGTTGTTATTAGGATTATTGGCTTTAAAAATGCCTGTCACGCTTTACAATTGTTATTTATAAAAGAATATGCCTGCTGCAAAAATGAGCATTTAAACCTAATTAAAAAACAATATGGCTGTAAAACTAAAAATCTATTTTGGCAAAGCAGATGTTGCCCCTGTACACGCATGGCATCATTACCTGGCGGGCTCCTATTTGTTTCGACAGACGTGGCA
>CAYOLS010000426.1:0-1974 GCA_964404845.1 uncultured Ferruginibacter sp. | reverse complement strand
TACAGACGAGGAGCAGATGAAATATGGAGACACTTTTTTGATCGAGTCAATGAAGGATAAAAAATTCATTATCGACAATGAAACGCAGGTAAATACAAAGCTGCAAACAATACTCAATGACCTGGTACAGGAAAGGCCCAACCCCAGCGGCATTGAATACAAAATATTTTTATTGAAAGATACCGGTACCATCAACGCTTATACTGTGGGCGGAAAAATATTCATTACCACCGCCATGATCGCTAAATGCAAAAACGATGACCAGCTTTATGCCATCATCGGGCACGAGATCGGGCACAATGAAAAAGGGCATATCAAGGCATCGCTCAAACAATTAAAAGCAAGCAGGGAATTTTTTGGAGAATGGGGCGAAGCATTGTTGTCGATAAAAAAATTGCTGACTGGCTCTTTTAACCAGAAGAATGAGCTGGAAGCAGATTATTACGGCCTCGATCTTTCCTGGAAGCTGGGCAAAAATATCTGCTCCATTAAAACTTTCTGGGACGATCTTGCAAAGGGAGAAGAAAGAGAGGACTGGTTTGATTTTTTCCGCACACATCCTTATTCGGATACAAGGAGTAAATGTTTAGCAACGCATATCAGGAAGAATTTCGGGGTAGAATGTAATTAAAATTGAATAGCCCGGGGCTTAAGCCCCGGGCTATTCAGCCAATCAATTTATCTGGCGTTATAGGCAACGATCTTATTCTTTTTCCCGTAGCATTATACACTGCATTCGCTACGGCCGCTGCAAAACCTATCAATGCAATTTCACCCATGCCTTTGCTACCTACAGGATTGAGCACAGGATCAGGCTTATCTACAAATACTGCTTCAATAGCAGGCACATCTGCATGCACCGGCACATGGTAGTCGGCGAAATTATTGTTCACCCATCTTCCATAACGTTCATCTATCACGCTTTCTTCCATCAGCGCACCGCCAATGCCACCAACAACGCCGCCGATCATCTGGCTTTCAGCAGTTTTTGGACTTACAATTTTTCCTGCATCGCCGGCCACTACTACTTTAGCTACTTTCACCACGCCGGTGAGCGGGTGCACCAATACTTTTACAAAATGCACGGCATAAGAATAAGCAGAATATTTATCCATCGCAGGATTGCGCCCTGAATTTTCTACAAATTCGATCGAACTTAATTCCGCATTCTTCAACACTTCTGCATACGATAGTTTTTTTGAAGGATCGCTTTTCAAAACCATTTCACCGTTTTGAAAAAGAAAATTCTCATGTGCAACAATATGCCCGAAAATGGGAGAGCTTTTGGCCGCTTCCACCAGTTTTTTTTGCAGGCTGACACAACCTGTGCTCACAGCAGCGCCAATAGTAGATGTGCTGCTGGAGCCGCCCTGCGTCGGGCCGGGAGGAAGCGAAGAATCCCCCAGTTCAAATTTTATTTTACCATAAGGAATGCCCATCGCATCCGAAGCAATTTTTGTCATGGCCGTAGCAGTACCGGGGCCACTATCGCTTACAGCAGTTTGCAAAAGCAGCGTGCCATCTGCCATTAATTTTAAAGACAATTTTGCTTCGCCCCTGAATGCACCAAAAATTCCTGTACTCATGCCATGGCCTACTTTCCAGCCATTCTCCACTTTGCTGCCGGGAACCGGGCTGCGGTCTTTCCATCCGAATTTATCTGCACCAAGCTGGTAAGCTTCTTTTAAAAATTTAGAGCTGTAGGGCTTGCCGTTCTCGGGATCAGTATCTGCATAATTTTTCAACCGCAGCTCAATAGGGTCCATTTTTAACTGGTAGCTCAGCTCATCGATCCCACATTCCAAGGGAAAGGAGCCCGTTGCTTCGCCGGGGCCACGCATCCAGGTGGGCGTGCTCAGCTCAACGGGATAAAGATTGTATTTGGTAGTAACATTGGGGCAAGCGTACAGCTGCCTTGTCATCTTTACAATGTTCTCTGTAAAATTTTCGTAGTTGGATGTAACGGCACTGGCC
>CAYOLS010000425.1:0-1991 GCA_964404845.1 uncultured Ferruginibacter sp. | reverse complement strand
TAAGCGGTGCTAATGAAGAATGGAGCGTAGGTAAAATTAATAATGGTATGAGTGCTGAAACTATAAGAAAAATACTGGAAACAAGAATAAAACGAGTGAAGGCAACGGCAAGAAAATTAGAAAAAATAACTTATCCTTTTACGGTTGAATATTGGCAGGGTAATGAAGCTAATGCCCTGTGCCTGAAACATACACAAAACACACTACGGGAAGGAAGCCCGGGGGCAAATGACCAGAGCTGTTTTTTTGAAACGTCAGCTGCAAAGGCTTTAACGTTTTAATACACGGCTGAATGAAAGAGGAGTGATTACTTCCCGATACAAAATTTTGAAAAAATATAATCCAGCTTATCCTCATTGCTGATCTCACCGGTAATTTCACCGAGATAGTAAAGACAACGGCGAATATCAAGAGCAAGTAGATCGCCGGGAAGGCCATTGTCAAGGCCATTCTTAATATCTGTGAGTGAGTCATTCACCTGTTGTAATGCTTCGTAGTGACGGGCATTGGTTACGATAGTATCCTCTGTTGTTGTTCCCGATTGTACGGTGTTATTGAACAAGGTATTTTTTAATGCTTCTATTCCCTTTTGTTGTTTGGCAGAAATATAAAGAAGAGACTGCTCAATATCCAACGAATGCGGTTGCTGTTCATTATCATATTTATTGGCAACAAGTAAATAACGGATGCCTGCATTTTCAAACGATCGTATTTGCTCCTGCAGCATATCACTGGTTTCTGTTTGCACATCAAAGAGATACAACACAATATCTGCTGATTGCATTTTTTGCAGGCTTTTTTCAATGCCGATATTTTCTATGGTATCAGTGCTATGGCTGCGGATGCCGGCCGTATCTATCAGCCGGAAAAGAATACCATTGATATTCATGGTCTCTTCTATCGTATCCCGGGTAGTGCCTGCTATTTCACTTACGATCGCCCTGTCTTCATTGAGCAGGCTGTTTAGCAATGTTGATTTACCTGCGTTGGGTTTGCCGATGATGGCAACGCTCACCCCATTCTTAATTACATTACCTAAACGAAACGATTGCAGGAGCTTCTGCGTAGCGATCGTTGAACGTTCAATAAGTGCATAAAATTTTGTACGGTCTGCAAACTCCACATCTTCTGTGGCAAAGTCCAACTCCAGTTCTATGAGTGCAGCAAATTGTAACAGTTGTTCCCGTATCTCTTTCAGGTCATCGCTAAAGCCGCCACGTATATTATGCAATGCTGTGCGTTGCGATGCTTTGGTATTGGAAGCTATGATATCGGCTACGGCTTCTGCCTGCGTAAGATCCAGCTTCCCATTTAAAAATGCTCTTTGTGTGAACTCCCCTGCCCTTGCCAGCCTCGCTCCTTTACGTACACAGGCTTCCAGTATTTGTTGCTGGATAAAAGGACTACCATGACAGCTGATCTCAATAGTATCTTCTCCTGTAAAGCTCCTGGGGCCCTTGTACAATGATACCACTACTTCGTCAATAGCATCATCGCCATCTTTCAACATTCCCACATGCATGGTATGGGAAGGTTGTATCAAAAGATCTTTGGAAGGAAATAATTCATTGATGATCTTAAAAGCATGCTCTCCGCTGATTCTTATCACAGCAATGGCCCCAACACCGGGTGCTGTGGCCACTGCAACTATTGTATCGCTCCAGCCGGAAAGTTTATTGATCATGACTCAAAGATACACTCAAACTGTTTATGGCTAAGCATTGCCAAAGTTTAGAACTTTGGCAATGCTTACATACTACTGGTATTTTTCCTTTTCTGTTTTACTCGGCTCATCAATGTAGTAACGCTTGACCAAATTGATATGTGATTCATCGATCATATCCACCAGGTTCTTAAAACCTGCGGACTCCAGTGGTTTTATGATCAATACAAACCTGTCTTTACCAAACTGCTCCTTCACTGCTTTTTTCTTTTGAGTAATAAGCTGCCTGATGCCTGCAGCATCATAGCTGGTTTCTTTGTATGCAGAT
>CAYOLS010000424.1:0-1993 GCA_964404845.1 uncultured Ferruginibacter sp. | reverse complement strand
AATTTTTATATAGCAATGACGAATCCGTTTATAGAAGAGTTGCGTTGGAGAGGAATGTTGCAGGACATTATGCCCGGCACAGAAGAACAACTGAATAAAGAGCTTACATCGGCCTATATAGGGTTTGACCCTACGGCAGACAGCCTGCACATTGGTAGCCTCGTGCCTATTTTACTGCTCGTACACCTGCAAAAAGCCGGGCACAAGCCCTATGCACTCGTAGGCGGTGCCACGGGTATGGTGGGCGATCCTACAGGCAAAAGCGAGGAAAGGGTAATGCTGAGCAGCGGTACCCTGGAAAAGAACCAGGCGGGTATTAAAGCCCAACTGGAAAAATTCCTTGACTTTGACCCGGCAAAGCCGAATGCTGCGGTAATGGTGAACAATTATGACTGGTTCAAAGAGATCAGCTTCCTTGATTTTATCCGTGAAGCGGGCAAGCATATCACCGTGAACTATATGATGGCCAAAGACAGCGTGAAAAAAAGGCTGGAAAGCGAGAACGGTATGTCGTTCACAGAATTTACCTACCAACTGATACAGGGTTACGATTTTTACTGGCTGTACAAGAACAGGAATTGCAAATTGCAGATGGGCGGCAGTGACCAGTGGGGTAATATTGTGACCGGCAGCGAACTCATCCGTCGCAAAGATGGTGGCGAGGCATTTGCCTTTACCTGTCCCCTCATCAAAAAAGCAGATGGTGGAAAATTCGGAAAATCTGAACAGGGTAATGTGTGGCTGGATGCTACTAAAACAACGCCTTACCAGTTTTACCAGTTCTGGTTAAATGCTTCTGATTCCGATGCAGAAGGCTGGATAAAGATCTTTACATTTTTATCGAAAGAAGTTATTAATGGGTTGATCGCAGAACAGCAACAAAATCCTGCTGCAAGGATTTTGCAAAAAGCGCTCGCAAAAGAAGTGACCGTTTTTGTACATGGAGAAGAGGAATACAATAAAGCCATAGAAACAACTGCGAAACTATTTGCCAACCAAAGTGCCCCTGCTGAATCATTAAGTGAAGAGGATCTGAATGGTATGGACGGTATCGTAAAAATTGATTACCCTGCTGCAAAGATCAATGAAGGTATAGATGTGGTAAGCTTCCTGGCGGAAACCGGAATTTTCCCCAGCAAAGGCGAAGCCCGCAAAATGGTACAGGGCGGCGGTGTAAGCATCAACCGTAAAAAAGCAGAAGCTGTTGATATGAAAATTGATGGAGGCTTATTGCTGCACAGCAAATACCTGCTGGTGCAAAAGGGAAAGAAGAATTATTACCTGGTAAAAGTGGGTTAAAATGATTTGCTCCAGGCTAAAGCCCGGGCCAAATCATTTATGTGCATTATCAATTTCCATAAGCTAAAGCCTATGGCCAATAATTTTTATTCCACGTGTACCTGCTTCGCAGTAACAGCACCCTCTTTTATTTCAGGAATAAATTTCCTTTCTCTCAGCAGGTAGCCATTTCCTTTTTCACAGAAATGCACTTTTAAATTTTCTATGCTGATGGGGCATCCGTCTGGTATATCAGCAATATTGCTGTGCCTGATATCATGACCGTCCACAATGATCACGAGCCCACTGCCAATGGCTTCCATACCATTACTTGTGATGAGCATGCCGGTATCTTCTCCAAGACCAATACCAATGCAGGATGGATTAGCAGCAACTGCCTGCGCCAGCCTGCCGAAACGCCCACGTTTTTCAAAGTGAGAATCGATGATCACATCATCTATAAAACCAAGGCCCGTGGTAATTTTCACTTCGCCTTTTAAATGTGCTTGGGTCGCATTGCCTTCATAGATCATGGTATTGCTCATGGCCATGGCGCCGGCTGAAGTTCCTGCGATCACAAAATCTTCTTCTTCATTCAGCCTGTCCAATAAGATCTGTAAAAATTCCGTGCCGCCAAAAATGCTTGACAATCTTAATTGATTACCGCCGCTGAACATCACGGCATCGCATTGTTTAATGCGTTCAATATATTCTT
>CAYOLS010000423.1:0-1993 GCA_964404845.1 uncultured Ferruginibacter sp. | reverse complement strand
CGGCTGATAACGGTGTTCACTTTACTGTTCTTTGCAGACTTTTCATGAAAAGCAGGACCAACATTTTCCTTTGAAGGAACTTTAAGCTGTATTTCTTTCATCTGCACTTTGGGCAATTCATCATCAATGAGTACATCAGAAATTTCAAGGTGGGCAGGAAGTTCCAGTGTTGGTACTTCGTATTGCATAAGCGCTTCTATCTTTTGTAAAAAAGCTTCTTCCCTCGGTGTAACAAAGCTGATGGCAATACCTTTTTTATCAGCCCGGCCGGTTCGGCCAATGCGGTGAATATAATTTTCCGCAGTATCCGGCAGGTCAAAATTGATCACATGGCTTACCTCCGCCACATCAATACCTCTTGCCACGATATCCGTAGCAATGATAAAACGGTATTGCCCTTCCTTGAATTGTTTTACCGTATTAAAGCGATGATTCTGTTCTTTGTTGGAATGAATAACACCGGCAACGCCCGGGAACTGCGGTTCTATCCTTTCATACAATTCATCTGCCATGGCACGGCTGGCGGTGAATATGAGCAGCTTACTCATGTTTTTGTCTTCCTGCAATAAAAGTGTGAGCAGGTTTAGCTTGGTATTAAAATTCGGCACATCATATTTTACCTGTTCAATATTTTCCAGCGGCGTACCGGTAGGTGCAGCTTCTACCAGTTCGGGGTCATTGAAATATTCACCGAGTAAGCTTTCCACATCCGGCGTAATGGTTGCAGAAAATAAAAGGTTCTGTCTTTTAGGAGGCAGCAGGTCTAAAATATTTTTTACCTGTGTTCTGAAACCAAGGTTCAGCATTTCGTCCATCTCGTCAATGATCAGCCTTTTGATGGCTTTGTGTTTAAAGGCGCCATCCAGCATCAGATCGTACAGCCTGCCGGGAGTAGCTACAAGTATATCCATCTTTTCTGCTACCGCCAGCTTTTGTGTATTGATGTTCACACCGCCAAATACACCTACTGCTTTTACACTCATGTAAGGCGTGAGCATATTCACTGCATCTACCACCTGTGTTACCAGCTCTCTTGTAGGAACGATCACCAGTACCTGCGGCGCATTGTCTTTTGAATATTTCCAGAGGCGAAGGCTGGGCAGGAGGTAAGCAAAGGTCTTGCCTGTACCTGTTTGAGCAATACCGCATACATCACGGCCACTCATTACCACAGAAAAAACTTTTTGCTGTATAGTGGTAGGCGTGTGAAAACCGGATTCTTCCAGTGCTTTTAACAGGGGACTGCTTAGGTTTAGATCGCTGAATGTCATAATATTAAATGTAGGCAAAGATAATTTTAATTTCTACCAACAGCTGCAGCATTATTGTACCTTTAATGATCTCTGCCGGCAGGATTTTTTTTACAATACTAAAATCAATCGTATGAGATCAATTCGCAGCTTCAGGATCATTTTAATAATGCTTACAGGTTTGTCAGTTGCAGCAAATGCAGGAGCACAGGCCACGTGGGGCTCTTATGCCCGGGCTTTTGATACCAAGGGTTATGAAGGCAAGCGCTTTAAACTGGAAGCGGATGTAAAAGCGGAAGTAGCAGACGACAGCGCTTCGGCCAGGTTATGGGCAAGAGTAGATAAAACGCAGGGCACCGGTTTCTTCAACAATATGTGGAAGAGCCCTGTACGCAGCAGGGAATGGAAAACATACAGCATCGAAGGAAAGATAGATCCTGACGCTACCCGCCTGTACTTTGGCACTATCACCGAAATGAATGGAAAATTCTACTTCGACAATTTTAAAATATCAGTAGAAACAGCACCCGGCAGCTGGAAGACCGTTTACAGCGACGGTTTTGACAAAGACCTTGCCGGCTGGGCCGAAGGGATCGGCATGGACAAAGCGGGGGTGAATAAATTATACAAAACATCTTTACAGGCAGATGCTGTCAAAGGCAGGGTGCTTTTGGTGGAAGGAACAGATATCCCTAACTATGGCCAGAACAAAAAAGCAGGAAAATTTGCAGAGGTAAATGGTA
>CAYOLS010000422.1:0-2002 GCA_964404845.1 uncultured Ferruginibacter sp. | reverse complement strand
TTAAAATTGGTATTGGCGCCGGGGCCGTATACAATGGGTGCGCCGGTGCGTTTGCTCAGGTCCAGGTGCCCGCTCACAAAATCCGCATGAAAATGCGTTTCAAAAATATATTTGATGGTTGCATTTCTTTCTTTGGCCAGCTCAACATAAGCCTCAATATCCCTTAGCGGGTCAATTACGGCTGCTTCGCCATTGCTTTCAATATAATAGGCCGCTTCACTAAGGCAATTGGTATAAAGCTGTTGTATATGCATAATATCAGGTTTAATACCGCAAATTTAAAAATAAAAAAGCGGATGAAATTCACCCGCTTTTTCGAAATAAGGTATTCCTTATAATTAAGAAACCAGTTGGTCAACAACACCGTTGATCTCATCGATACGCTTGTAATTAACTGTGTAATAGATGAATTTACCATCACGCTGCGTAGTTACGATACCCGCCCTGCGCAAAATGGCCAAATGTTGTGATGCTACTGACTGTTCCAGACGTAGACGTACATAAATTTCAGTTACAGTTATCTTTTTTTCTGTCTCAATCAGGGTCAAGATCTGTTGCCTCAGTTTATGATTCAATGCCCTCAATACCAACGCCGCTTTTTTCAAATTGTGGTAGTTGATTTTTAGAGTGTCTGGTGTTTCCGACACAGGATTTGCCTGCTCGTTTGATAGAGTTGCTACCGACATAGGAAATAAAATTTTAAAAATGCTTGAACAAATAATTAATATGCAAATATACGCATCATTAAATATTTATAATTTTTAAGTATTGTTAAAATACAAGATGAGTAGAAAGTTTGTAGATCAGTTACCCGTATAAAACTCCTTTAAATACTGGGGTTCGCTGTATGCAAGCGTTGCAAACTTTTTTAGTTTATATGCTTCAATTGCTAATTGTGCAAACGATTGTACAATGTTATAATCACCTGAAAATAAAGCATTGGGATGTGTACAAATATTCTTCCATTTTTCTGCGCCATTGCCAAAAAATAAAATTTTGCTTCGTAGTAAAACGGCTACATAAGAATCGTTGTCTAAAATTTTTGCACAAGGTGCCAGTTGTTCATTGCCCGCCGCATCGTATACCGCAGTGAACACTTCCATCCTTCTTGCATCGATCATTGGCGCATAAAAAATGCCGTCATTTTTTTCGGCCTGTATAGCTGCATGCGCCATTAAAGGAAGGGTGCCAATGGTAATTAAAGGCTTGTTCAAAGCAAAAGCCAGGCCTTTGGCACTCGCCAGTCCAACCCTAAGCCCGGTGTAAGAACCCGGCCCGTCTGCCACAGCGATCGCATCCAGCTCATCAAAAGAAATACCAGCATCAGCCAGCAATTTCTTTATGGCCGGCTGCAAAAAAGAAGCATGTTCATTTACCTGTTTGTTTTCGGCTGTGCCAATTACAATGCCATCTTTTGCAATGCTCACAGAAGCCGCAGAAGAAGCCGTATCGATATGTAAAATAAAAGCCATTAACCTTTCGCTTTTTGGGTGAGAGATGGGGATGGTTGGTAACGGCTATCCTCCTCCGCTAATTTTTGCAGCAGTTCATACACATGTTGAATGCCGATTTTTTCTGCCCATTCAAAAGGGCCGTAAGGATAGTTGGTGCCCAGCTTCATCGCAATGTCTATTTCAGCTTCTGTGCTCACATTTTCTCCTTTGGCAAAATAAGCTTCGTTGATGATCATGGCAATGATCCTTGCTGAAATAAAGCCGGGTTCATCTGCACATTCAATTATATTCTTATTGAGCGCTGATAATATTGCTTTTTCTTTTTCGCCTACATTTCCTGCCACTTCCCAGGTTGCATGCTGCAGGAAACCATTCCATCCATTGATGCGTACCGCTTTTTTTCCTGCCGGTAAACAGGTAGTAACGCTGTTTACAAACAAAGGTTTGTCACTGTCAGGATGTGCATTGCCTGCAGCATTTTCGGTGAGGTCAAAAAAAGCATCCGCATCCTTATGTGCGGAAAACGAAGCAAGATCCGTAGCTCTTAC
>CAYOLS010000421.1:0-2013 GCA_964404845.1 uncultured Ferruginibacter sp. | reverse complement strand
TTGGCCAGGTAGATCCATTTTGGATTGTTCAGGTTGTCTACCGTCCAGGTACCTGTGGTAAGCTTTATCACTTTTGGAGAAGCACCAGCGTCTGTAGTAAAACTGGCAGGTGTACTGTTATTGGTACTGAATGTTAATTTAAAATCGGTATAAGCAAAAGTAGTGGTAAGGTCTTTCTCTTTGTAAGGGAAGCCTTTTCTTGCAGCATCTTCATCTACCTGTGTAGCTTTGGTAAGTTTCCATGAGCCGGCCAGGGAATTGATGATATCCCTTTCTATACCGAGGTCCCTTACATCATCGGGTTTACATGATGCCAGTATGATGCAACAAATTGCTACTGCTGTTTTAATATGATTGAATTTCATTTATAAAGATTTTTTGTTGATTAATTAGAAACAACCACCCTCAGGATTCATGATGAAAGAAGTATTTGCATCCAGCTCTCCTTTAGGGAACTGGAGAATAAAGCCGGGACAGTTCCACACAGAACCCCTGCGATCTACGTTGATACCACTTCTTGCGCCGATCCTTTTTATTTCCTGCAGCCTGTTGCCTTCTCCTACCATCTCCAGCTCCCTTTCAGCACGGGCATTTGAAATTACCAGCGCTGCTGTGGCCGTTGGAGGTAAATTAAAAGATGTACCGCCATAAGCACGGGTTAAAATATCATTGATATCCGTGATAGCTACAGCAAGATTTGCGCCACCCGTTTCAGCACCTGCTTCTGCCCTTATGAGCTTGATCTCTGTGATATGAACGATCTGAAGGTCAAAGAAATTTGAATTGTATTTTGTCAACACATTATAATCTGTTTGAAGCGTATTGCTATACCATGCTTTTCTTACATCTGCAGCTTTGGCTGTTGCAGCTGTATAGAACTGGCTGGTAAATGTAAAACCAGGGATGCCGAGGTCTGAGCGGAAATTACCCCTCAGGTCTGCGCCGGGATTGTATTGTGGCGTTTGCTGATCAGCAATTACCAGGATACCTTCCGTGCTCAGGCCCTGCGAAAACCTTTTGCTGTACAGGTTGTCCATCGGGAATTTATTGCTGCCCAATACTTCGTTTGCATACTGGTATGCTTTTTCAAAATTGTTCTGCTGGAAATAAACTTTTGCCAGGAACGCTTTTGCAGCCCATTTGGTAGCATTCGTATATTTAGTGCCGGTTGGAGCATCTGGCAACAGGTTCTCTGCGGCCTGCAGGTCCAGTATTACCTGGTTGTACACTTCTGCTACAGTAGCCCTGTTGGCCGAGGTAAGACTGAATTCTGTTCTTAACGGCACACCAAGGTGATTGTTATCCGGAGAGTAGCCCCATGGCTGTGCAAACATTCTTACCAGTTCAAAATGCGCTATTGCCCTGAAGAATTTTGCTTCTCCTTCCAGCCTGTCTTTGGCAGCAGTTGCCAGGCCTAATTTTCTCAGCACTATGTTCGCATCAAGAATTACCCTGTACGCTTTTTTATAGTAAGCGTCCCTTGTGCCACCAAAGAAAGAATTCTGGCGACGGTATATTTCCGAATAATCACCGGTGAACCTGTTGCCAAGGTAATGATCGCCTAATAATTCGCTCATTACCTGCTGGCGACCGCCATAAAAATCCGCATCTCCCAAAAGGGTGTAGATACCGCTGGAAAAAGCTATGAGATCCGCTTCGGTCTTTAATGCCTCTTCTTCGGTAAGCTGCCCTTCCGGTGGCTTCTCTAAAAACTTTTTGCAGGAAGCCATTGTAACAGCTACCATTAAAATTGTAAAAATGATCTTGATATTATTTTTCATATAATTCTTTTTATTAGATTAAAAACCTACGTTGATACCAAATACTACGGTTTTTTGAGTAGGTGCTGTCAGGTAAGTAACATTCGGACTCAAGTTCCTGTCCTGCGGATTTTCGAAATCCCTTACGATCTCAGGATCGCCGCCAGGATACTTGGTGAATGTCAACAGGTTTGAACCGGTAAGGTAAACCCTCAGCGATTTCATATTCCACCTTTTCAGCATTGTTCCCGGG
>CAYOLS010000420.1:0-2027 GCA_964404845.1 uncultured Ferruginibacter sp. | reverse complement strand
GCAACATCGGGATATTGTGCAAATACGGATGTTTCAAAATCATTGACAATCGTGTGCCTCCATTGGTCAATAGGCTGTGATACCAGCGCTGTAAGATCTGTATTATTTTTTCCTATTTCGATCTGTGAAAAAGCTTTCGCTGTATTGATATGAATGCCCGGGTTAACGATGAGTATCTGAAAAGAAGAAAGATCTACAGGAATTGCTTCCATTACTTCTCCACGGCTTGTTGCATAGCAAGGCTGGTTCAACAAAAAGAAAGGGCAATCGCTGCCGAGCTGCAACGCATAATTCACCAGTTCCTGCAAGGATAAGTTCAACTGAAATTTATCATTGAGCAATTTTAGAGCAAAAGCCGCATCCGCAGAACCTCCGCCCATACCAGCACCCATGGGAATGGTTTTATGTAAATGCATTTTTACAGGTCTTACCTGTGGAAAATCTTTTTGTAGTAAGTGATAAGCCCTGATGCATAAATTTTCTTCCGGTTTTCCTTGTATGACCAGGCCGGAACTGCTGAAGACAATCGTTTGCTGCTGTTCGTCCGCATCAATTATTTCCAGTGCATCTTTTATACCAACAGGGTAGAAGATCGTTTGCAGGTTGTGATAACCATCTTCTCTTTTGGAAAGAATATTCAGCCCGATATTGATCTTTGCATTTGGAAATGTTATCATGACCTTAGTCTTCTTTTTCAGGAATATAATTATAAGGCAACAGGTTGGCGGCCTTTTCATAGATCCAGTAACCGCTGAAAAAAACGATCATAGGATTTTCCAGCAAGCCATTCTCATCTATCAGTACCTGTTTCTCTTCTGTATTAAGATAAGCCCTGAAGCCATTGGGAAGTGAGCCGCTTATCATTACTTTACGGGCAAGATAATCCCTGCCCGCCGTTTTTTTGTGGTACTGCACCATGAGCTTTTTACCCCAGTTGGCGGCGTACATGCCACTGCTGCTGTCTTTTTTTACAATATCGGTCGCTTTAACAGGTATCGCCATGCTCATTTTATTTGAGCCGATAGTGATGGTAGTGCCCGTTTGTTTAATGGAATCTTCCAGCACCTTGTATATGCTGTAACCTTCCTGTTCAAGTGTGTTACTAATGAGCGATCTGAAAAAATGAACAGAGCTGCCATAATAAGCCCTGCGGCGGTTCTTCACCCATTTTCTTTTATCGCCCATTTCATCGTAGCGGGTAAAGCCATAGAAAGAAGTAATGCCCGATCTTTCATTAAGGTAAAACTGACCAAGATCAAACTGTATGTTATAACCTAATTTCCTGTTGATGATATGTAGCGGTGTGTCGCTTAATGCAATGATGCCATTCTGATCATTAGGAGGTTTTATAAAATAGATCGCATCCAGGTTGGTGATCCTGCTGTTGTCTGCTTCTTCGGTCATACCAAGAAAATTTTCCCTGAAGAGTGCAAGGTATTTTTTCCGGGCGGCATCCGGCAGTACCATTACATCTTGTAGTGTGGCTTCTTTGGGTTGCAGCCTGAAAGTAAGCGACTTCTTTCCCGGTTCATCTTTTCCTACTTTATAAATGATACGATCAAAGCCTACGGAAGAAATGATGAGATCGCCTTCAACAGCACCGGCAAGGCTGAAATCTCCTGTCTCATTGCTTAAAGTACCAATGGATGTATTATTAAAGTAAATGCTGGCCCCGCTGATCGGTGAACCATTCCGGTCGTTCAGTATCTTGCCGGTCAGCACATGCTGCGCATGCGCAGGAATAATGAAAAAAAACAGGAAAATGATATAGAGGGAAAATGCTCTCAAATTACTTATTGCCCCTGCTTTTTATTTCATCCCTGATAGCAATGGCCCTTATATAGTCTTCATGTTCCAATACCTCTGTGAGCAGGTTGTTCAGTTCGGTAAGGCTCATGGCTTTTAGATCATCGTTGGCAGAAGAAACAGGTTCCGGGGATACGGATTCTATGGATGCAGTATCCTTGTTTTGTTCATCTTCCATCAGTACACCTGCTTGCTCCAGTATGTTTTCATACGTATAAATA
>CAYOLS010000419.1:0-2029 GCA_964404845.1 uncultured Ferruginibacter sp. | reverse complement strand
GAGTACGCTGAGTGTTTTTTTCATTGTTTCTAGTTTTGTTTGAAACAACATCTCAACTATTATGCCTTTCAGAAAACATATTGTTCACATTACTATGCAACTGTATAACAATCAAAGCACTGCATGCCAATAAATATCTAAGCTAAGCAGCTTCCACCTGCTTATTGTATTTGCTCCTGTAATCAACCGGCGACATGGAAGTGATCTTTTTAAACAGGTCCCTGAAAGCCTTGGTATCCGTGTATCCTACTTCATACATTACTTCACTTACTGTTTTTCTGCCTGTTTCCAGTTGACGTTTGGCCGCTTCTATTTTTACCCTTTGCATGTATTCAACAATAGAATTATTAGTAGCTTTTTTAAACCTTCTTTCAAAAGTTCTGCGGCCAATGCTGAATTTATTACAAAGCTCATCCACGCTTATTTTTTCCTGGTAATTCTTTTCAATAAAATCCTGCACTTTAATGATATCTTCATCTTCATGCAACTTTTGTCCTTTGAATATCTGGAAAGGTGATTGGCTGCTCTTATCAATATCCAGCACAAAAAATTTGGATGCCAGTATGGCCATATCCCTGTTGGTGTATTTTTCTACAAGGTGCAATAAAAGATTCCAGTAAGAACTGGCGCCACCACTGGAATACAGGCCATTCTGCTCGGTAACGATCCTGTTATCCACAAGGTTCACCTCAGGGAACATATTCCTGAAGTCGTTGGCAAACAACCAATGTGTTGAACATGATTTTCCATCCATCAAACCGGTAGAAGCGAGTACGAATGCACCAAGGCAAAGGCTTGCTACTTCTGCACCATTTTTATATTGTTCAATGATCCATGGAATAAAATCCTGGTTTTGTTTTACCGCACTCTGCAGGTCGCCGCTTATAGCAGGAACGATGACCAGGTCTGGTTTTTTAGCATCTTTCAGCAACACATCTGCGTGCACAGAAAATAACCCGTTTGCCAGCTTTACTTCCTTCGTCAGACCAACCAGCTGCACATTGAACAAAGGCTGTTTTCCTTCGCTCTTTAAAAATTCATTGATGGCAGTAAACATATAACGGGGATCGGCCACGGCTTCAATAACGGCGGTTTCAAGGGCAAGTATGGCTACATATTTCATTGCAACGATTTTTTGTGATATACAAATGTAAAAACAATCACTGTCGCAAACAACCCTTCATATTGACGTATGAGCACAGCGACGCTTCTGTTGAGCGACAATAGCTTTGCAATTGTAAAGCAACAGCAGGATGACACATATCAACGCATACATCAATTTTAACGGGCAATGCAGCGAAGCCCTGCATTTTTACCAGCAGTGCCTTGGTGGCGAGCTGAGCCTGGAAAAAATATCGCAATCGCCTATGGCGGCGCAATTGCCTTCACAAAAAGGCGGGCAAATTTTACAGGGTATACTTACCAGTAATGCCATTGTGATCATGGGGTCGGATATCCCTGCTTCGGATTACATCAAAGGCAACAATGTGAACCTCTGCCTGCATTGCAGCAGCCAGGAAGAGCTGGAATTATTTTTTGAATCGCTTTCAAAAGCAGGCATTGTACGAACACCACTGCACCAGACATTCTGGGGCGCTACTTACGGAGAATTTACTGATCGCTTCGGCATCAACTGGATATTAAATCATTCTAAAAATTAAAAATCAATTATCATGAAACAGGTAAAGATCATTTTCTGGACAACAACCATTATCATTTTCTTATTTGAAACCGTAATGCCCGGCCTTACTTTTAATACAGAGCTGGCTAAATCAGGTATCCGTCATTTAGGCTTCCCCGAATATTTCGGCCCCTTGCTGATCGTATTTAAAGTGCTGGGAGGTTTTGCACTCATCATTCCTACTATACCGGCAAGGATAAAAGAATGGGCATATGCAGGTTTTGCCTTCAATTTCATTTCAGCCGCTGTGGCGCATGCTGCCGTAGATGGGTTTGATTTTCAAACTTTCTTTCCTTTGATTATTTTTGGAATACTCATTGCATCGTATGTATCATGGCATAAGCTGAG
>CAYOLS010000418.1:0-2030 GCA_964404845.1 uncultured Ferruginibacter sp. | reverse complement strand
TAGGAAGGATCTAAAGGCTTGGTGATTGAGATGCTTCGTGCCTCAGCATGACAGGTCGCGGGAGTGAGTGTTGTTAGAAAACAGAATAATTAATGAGTGATCGCAAGGTTTGCTACGGAGCTGTCATCCTGACGAAGGAAGGATCTAATGATTCGGTGTATGAGATGCTTCGTGCCTCAGCATGACAGTACTAATAGTATGATCGTTACATTTTCACCGACGACCTCCCCAGCACCAGCTCCGGCGTAAGCACCCGGTTCTCAAACTGTGTAACCGGCCTTTTACTTTCTATCAATTGTAACAAAAGATCAGTAGCCGCTTTGCCCATTTCGAGCGCAGGCTGACGCACAACTGTGAGAGAAGGATTGAGCAGCTCGGTAATATCAGAATTGGAAAAACCCACCAGCGCAATATCATCGGGCACTTTTATGCCCCGGCGCATAAGCGTTTTAAGGCAGCCGGTGGTGAGCTTATCGCTCATGGTGATGATGGCATCGGGTTTTGTCTTGAGGGTATAAAGCTTATTAACGGCTTCTTCAATTTCAGAAAATACCATACCGCCATAAAAGCAATGCTTTACATACGATTTGTTGAATTTGATATCATGATCTTCCAGCGCCTGCTTGTAACCGGCGAGGCGTTCTGCAGAGATAGATAAAAATTCAGACGGCGCAATGGCGGCAATATTCTTAAAACCATTTTGTATAAGGTGCTCCGTAGCTTCATAAGCGCCCCGGAAATTATCCACCACCACGTTGTGCGTTTTAATATCGTGTGATACCCGGTCGAACATTACGATCGGCAATCCTTTTTGATGCAACGATTGCAGGTGGCTGATATCATTTGTTTCTGTAGATAAGGAAATGAGCAGGCCATCTACAGAACGGGAAGAGAGGTAATGCAGGTCCATCATTTCCCTTTCATAGCTTTCGTTGCTTTGCGAAATGATGACATTGTAGCCTTTATCGTAGGCAATGGATTCTATGCCATTGATGATCTGCGAAAAAAAACTGTTGGCAATTTCGCATACCACCACGCCGATGGAAAGGCTGCGGCGTTCTTTAAGGCTTAATGCAATAGGGTTGGGGCGGTAGTTGAGCTTTTCGGCGCATTCGAGCACGAGCTGTTTGGTTTCGGGGCTTATTTCGTAGCTATCCCGCAGCGCACGGGAAACGGTGGAGGTGGAAACACCGAGCGCTTTTGCAATGTCTTTTATGGTAACCGCCTCGAACTTCATAAAAAGATTCTTTTATTGTAGCGATTCTTTTTAACCGCAAAGATCGCTAAGTAAAATACACGCAAAGCATACAAATACACGCTGCGTTCTTTGCGTGCACTCCCTCTGCGCTGTTTGCGGTTAAACATCTGCTTAACCCATTGTAAACCTTAAAGATAAGCAATTGATTCTTATCGCTCCTGCAGTATGCAAGGCAGGGAAGGATGGCTGCTTCTTTCTTGGCATCGTTATCGGGAACGTTTGCGTAAATATTAAGGCGGGCAAAAACAAAACTTCAAGATTAAATAAGTAGCATTGAAGCAGATTTGCTTTAAACGATGACTTGCCAGGTTTGCCAAAATCGCCATATCATCACTATTATTTTATTAATTCTTCAAAACTGTATTATGAGTAAACGGATTCTTTTGTTTACCTGCCTGTTTTTGTTGTCTGTAATTGCTTTTGCCCAAACCAAAACGGTGAAAGGAAAGATAACGGATGAAAATGGTGCAGCCCTATCCAATGTTAATGTAACCGCCCGTGGTGCCAGGCAGGGAACACAAACAGATGCTGATGGAAACTTCAGCATCAGCGTTCCGTCGGGTACCAGTATTTTAAATATCAGCTCTGTTGGCTTTACCACACAGCAGGTAAATATTTCGGGTAAGGATAATGTTAACATCACTTTACAAAGAGCTATTGCAATACAAGATGAAGTGGTAGTGGTAGGTTACCAAACGGTGAGAAGAAAAGACCTGACGGGTTCTGTTTCTTCCGTTGGTGCAAAGGACCTGAAGGATATTCCGCTGTCGAA
>CAYOLS010000417.1:0-2036 GCA_964404845.1 uncultured Ferruginibacter sp. | reverse complement strand
CCATTTGCAGCCAGCGCTCCTTGGGTTCGGCTTTATATGCGGCAGAAAATGTCCACAAAATGCGACTGTACATTACCAATCCATGGGGCGCTTCCTCTTGTGCAATCCCATTCACATCAATGCTTCCGTAAAATCCATCGCCTTTTTTTTCGGGCATATGATCAGCCCACCAGCCAAGAATATTTTTTAATTCCTGCTGTACCTCGTTCCTGTAAGTTATAATAGCCGTTTCATTCATGCTTAACCGTGTTTCCCGTTCTCTGAAACCAGTACAGGGATTGCCGTTATATTTTTATTATTCAGCAACGCTTCATTTTTATCAATAATAGCATTGACAGTTTCTACCGATGTCGCCGAACGCAGGCCATCTGCTGCTGTGTTCATCACATAGTCCAGCAGGCGACCGATGCTACTTGTGGCCACATGCATCCTTGTATCGGAAGATGCATAGTAAATATAAACCGTTCCGTCTTCATCTGCTATCCACCCATTGCTGAAGGCAACATTAGAAACATCACCCACCCTTTCTTCTCCTTCCGGCGCTAAAAAATACCCCGCGGGCTTATGAGTGATCTTAGTGAGATCATGCAGGTCGGTCATGAACATATACAGCACATAACGCAGGCCTGCAGCGGTATTACGCACACCATGCGCCAGGTGCAGCCAGCCATGATCTGTTTTAAGTGGTGCAGGCCCCGAACCATTTTTTAATTCATACACCGTATGATATACTTTTTTATCAACGAGTATTTCTTCTTTTATAACTGCATGGGTAATATCATCGCATACGCCAAAACCAATGCCGCCACCTTTGCCGGCATCAATGAAACCATCCTGCGGCCGGGTATAAAAAGCATATTGCCCATTCACAAATTCGGGATGCAGTACCACGTTCCTTTGTTGCGGAGAAGGCGTAACAAGATCAGGTAAACGATCCCAGTTAATCAGGTCCTTTGTGCGTGCAATACCGCACTGTGCCACTGCCGAAGACTGGTCTGTTTCCGGTACACCTGCGGCCCTTCTTTCTGTACAGAACAACCCGTACACCCAACCATCTTCATGCTCCACCAAACGGATATCATATATATTGGTGTCCGGCTCATTTGTTTCGGGCATGGTAACAGGCCTGTTCCAGAAACGAAAATTATCTATGCCGTTCTCACTTTCCGCAATGGCAAAAAAGGATTTACGGTCATTGCCTTCCACCCTCGCCATCATCACGTATTTGTCCTTCCATTTTATAGCGCCGGAATTCAATACGGCATTGATGCCGAAGCGCTCCATCAGGAACGGGTTGCTTTTTTTATCCAGGTCGTAGCGCCAGTTCAAAGGCACATGCGCTGCCGTGAGCACAGGATTTTCATATCGCTCAAAAATACCGTTGCAGGACGGCACGATCTTATTTTTCTGCTGTAACAGTTGCTCCTGTTGGGTTTGCAGGATACGGAGCCTTTCACTGAAATCAATTTTCATACACATAGTTTTAAAGTACTTAATCTTCCAGCTTATCCCACCAGGTGCGTTTTAGTATAAGCACAATGACGGTTAAGATGGCAATGGTTATCAATAAGGGTAACTTCATCCATAATACAATGTACATGGGCAGCAATGTAAGGCAGCACTGCGCTGCTATACCAAGCACCACGTTGAACATATCAAGTTTGAATCTTTTGTTAGGAAGAAAAGAAGGATCATCCGCCACCACTTTTTCATGCACGGGCTTCCAGAAACCCCATGGCTTTACAGTTTTGTAAAACGACTTCAGCGTTTCTTCGTTGGTAGGTGGCGCTGTGTAAGTACCGATGATACAACCTGCAATAGAGATCAGGAACAGCACGGGCCAGATGTACAGGAACAGGCCATCGTAGGTTTTCAGGAACACCAGCGCACCGATGATGCCGCTGGCCATGCCCCATAAAAAGCCATTGGCATTAAAACGCCACCAATACCATTTAAATAAGTTCGCTGCAATATAACCGCCGTACAAACCACCTACGATCCATTGCAGCACACTGTTCACATCCTTCGCAAAAAAA
>CAYOLS010000416.1:0-2045 GCA_964404845.1 uncultured Ferruginibacter sp. | reverse complement strand
TATCAATGAACGGCGTACGGCCACATTGGGGTTGTAAGTAGAGTCGTAGGCTTTCAGCTTTACTTTCTTTTTAACGATAGTATCGGCAGATACGACCAACTGCGCAGTTGCAGCTGAATGAGTAAACAATAAAACAATAAAGCCGAATAATATTTTTTTTACAGCTATCAACTTACTTTAATATTCAGTTTATCCAACAGTGCATTCAGCTCTTCCAAAGAATAATATTCAAATAAAATGCTGCCATGCCCTTTTTTGTTGTGCGTGAGCTTCACTTTTGTGCTGAATTGTGATGCTAAATTATCTTCTATTTTTTTATAAGCTGGTGCCAGGCCTGCTTTTACCGATGTTTTAACAGTAGCGCCACTGCCTGTGTACATTTTTCTTACCAGGTCTTCGGTCTGCCTTACAGATAAAGCCCTTTTTTTTATTTCGCTGAAAATATGCAGCTGCCTGTCCACCACATCCACGTTGATCAATGCCCTTGCATGTCCCATGCTGATCACATTGTTGCGAACTGCTACCTGGATATCCGGCGGTAACTTTAATAAACGGATATAGTTGGCAACCGTACTTCTTTCCTTGCCCATGCGTTCTGCCACCTGTTCCTGCGTATAATCCAGGTCTTCCATCAGTCTTTTATAGCTCAGCGCTATTTCAATGGCATTCAGGTTTTCCCTTTGCAGGTTTTCCAGCAATGCTAATTCCAGCAACTGACTGCTGTCGCTTTCCCTGATGTAAACAGGCACATCTTTCAATCCCGCAATTTTTGAAGCACGGAATCTTCTTTCGCCTGCTATCAGGCGGTACTTGCCATTGCTGGCAGGCATTACAGTTAAAGGCTGAATGATATTGTGCAGCTTAATGGAAGCGGCCAGCTCACTCAGAGCGGTTTCATCAAAATCCTTTCTTGGCTGGTTGGGATTGGTTTCTATCTGTTCAAGCGGAACCCTTTGTACAGAAGTGCTTCTTTCGATCACTTCTTTTTTAAGATCACCTGCAGCCGTTTTCAGGTCTGCATCTATATTTTGTAAAAGACTACGGATACCTTTACCGAGTGCATCCTGTTTTTTTTTAGGCTGGGTCATTTCAATTTGACGATTTGATAATTTGACAATGTGATAATGCAGGTTGCTTTTTATCAACTCATTATCAAATTATCAAATTGGCGAATTAACTAATTATCCTTTCTTCCTGTTTTATTTTAGTAAGATCGTTCTTCTGCAATATTTCTTTGGCAAGGTTCAGGTAGTTCACAGAACCCTTGCTATCGCTATCGTATAAAATAACCGGCTTACCAAAGCTGGGCGCTTCGCTCAGGCGGGTATTGCGGTGAATAATGCTTTCAAATACCAGCTCTTCAAAATGGCGGCGCACTTCGCTCACCACCTGGTTGCAAAGTCGTAGCCTGCCATCGTACATGGTCATTAAAATGCCTTCTATTTTAAGATCGGTATTCAGGCGGCTTTGTACAATTTTTACCGTATTCAGCAATTTGCCCAAACCTTCCAATGCAAAGAATTCTGTTTGCACAGGCACTACCACGCTGTCAGCAGCTACAAGTGCGTTCACTGTAATAAGACCAAGAGAAGGAGAGCAATCGATCACTATAAAATCATATTCATCCCTCAACTGGTCCAGGATATTCTTCATCACCGTTTCCCTGTTGGGATAATTGATCATTTCTATTTCAGCACCCACAAGGTCAATATGCGAAGGGATCAGGTCCAGGTGAGGGATATCTGTTTTTAACACCACATCTTTTGCCTGCGCTTCATTTACCATGCAGTCGTAAAGACTTTTGGTGATATTATGCAGGTCGAAGCCAACACCGGTGGTGCTATTGGCCTGCGGATCAGCATCCACCAGCAGTGTTCTGTATTCCAACACAGCAAAGCTGGCTGCCAGGTTAATGGCAGTAGTGGTCTTACCTACGCCTCCTTTCTGATTAGCAATGCCTATAATTCTGGCCATCGGGTGATTTGGTTTAAATTTTTCGCATTTCGCATGCGGCGTTTTTGAATATTGGCAAACATCGGTATAAT
>CAYOLS010000415.1:0-2053 GCA_964404845.1 uncultured Ferruginibacter sp. | reverse complement strand
AATCATATACCCTGTCGGAACCGGTAGGAAGGATCATCAATCCTTATTTTATTGGAACCAAGGGCAACTGGCGGAGTAAACAGAATTATGTGTACGATACCAAAAGGGATCCTAAAATTGATGCGCAGCATAATACGGCCACCTTACCTACCAATACCCGCAAAGGCGGTGTGTTTGAATTGTTCACTTCTTTCTATAAAGTAGAGAACGGTCGGTTTGTTTCTATCCTCGCCAATATCAATGATGTTGGTGATGATGATGATCGTAACTACGATGTTTTTGATAAGAACTGGATCGCTACTGCTACCAGCACAAAGGTCAATAGCAAAGGACAGGAAGTAGAATCAAAAGATGCGCTCAACAAGTACAGCAGTGTGCTGTTCGGGTATAACCGTTTGCTGGCTATTGCAGTTGCAAGCAATGCACGCAACAACGAAGTGGGCTATGATGGATTTGAAGATATTTGGACAGGCACCTGTAAAAGCAATGAATGTAACGGCCCTGAGAACAGGCATTTTGGATTTATTTATGGTTCAGGTGAACATACAACACAGGCTGCACATACAGGCAATTATTCACTTAAGGTCTCCCGCTATAATACCACTGAAAGTGTTTACAGCATTAAAGATCATGTGAGCCTTACCTACCTGTGGGACAACACAAACAAATATACATTCAACCAGGGCAGAACAATTGCAAGAGAGGGATCCACAATACCCGGCTTTATGCCATGGGCGGGTAAAAAATACATCATCAGCGGTTGGATAAAAGGAGATGTAGTGCTGGCTTCTAATCCGGGTGATGCCAGCAAAGCAAGGATCATTGTGGAAGCCTGCCAGAACAGCCAGTACAATTCCCCTGCATACTACAGTACCGTAGCTGTAAAGGCCGGGCCTAAAGTAGAAGGATGGACAAGGGTAATGGCTGTATTTGAAATACCGCAACAATCTTTCTACAGCTTTATCAGGATAAAATTATCTGCAGGCACTACTGAACACGCCTGGTTTGATGATATCCGTATCCAGCCCTACGATGCCACCATGAAATCGTTTGTATACGATAACAGGACATTCAGGCTGATGGCAGAGCTGGATGAAAATAACTATGCTTCTTTCTACGAGTACAGCGATGAAGGTGAACTGCTTCGCAAGAAAAAGGAAACAGAAAAAGGCATTGTTACCCTCAACGAAACAAGGAACCGGGTAAGAAAAAATAATTAACCAGTAACACAAGCAATTATGAAGAGAGGAATTTTTTTTACAGTGGTCATGTTATTAGTAACGTTTCATGCAGCTGCGCAGCAGAATGATGCTAAGGCTGAGCTGGCAAAGATCAGGGAATACTATGCCGGTAATGCGCTGGTGCACCTGGGCGGGCAGATGGTACTTAAAAAGAATGCCGCTGCCATTGATAAAGTAGATTTTGATTATTGGGTAAAAGGCAAACAGTTTTTTGCCAAAATGAATTACATAGAGATACTCAATAATGATGAAGTGTACATCATGGTCAATCATAAAAGCAAAACAATTTATGGCCGGCCATTATCAGAGTTGACCCAGCAGGCAGGGATCGGTTTTTTAGATCCCTTGCAGATACAAAATGCGCTCAATGCAAAAGGCGTAACAGCCAGCGTGGTAAAAAACGGCTCCGGTAACAGCATCCGCATTACAGGATTGCAAAACAGCGCCTTCTCTTCTATGGTCATAAATTATACCGATGCTTACAAGATCACAACGATCACAGCTGCTGTACACCCGGGCGATAATAATGAGTCGCTGATACTCGACATAAAATATGCGGTGAATGAAAAATCCGGAACAGAAAAAAACGATGTTTTTTCTGCTGCCAAATATATTTCCAAAACCGGTAAAGATAAATACACTTATACCAAGACCTATCATAGCTACCAAAAACTGTAAACCTGCTATCCGTTATGCAATCATACTATAAAAAAAATCTGCGCCTGTTTGTTATGTTATTGAGTATGCTGTGCAGCTTCACGCTGTGTCATGCTCAATCGGAGTCATATATCCAAACACTTACAGGGATCATT
>CAYOLS010000414.1:0-2057 GCA_964404845.1 uncultured Ferruginibacter sp. | reverse complement strand
CGTGTTCAGTGAAATTTATTACGATAAAGGCTGGGATGCTTACATCGACGGCAACAAAGCTGATTATGTAAGAACCGATTATGTGCTGCGTGGTATGAGTATTCCTGCAGGCAAGCATGCTATTGAGTTCCGTTTTGAACCAAAGGCTTACAAAACAGGCAATATGCTTGCATTGTGGGCGAGCATCATCGGCTTCATTGTACTCGGCCTGGCTATTTTTATGGATGTGAAGAAGAAAAAAATCGTTTAAACCCTCAGCGCTCTTTGCGGTAAAAAATAACCGCAAAGAGTGCTAAGTTTTTTTCGCAAAGGAAAAAGAAGATTATAATATTATGGTTGTAGGAAATGGCATGATCGCTAAAAGATTCAGCCGGTTTGCAGCAGATGCAGGCTGGCTCGTTTTTGCATCAGGCGTTTCCAACTCTTCCAATACAGAGGAAGGGGCTTTTAAAAAGGAATCTGATCTTTTGCTGCAGGAAATGAGCCATCATCCAGATGCTACGGTCGTTTATTTCAGTACCTGCAGTATTTACGATCCTTCACTGCAACAATCTGCTTATGTATTGCATAAGCTCAAAATGGAAGAGCTGATAAAAAGCGTAGCTAAGTCATTCATCATTTTCAGGGTAAGCAATCCTGTGGGTTTTACTGGCAATGTGCATACACTGCTGAATTATTTTATCGAACATTTACTGAGCTATACCCGCTTTACCGTTTGGCAATATGCCAGCCGTAACCTGATAGACCTGGATGATATGTACCATATCTGCGATGCTATCATACAGGATAAACAATGGCTCAACAAAACCATCAATGTAGCCAACCCGGTGAATTACCCCGTGGTTTCCATCATAGAAGCCGTGGAGCAACACCTTGGCATAAAAGGCAATTATGAACTGGTTGAAAAAGGCAACAGCCCGCTGATAGACACTTCTGAGATACAGTCTTTGTACAGCAGCCTGCACATCGATTTTGGCAATCATTATATGGAGCGGCTGCTCAAAAAATATTACCCGCAATCATGACCTACAAAGCGGCCATAAAAAAATTACAGATCGAGCGTATCGGTATGGCTCCTTTTGTATGGCTGGGCAAATTAGCGGCTGTTTTTTTTCCATTAAAAACGAAGCACCGCATTTTTCTTTTCTTCCCTAATGCGGATATTGGCGGATCACCCAGGGTGAATGCAGAGTTGACGCATTTACTAAAAGACAAGGACCCGATCATTATTTTTTCCAAGAAGGCACACAACAACCAATACCGCCAGCGCTTTGAAGCAGAAGGCGTGAAGATTGTAGATATTCATAAATGGATAGATAATAAGGCTTTTCATTTTGTAAATTTTTTCTTCCGTGGCCTGATCGCTTCCTGGATCAACAAACAACCCAATACCATTGTATTCGGCGGTGAAAGCATTTTTTTTTACAAGATCATTCCTCATGTGCGAAAAGACATTCCCTGCATTGAGCTGAACCATGTAAATAAATGGCTGCCTTATACCATTGGTTTTATAGACAGAATGGATGCCCGCATCTTTAGTACCAAAGCCATTATGAAAGATGTGGAAGCGCAGTACCGGGAAAACGACCTGCCGCAACGTTACTTAGATAAGCTGCACTTTATCGACAATGCGATCGACATTCCAAACAATGCACCGGTAGAAAATGACCAGCTGGAAGTATTTTATATTGGCCGTGGATCGCCGCAGAAAAGGGTTCACCTGGTAGCTGCCATTGCAAAAGCGGCACATGAAAAAAAGCTGCCGGTCCGTTTTAATTTTATCGGGGATGTGGAGAAGATCATTAATATCAATGATTATTCCTATTGCAAATTTTATGGCAATATCAACGACGATAATTTAATGAACCGTTTATATGAAAAGGCTGATGTGCTGATACTAACTTCTGCCTTTGAAGGTTTGCCGGTTGTGATCATGCAGATGATGGCTTATGGAAAAGTAGTGCTCAGCACAGCGGTAAGCGGCATTCCTGATTATATTTTCCATGAAAAGAACGGGCTGTTGATCTGTGCCACTGATGAAAAAGAGATCGTTGCCG
>CAYOLS010000413.1:0-2061 GCA_964404845.1 uncultured Ferruginibacter sp. | reverse complement strand
ACCAGAAATACTTTGAAAAAGATAACGCGCTTGAAAGAAGATTCCAGACAGTGAACATTGATGAACCTTCTGTAGAAGATGCTATTTCTATCCTTCGTGGTTTGAAAGACAGGTACGAAACGTATCACCATGTTCGTATAAAAGACGAAGCCATCATAGCGGCAGTGGAATTATCGCACCGTTATATCAGCGATCGTTTCTTACCCGATAAAGCGATCGACCTTATTGATGAAAGCGCTGCCAAGCTGAGATTGGAAATGAACAGCATGCCCGAAGAACTGGATATATTGGAAAGACAAATACGCCAGCTCGAAATTGAAAGGGAAGCTATCAAGCGGGAGAACGATGAGGTAAAATTAAAGTCGCTCAATACAGAGATCGCCAACCTTTCGGTAGAAAGGGACACATACATGAGCAAATGGAAAGATGAAAAAGAGCTCGTAGAAAAAATACAGAATGGAAAAGCTGCCATTGAGCAATTAAAGCTGGAAGCAGAGCAGGCAGAAAGAAATGGCGATTACGGAAAAGTAGCAGAGATACGTTATGGCAAAATAAAGGAACAGGAAGCAGCCATTGCAGAACTTACCCAACAGTTGGGAGCTCTTTCTGAAAAGAGATTGCTGAAAGAAGAAGTAGATGCGGAAGACATTGCAGAAAGCATCGCCAAAGCAACAGGCATACCAGTTTCAAAAATGCTGCAGAGTGAAAAAGAAAAACTGCTGAACCTGGAAGATGAATTACATAAAAGAGTAGTGGGCCAGGATGAGGCGATAGAAGCAGTGAGTGATGCCATCCGCCGCAGCCGTGCAGGTTTGCAGGATGCAAAAAAACCGATCGGTTCTTTTATTTTTCTTGGTACAACCGGTGTTGGTAAAACAGAACTGGCAAAAGCTTTGGCCGAATACCTGTTTGACGATGACAGCATGATGACCCGTATCGACATGAGCGAATACCAGGAAAAACATTCTGTAAGCAGGCTGGTAGGTGCGCCTCCGGGTTATGTGGGATATGATGAAGGTGGCCAGCTAACGGAAGCGGTTAGACGAAAACCTTATTCAGTGATCCTGCTGGATGAAATTGAAAAAGCGCATCCGGATGTGTACAATATCATGCTGCAGGTGCTCGATGATGGAAGGCTGACCGATAACAAAGGCAGGGTAGTAGATTTTAAAAATACTATTATCATCATGACCAGCAACATGGGCAGCCAGGTGATACAGGAAAATTTTGAGAAAGTGACCGAGAAGAAAGAGGAAGTAGTGGAAAAAACGAAGGAAGAAGTGGTGGCTTTGTTAAAGCAAACCATCCGCCCAGAGTTTTTGAACAGGATCGACGAGATCATCATGTTCCAGCCACTGATGAAAAGTGAGATCAAAGGTATTATCAAAATTCAGCTCGACAACCTGCACTCGCTGGTAGCTAAAAATGGCATCGACCTCCGTTTCAGCGAATACGCCCTGGATTTCCTGGCCGATAATGGCTACGATCCCCAGTTTGGTGCAAGGCCGTTAAAAAGGCTGATCCAGAAGGAGATCGTAAACCAGCTTAGTAAGCGCATTTTGGCAGGCGATATTGACAAAACCAAGCCTGTTTTGGTGGATGTTTTCGACGGGATCGTAGTGTTCAGAAATGAGCAGCCAGTAGAAAATGAAGCTGCCGCTTCTAAAAGTTAAAATGATTTTAACAAATTCGTAAATTGATGATAGTCAATCCGCTAATTGTCGTAATCTGGAAATTTTGATGAACGATTATGGTAAAATGGCAAAAAGCACTACCTTCAACCGAAACGAGACGAGTAAGACCGGACATTAGTTTCTAACAATGGAGCTGCTGTAAAGCATACTCCACTAATAAAAAGGAGTTTATATATGGCATTTAAGAAAGATGTGGTTGAAATTATTGAACCAAGAGACGTATTTGTAGGAAATCCTAAAGCAGAAGTTACCCTTGAAGAATTTGGTGAATATGAAAGTGAGGTTTGTGCTAAAGCGAACGAGGTAGTTAAGAAATTACTCAACGATTATGACGGCAAGATCCGCTTTAACTTCAGGCATTTTCCGC
>CAYOLS010000412.1:0-2083 GCA_964404845.1 uncultured Ferruginibacter sp. | reverse complement strand
CTGTTCCGGAAAATGTAAACCAGTCCGGGTTTTTGCCTTCCGGAGTGAACACAAACATCTGGTGGCCGTTGCGGATAAAAATTTCTCCCAGCTCAAAGAAGCGGCGCACGCCACCAAAGAGGAGGGTGTGTGGGAGAATAACGGCGAATTTGTAAGATGCAGTCATATGTTGAATTGGTTGCAAAATAGCCATGTTTACTGATTAAGCGAAATGCTAAAAACCCGATGATACTGTCAGGCTGAGCTTGTCGAAGCCGGCATTAGAATGATATTTCATTTTGTTACACATTCGACAGGCTCAGTGTGACAAGAAAAATTGCAGCATATTAACCAACGCACTGTCAGGCTGTCCCGATAGCTATCGGGACGAAGCCGGCGTTAGAATGACAGTTTGTTTTGTTACACATTCGACAAGCTCTCCGCCTTGCGGGATTAGAAATAGTGTGACAGAAGAAGTTTACGTTTATTAAACTGCGTCTTAGCGTCTTGGCGGTTTCCTATATTTGCAAAAAAATACCACATGAATTTAAGAGAACAAATAGAAGCAGCATTTGCCAACAGGGAATTGCTGAAAGATGAAGCATATGTACAGGCGGTGAGAAATGTGATCGAAGAAGTGGACAAAGGCCACCTCCGTACAGCAGAACCTACCGCAGATGGCTGGCAGGTAAACGAATGGGTGAAGCAGGCCATATTATTGTATTTCGGTATACAACAAATGGAAACGTATACATTGCCTCCGTTTGAGTTTTACGATAAAATGAAGCTGAAAAGCAATTACAAGGAACTGGGTGTAAGAGCTGTACCGCATGCCGTGGCCCGTTATGGCGCTTACCTGGCAAAGAATGTAGTGCTGATGCCGAGTTATGTAAATATCGGTGCTTATGTAGATGAAGGAACAATGGTAGATACCTGGGCGACCGTAGGCAGCTGCGCACAGATCGGTAAGGGCGTGCATTTGAGTGGTGGCGTTGGTATCGGCGGAGTGCTGGAACCTTTGCAGGCCAGCCCGGTAATTATTGAAGACGGGGTGTTTATCGGAAGCCGTTGTATTGTAGTAGAAGGTGTTCGGGTTGAAAAGGAAGCGGTATTGGGCGCCAACGTAGTGCTCACTCAAAGCACAAAAATTATTGATGTGAGCGGTGAGGCACCGGTAGAAATGAAAGGCATCGTACCGGCCCGTAGTGTAGTGATACCGGGCACTTACAATAAAAAATTCCCGGCGGGAGAATATGGTGTAGGATGCGCCCTGATCATAGGCCAGCGCAAGCCAAGCACCGATCTTAAAACAAGTTTAAATGATGCGCTGAGAGATTTTAATGTTTCAGTGTAATTTTTTAAGAAGAAGGTCTTATATTTGCAACCCCTTCTCAGGGTTTGAATAGTTTCAAAAGTTTCAGAGGTTATACCAATCTTTTGAACACCTGGAACTTTTAAAACCTTAAGAATGTTGAAATGCCCAGATGGCGAAATTGGTAGACGCACTGTGTTCAGGTCGCAGCGTTCGCAAGGATGTGCTGGTTCGAATCCAGTTCTGGGCACAAAAAACCCCGCTTTTTAAGTGGGGTTTTTTCGTCTGTAACCCTTATCTACACTAGGTTTCAGAAAAAATCCACTAACAAGATTTTTTTGGGCGTAATCGCCAAAATGGCCGTATTTGTCCAATTACGCCCGTCTATTTCCATCCTTATTGGGCGTAATTTGGGCGTAATTCTTACCCCTGTTTTATGGGTAAAACTTCAAAATCGCCCCCCTCCAAGATTTTTTTCTCCAAATACTTGCAACGAATATGTTCAAGTAGTATGATTGCTTCAAACGTTCAATATTGTTCAATTCTAATTATTACAAAAAATGAATATAAATACATCATATAGGCTTAAGCCAAGAACATCTAAAACCAATGGTTCAATTACCCAAATTTACATGGAAGTAAAAGTTTACAACAATGGCATTCTTGATGATACCATTACTGTTTCTACAGGGCTTACAGTCTCCAAAGAAAATTGGGATAAGGATAAGGCCAAAGGAAAGGATATCACTGCCAAACTTATCAATGAAAAGTTGACTGAATTAAAATCAAAAA
>CAYOLS010000411.1:0-2088 GCA_964404845.1 uncultured Ferruginibacter sp. | reverse complement strand
CAGCATTTTCATCCTGTAATTCTTTTGCCAGTTGCTCCAGTGAAAAATCTTTTTCTAAATATGCCTTCATGTTTGCTTCCGAATTGCTGGCAGCATAGGTTTCAACAAATGTGCTGCGGCTGATCGTTTGCAGGGTCTTTACATCATCCGGGCCTGCTTTTATTATATTGATATTGCTCATTATTGCTGTTATACAGTGATTTGCAAAAATATAAGGTAAAAAAATACACGAAGTTTTTCATTTATAATACCATCTATCACAATCATTTCCCACCAAGCCTGTTTAACAAAATATTAGACGGATTCTAACGTTTTTGCAGGACGGATAAGGGCTTTTTTCCGTTATTTTTACAATATGCACAAAATCGCAGATTTTATTATGAGCAAAAAATTCTTACCGGTGATACTGGTGCTCACCATCGCCAGCTTTTTTATCGCCTTCAAATCGCAGGGAAAAAATGATGAAAATGATAACCCGAGGAGCAGGTATGCCAAGATACTGAGGAATGTAGGCGTATTGCTTGAAGAAGGACATTACAGCCCTAAAAAAATAGATGACAATTTCAGCAAAGACGTGTTCAATAAATTCATCGAAGACCTCGACGGAGATAAGAACGTGTTGCTGCAAAGTGATGTGGACGGTTTCAAAAAATACGAGACCGTAGTAGATGACGAGATACATGGCGCACCCATCGAATCTTTTTACGCAGTGAACAGTGTTTACCTGAAAAGGCAGGCGGAAATGCCGGCTTTGTATAAACAAATACTGAGCAAGCCGTTCGATTTCACCATCAACGAATCGGTTGACATGGACAGCAAGAACCGTTCTTTTCCAAAAACAGAACAGGAGCGTTATGAAATACTGCGCAAGCAGGTAAAATATATGGTACTGGAAAAATTCGCCTTTGCACAGGACGACCGTGAAAAGAACAAAGACAAAAAAGGCTTTGTAGTAAAAGCAGACAGTACCCTGGAAAGAGAAGCAAGGGAGCAGGTAGGCAAGACCCTGGACAGGTACATCGCTACCCGTAAGAACAGGGAGACCAACGACGAGAACTTCAGCACATTTGTGAATGCCATCACTACCACGATGGATCCTCACACTACTTATTTCCCACCGATCGATCTCAGGACTTTCAACGAGTCTATGAAAGGTAGCTTCTTCGGTATCGGCGCACAGCTGAAAGAAGAAGATGGTAAAATAAAGATCGCCAGTCTTGTTACCGGCGGCCCGGCATGGAAAGGCGGCGAGTTGAAAGAAAACGACGAGATCATTAAAGTAGGGGAAGGCAATGCAATACCGGTGGATGTTACAGGTTATGCCGTTACAGATGCGGTAAAGCTGATCCGTGGCGCTAAAAAAGGTTCTGAAGTAAAACTTACTGTGAAGAAGGTAGACGGTACCACCAAAGTGATCACCCTCCTGAGAGATGACATCAAACTGGATGATGTGTTTGCAAAATCAGCGATTATCAACGGCGATAAAAAGATCGGTTATATCTACCTGCCGGAGTTTTATGCAGACTTTGAGAACAAAGACGGTTCCCGCTGCGCTGAAGACGTAGCCAAAGAACTGGTTAAATTAAAAGCAGAAAATGTAGAAGGCATTGTATTAGACCTGAGAGGCAATGGCGGCGGTTCCCTGTGGGACGTAGTGCAGATGGTTGGTCTTTTCATTGAGAATGGCCCCGTGGTGCAGGTAAAAGGCCGTGGTGATAAAGCAAGGGTATTGGACGACCCGGATAAAGGAACTGTACTGTACAGCGGCCCGCTCACCGTATTAGTGGACGAAACAAGCGCTTCCGCTTCAGAGATATTTGCAGCAGCTATCCAGGACTATAAGAGAGGTATTGTTATCGGCAGCACTTCCACCTATGGTAAAGGAACGGTACAGCGTAATATTCCATTGAATCCGCAGTCGGAGAACAGCCTGTTCAATTCAGGCAAAGAAGCGGAAGACCTCGGTACTGTAAAACTTACCTTGCAAAAATTCTATCGCATCAACGGTGGCGCTACCCAATTGCGTGGTGTAGAACCTGATGTGGTACTGCCAGACAGGCTGGAATACCTTAAATTCAGGGAAAAAGA
>CAYOLS010000410.1:0-2088 GCA_964404845.1 uncultured Ferruginibacter sp. | reverse complement strand
TTCATCTTCCATCAGTACACCTGCTTGCTCCAGTATGTTTTCATACGTATAAATAGGGCAGCCGAAACGCACTGCCAGTGCCAGTGCATCTGATGTGCGGGAATCAATTTCCACTGTATCATTGGCAGAAGAGCAAACCAGTTGTGAATAAAAAATACCTTCCTGCAGATCGTTGATCACAATTTCATGCAGCTCCACGTTAAAAGCGATCATGAAATTTTTCATCAGGTCGTGAGTGAGGGGACGGCTGGGGTTCATCCTTTCCAGCGCAACTGCAATGGCCTGCGCTTCAAAACCACCGATAACGATCGGTAAACGCCTGAGACCGTTCACTTCACCCAATACCACGGCATATGAATGTGTTTGTGTAATGCTGTGCGATAGGGCTACAATTTCCAATTCAATTTTTTTCATATCCTGGTGGCTGATGAACTGCTTTTTGACAAAAGGCAAATATAAAAAATAAAGCCTTTCAAATTTAATTGAAAGGCTTTAAAATATGTTCAGGGTGACTCACCTTAATAAATAATGCTACCTATATGTAGCTACTTGTTAAGGTGAGTCACCCGGTTTATTACGCCACGCCTTTCAGCTTCTTAACAGCATCAATGATCTTTGGCATTACTTCAAATGCATCGCCCACAATACCATAGTCAGCAGCTTTAAAGAAAGGTGCTTCAGGGTCTTTATTGATCACCACGATCACTTTGCTGCGGTTAACACCTGCCAGGTGCTGGATTGCACCGGAAATGCCCACGGCAATGTATAAATTTGGAGCAATAGCAAGACCAGTTTGTCCCACATGCTCATGGTGAGGGCGCCAGTGAATATCAGCTACCGGGCGGCTGCATGCGGTAGCAGCTCCCAGCAATTGGGCCAGCTCGGTTATCAGTCCCCAGTTCTCCGGTCCTTTCAGTCCACGGCCGCCGCTTACAACGATATCCGCTTCGCTCAACGGAACTTCGCCGGTTACTTTATTTACTGCTGTTACTGTTACTTTCGGCGCATCTACTGTTGCTGCAAAAGCGGCTACTTCGGCAGTGCCGCCAGGTGTAGTAACAGAAAATGAATTCGGGTTCAGTGCAATGATCTTTTTAGCACTGCTCACGCTGATGTTGGCAAATGCCTTACCACTGAATACTGATTTTTTAACAGTAAAACCGTTGCTGGTATCTGGTAGCGCTACTGCGCCGGAAACAAGTCCTGCTTTTAAACGTACGCTCAGTCTTGGTGCTATTGCTTTACCTGCAGTGTTGTTGCTGAAAACGATCACATCTGCACCGGTAGCTTCTGCAGCCTGTGCAATTACTTTTGCAAATACCTGTGCATCTAAATTATTTAAGGATGCGTCAGCAACAGTATGTACTTTTTTAATACCGTAGTTGCCCAAAGAAGCAAGATCGTCACTCACAACACCTAAAACAATTGCTTCGGCAGTTGTACCTGTTTTTTCTGCAACCTGCGCTGCATAGCTTGCTGCTTCAAAAGAAGATTTTTTAATATGACCTTCAGACTGGTCTATGAAAACTAATACACTCATTTTAATGGATAATTAAATAATGGATAATTAATAATTAGATCGCTTTCGCTTCTTCGTGAAGTAATCTCACCAGCTCTTCCGGTTGATCAGGAGAAACTAATTTTACACCGGCCTTTGCTGGAGGAAGATCATAAGAAGCAACACTGGTAAAGCTTTCAGCCGCTACAGGTTCTACCACTTTCAAAGGTTTTGTTCTTGCACCCATAATACCTTTCATATTTGGAATGCGTTGTTCCGCCATACCTTTCTGGCAGCTTACTACAACAGGCAATGCCACTTTATTTGTTTCTTCACCACCTTCAATTTCACGAACCACAATAGCGTTGCCGCCTTCCAGGTCAAATTTTGTAGCGTGGGAAATATAAGGCAGGTCTAATAATTCAGCAACCATACCGCCAATAGAAGAACCGTTGTAATCGATGGTCTCTTTACCGGTAAAGATCAGGTCGTAGCCGCCATCTTTTGCTACAGCAGCAATTTGGGATGCAATGTTGAAGCTGTCGGCATTGTCTGTATTCACCCTGATGGCTTCATCACCTCCCAGCGCA
>CAYOLS010000409.1:0-2119 GCA_964404845.1 uncultured Ferruginibacter sp. | reverse complement strand
CATAGTCGAGTATCACCTGTACATTGTACTGCTCCAGTTTGTCAGCCACCGCTGCTGTTTGTTCCAGCGTTTCACCACCAACGAACTGCTGAAAAATTGTTTTCCTTAACAATGCTTTTGTAAAAGGAATATTCCATTTAATAGCTGTGGGCATAAGCGACAATCCCATCTTTAGTAAAAACGGGCTTCCCATGGTAGAAAAAAGGAAATGCGCTTTTTTTAATTCTGCAGTGGTTTTGTAGGCAAAAGCGTATTCAGTATTATCAAATGATATCATTATGGAGCAATTTGGAGCAGCGAAATTCCTAAATCGGGAACGAAATACCAAATATTAGTGATGGTCCATAGACCATAGCTGATAGTCCATAGAGAGGCATGAAGTTTTGGGAAGTAATATTTGAATGAAATACTTGTTAGGTCAGCCAAAATTTAAGCTTTTCAAAAAAAGAGTACTGTTTCTTCCACTTTAATCGTCTATGGACCATGGACTATCAGCTATCGACTATATACTATTAGCTATCTTTGCAAAAATTTTGAATATGGAAAAGAAAGCAAGTGAATCGCTGGTAGTAATGACTGAGCTGGTTTTACCCAATGATACCAATAATTTCGGCAACCTGATGGGCGGCCGTTTGATGTACTGGATGGATATTGCAGCTGCGCTCGCAGCAATGAAACATTGCGCAGCGCCTGTTGTTACCGCTTCAGTAGACAATATATCTTTTGAAACACCGATCAAGATCGGCAACGTAGTGCATATTGAAGCAAAAGTAACCCGTGCGTTCAACAGCAGCATGGAAGTGCATATGAAAGTGTATGGAGAAGATGCTATACAGCAATACAAATACAAAAGCAATGAAGCCTATTATACTTTTGTAGCCCTGGACCCTAATGGCAAACCAAGGCCGGTAAATAAACTGATAGCAGAAACAGATGAAGAAATTAAATTATTCGACGGTGCTTTAAGAAGACGCCAGCTAAGACTGATACTCGGTGGTAAAATGAAACCAGATGAAGCAAAAGAACTGAAAGCTTTATTTGTAAACGAATAATTATTTATCCGTTTGGGTCATTAAGTGATGCCTGCCCTTTAGCATATAGGTTTTGCTTTGTTCAATGGCATCCATTACCTGGTTCAGAATATTTTCCGAACTGTCATCATAATTTATTTGCAAAGGCTCTTTAAATGTTACCGACAATTGAGAGCCTTTCTTTTTAAACTTCAGTCCTTTTTTATTGAAAGCCCTCCAGTAGCCTCCGATTACAACAGGGATCACAATTGGCTTTGTTTGTTTAATGATATAAGCAGTTCCTTTTCTTCCCGGTGCAAAAGGTTTGGTAGTACCCTGCGGAAAAGTGATGACCCAATTATTATTCAATGCTTCTGTGATCTTTCGGGTGTCTGAGGGATCTAATCCTCTTCTTACTTCTGTTCCTTCCGATCTCCATGTACGCTTTACCGTTAGTGCCCCTGCAAGGGTAAACAATTTAGTGAGCCAGTTGGCTTTCATGGTTTCTTCTGCCGCTACATATTTTATTCTTGTAAAAGGCCAGAGCAGGTAATAAGGTACACCAAGCTTATTTTTTTTGCCCCAATAGTTGGCACAAAAAATATGAATGAAAGTGATCACATCAGCAAAATAAGTCTGGTGGTTGCTTACAAAAAGCACATTGCCCTTCGGAAGATCTTTCAGGTTTTCCATGCCCTGTATGCGCAGCTTATTAACAATATTGATACCGGGATATGTAAAAATGCCTACGATAGCATACACCCACCCCTTAACAAACCGGGATTCTTTTATTTTTCTAAGTACATCAGCCATAGTGAAAGACTTGCAAGGTAAGGATGTTTGCCTAAACATCACTTTTACTCAAATAGCTGTTTTTCATGACATTAAGCGTCAAATTTACGCCATTTATCCAGTTTTAACATTTTTTTTCCTTTTTGTTAATATAAAGGTATATTTGAATACAATTTATTTTTCACATAAAACTAAAATCATGAAAAGAATTCTACTTACAATGATCGCCGGTTTTTGCTTTGGTGGGGTAGCTCTTGCCCAGGAGTCCACCAGGGTTGCGAAGAAAAAATCAGCTGCCACTGCTGTATCTTCCAGTG
>CAYOLS010000408.1:0-2124 GCA_964404845.1 uncultured Ferruginibacter sp. | reverse complement strand
CTAAAATTGTAATTGAGCGTAGCCGATTCAAAAGTCAGCGGCAGCAATACAGGATCAACAATCGTAATTGTTCTTGTAACTTCTGTGGTAGCTGCACCACCACTCACTGCCACTACCCGCATGGTATAAGTGCCGGTAGCTGTGTATACATGGCTTACTGTTTCGCCTTCTAAAAAGGAGCGGGGGATCTCATTGGGTGCATCACCAAATGTTACCCTGAAATTTGTTTCGTACAATGCTGTTGCAGAAACATTCACTTTAAAATTATTGGCAGGATCAATGCCTGAAGTCACTTCCAGGTTTTCCGGCGCACGGAAGGTAACAGTAAGTTGCCTGGTTAGTTCTGTTGTTTGTCCTGCAATGCCATGTGCTACAACTTTCACAGTGTATACGCCTTCGGCATAATTATGCTCGGCAAATTTACCGGGTTGAATTTTTGCCGGCGTAGTAGTAGCATCGCCAAAATAAATATCATAACCTGTAGCACCATTGCCGTTTGGCGTAATGGTTACTTTACCGGTGTTGTCCTGTGTAATATCAAACATCAGGGAAAGGCCGTCTGGCGCTACCCCGCTTTCGATAAAGGAAGTATCATCGGTGTTTTCTTTTTCACAAGCCGTCATCATAAACAATGAGCAGCTCATAACAAGAATATATTTTATCAGTTTCATAATTCTTTTTTTAATAGATCATGTATGATTAATAATTAGGATTTTGCTCGAGCCCTCCCACCGTTACTTCGTTTTGTGGAATAGGAAACACTTCATGTTTGCCTGTTACAAAACCTGTTATCTTGGTAGCGGCCTGCCCTGTTCTTACGAGATCAAAAAAGCGGTCGCCTTCCATTGCCAGCTCTAATCTTCTTTCATCCCAGATGGCTTGCTTCAATGCAGCACCGGAAAGATTGATATCATGAGAATGATTACCGAATGCACGGAAACGAACTTCATTCAGGTATTCTCTTGCTTTTGCATCATTCGGTACGGTTGACCTGTTGTAAGCTTCTGCAGCCAGTAAGTACACTTCTGCATAGCGGATGGTCCTGTAGTTGTTAGTATAGTTCAGTTCCAGCTGGCCGGATGTTTCACCTTTGCGTGGCAAATATTTCTGGCTGTAAAGGCCGGTATTTTTATAAGGCGCTACTTCGTAAGTTACATTGAGTGCAGGGTTGGCATTTTTGTATGCTTCCACATCAAAGATGGTGGCCTCTTTGCGCTGGTCGCCCGCTTCGTAAGCATTGGCCAGGTTTTGTGTTGGCAGGTTGGTGCTCCAGCCGGATGCATAAGGCATGGCCGCAGTACCATTCATACCACGCACACCGCATTGCTGCACCTGCAGGTTGCCCTGCCCACGGGTTACGCCACCCCAGTTGTAATAAGGAGAAGCATTGGAATACTGTATTTCAAAAACAGATTCAGGGCCGTTCTCTCCTGCATTGAGGAACATAGATTTCATATCAGGAACAAGGCTGAATGCATGCGGAGCGATTACTGCTTCCAATACTGTTGTTGCTTCCGTAAATTTTTCCTGGTAAATAAGCACTTTACCCAACAATGCCTGTGCAGCATATTTGGTAGCTCTTCCTTTTTCTACCTGCTGCGGCACTGCAGGTAATACTGCTATGGCTGCGTTCAGGTCGGTCTCTATCTGTGCATATACTTCTGCTTTAGGTGCCCTTTTCAAAGTTCCTGCATCCGTTGGCCCCAGCCTCCTGTCTATGAACAATGGCGCATCACCAAAGAATCTTACCAATGTAAAATAGTAGTAAGCCCTTAAGAAATATACTTCGCCATACATAGATTCTTTACCGGCAAATTCAACCGCTTGTCCCGCAGGATTAGCAGCTTTGAACTGGTTGAGGTAATTGGCCCGGTTGATCCCTTCGTAACATGCTCTCCATATTTCATTGAGCTGGTCGTTTACGGGTGTATGCGTATAGTCATCGATCTGTTGTAAAGGAAGTACATCCGATGCTCTTTCACCACCAGTTACTGAGTTATCAGAAGCGATATCGCCAATAGGTACTGCCTGGTTCAGCCATTGTATAGGCGTATACACACTCACAGCCATGGTACGGTAATCAGATTCTGACTTCAGGTAATCCAGGTCTGTTACAAGGTAATC
>CAYOLS010000407.1:0-2140 GCA_964404845.1 uncultured Ferruginibacter sp. | reverse complement strand
GCCCTGCTCAAAGGCCGCAACCTCAAATTTGTACACTACAATTCACCGGACAGGCGTGGCGTGGATGTGGCCATGTTCTACAATCCCAAATATTTTAAACCGCTGCACAGCGAGCCGCTGTTTGTACAATTGCCGGGCGGCAGCAAGGAATCTTTCTTTACCAGGGATATCCTGTACGTAAAGGGCTTGCTGGATGGCGATACCATTCACGTTTTTGTGAACCACTGGCCAAGCCGTAGTGGTGGGGAAGAACGCTCTATGCCTGCAAGGGCAGCCGCAGCTAAAGTGGCAAAAAATAAAATCGATTCTATCATGGGGGCCAATGCTGCAAGCAAAGTAGTGCTGATGGGCGATCTGAACGATGATCCTATCAGCCCAAGCGTAGCAAAGGTTTTAGGCGCCAAAGGCAACGAGACCAAAGTGAAGCCTACCGAATTATTCAACCCGTGGGTGGAAATGTATAAAAAAGGCATCGGCACCCTTGCCTACCAGGATGCCTGGGGGCTTTTTGACCAGATCATTGTTTCGGGCAACTGGTTGCCCAAAGATCAGCCGGGCTACTATTACCAGCGGGCCTATATCTTCAACAAGGACTTTTTGGTACAGAAAACGGGCAAGTTCCGTGGCTACAGCAAGCGTACCTGGGACGGTATGACCTACAATTATGGCTACAGCGATCACTTCCCCGTATATTTAATGATGCTGAAAAAGGCAAATTAAGTTAAAGTTAAGTGTATAACTACTTTATAAATGGCTTCTTGTTGAAGCCATTTTTTTTTACTTTTGACGTTCATTAAACACACATGTATGAAGAAGATCTTTACACTATTTGCCCTGCTGATATGTATTAATGTCGCATGGGCACAAACAGTTTCCTACACGACCGCCGGGTCCAATTATTCCCAGAATTTTGACGGGCTTATTTCAACCGGCGCTACCAACAATGCAGCGAATGGTCCTTTTGAAATAATCAATGCAAATTTTGCCGGCTCAAATGTGCCTGGCTGGTATACAGAAAAATATGGTGGTACCGGTACAGGTGTATTTTTCTCTGCTAATGACGGGGCCAGCAATAGCGGTTCTGTATTTTCCTATGGTGCTACAGGTGCAACTGAAAGAGCGTTGGGCGCTTTGGCTTCGGGAACAAGGATCAGCAGGGTTGGTGTTATTTTAACCAACAATACAGGCGCTACACTTAACTCCATTACTATTTCCTTTGTTACTGAAATGTGGCGTAAAGGAAATGGCGCTACAGCGCATGTGTATCCTTTTTCATACAAAGTAAATGGTACCAATATCAATGATGCTACAGGGTTTGTTACAGAAACAAGTCTCAACCTTGTAACTCCTAACCTTACAGGAACCAACGATTTGGCAAGAAACGGTAACGATCCGGCTTTCAGGGCTGCCGTTACTCAAAACATCACCGGTATTTCATGGCCTGCAGGTCAGACATTGGTTTTAAGGTGGGATGATGTAAATGAGACCGGTAATGATGATGCTTTAGCCATTGATGATTTTGTTTTTTCTGCAACAGCTTCTGCTTCTGCAGTTTTAAATGCTACTCCTTCTACCATCACTGTTCCTAATACAACTGTTGGTACAGCTTCTGCGGCTGCTACTTATTCACTTACAGGTAGCAATTTGTCTGGCGCTGCTGTTACTGTAACAGCTCCAACCAATTTTGAAGTATCTACTGATGGTGTGAACTATGCAGCATCACAACCTGTAGCTTATACCGCTCCAAACTTATCTGCTACTATTTCGGTAAGGCTTACTGCTGCTACGCCGGCAGGCAATTACAGCGGGCAACTGATCGCCAATGCAGGCGGCGGCGCTACTGCGGTGAACGTTACTGCTTCTGGTAATGTATTCCCGGCAGAACCAACCGTACAGGCTACCAATGTAATAATATCTAATGTTGGCAATACAGGGTTTGATGTAAACTGGACCAATGGTAATGGTGCTTCAAGGATCGTTACTGTGAGGACCGGGGCAAAATCAGCACCAGTTGATGGTACTGCTTATGCTATCCCAGGCAATACAGGTTCGGGCAACAACATTTATTATATAGGTTCAGGCAGCGGGCCTCTTTCTATAACAGGTTTGGTTCCTGGTACCAATTATACAGTACAGGTAT
>CAYOLS010000406.1:0-2152 GCA_964404845.1 uncultured Ferruginibacter sp. | reverse complement strand
CCAGCACCGGCAACAATACAAAGGAAGGTGCCAGCACCGTCATAAAAAAATAAGGTAGTCTCCCCGCTGGTATGGGCCTGCAGAATATAGAGAGCAGGCTGAATATGATCGGGGCGGGCTGGGAAATAAAAAAAGAGAACGAGACGGGATTTCATTTTCAATTGTCTCTTCCGCTGAAACAGCCCCAATAAAAAGCGGGATCATATGATACGATCCCGCTGATAAAGGAAAAGATGGCTTGGTTAATTTACCGGTTGAGCCGTTACCTGCACTTTTGGATAAACAGAAAGGTCAAGCGCTGTACCACGGCTGCTTAACAGCATTGAAGTTCCTGAACTGGCCGGCGTTTTGGCTTTAATAGCCTGTACCGCATGCAATACATTTTTTGCATCGTTATAGTTACCCAGGGCTGCCGTATCCAGGTAGTTGGTTACGAACGATGCATAATCGGCAGAGTTTGGATCCAGCACAGACGCTTTAAGCGCTGCAACATAATAACTGTACTTAAAGTTGAATGAGATAGTTTCCACATCTACGCAAGGCGACCTGAAATCGTGCTGTTCGCTGGTTACTTCAAACATGTAGTACTTCACTTTCGGAACATACACAAAGGTATTACCGGTATTGTCTGTGGGTACCGCTTCATGACAGATGCCCACCATTGTTACACTGTAGCTTCTTGCTTTGGTATCCCAGCTAACCCGCAGGGTACTGCCTACTCCCTGTATAAAGTTGGTAACATCTGTAATCAGTTTTTCGGGCAGTGCAATGGCATCAAATACCATTTCAAAAATTGCGGTACTAAAATCAACCGTGGTCTGTGTTTCAATATAGTTCTCATCTTCTTCCAGGAAAGCAGAAAAACCACCAGCATCGGTCAGTTGTTTCTGGATAAACTCGGTCACCTGCTTATCCCATTGAGAAGTGGGAGCAGGCGCACCATTGAGTACTTCGCCGGGATTTTGCACGAGGTATGTAAAAAAATTCTGGCGCATGCTGGCAAAGAAGTTTGCCACTTTATCGCATACGGCACGGCCCGTTGCAAATTGCGGGCTGGTATTTACAAAAGTGCTTTCGAGGTTTACAAACGATACAAGGCCATCACCATCGCTGAATGCATTGGGGCCGGCAGGTGTATTGGGTGCATCTGCACTCCTGGCAGATGGTGCTGCCGCTGATAAAATAGTTGCGAGTTTTTGGGCCGCTGTTTGTGCCCCGTTTTGATTTGCCATTGTTTGAAAATTTAGTTGATTAAAAAATGAATTTGATGGCTCAAAACAAACAATGATTTTTTGCCTTCAACAGCGCATTTCAACTAAAAATGCAAACAGGTATTTCTACCTGCGCCCTACCCGTAAAAACATGTGCCGGTAAAACCCGTATTATAACGCTCTCCCTGCTTCTCCCGGTAAAACATATTTGCACAACGATCATTCAATATTTTTCTCATCATAAAAATCAATCAAATGACACCGATCACAAACATCAAAATTGCAAAGCTTGGTCAACAGCTTGGCGGCGTAGTAGCTACTGCTGAAAAAGGGCAATACCTCTACAAGAAAGGCTATCCCAGCCAGGTAATTGTCCAGGACCCGGTTTTGACAAGAGGCAAAGAGCTGCATATGGAAATGAGCTATGCAATTTCAGCAGAAGGGATGCCAACAACCAACAATATGGTACTTGATCATTTCAACGGCAGCCTGGCGGTATTTTTAGAAGTTGTGCCCCGTTAAGCAGCAGGTAAGATCAACCGGCCATAATATCGAACAGGCCATGGCGTATGGCAAATACGACCAGCCCTGCAGAATTTTTGCAACCGGTTTTCAGTAACAGTTTATTACGATGGCCTTCGGCGGTGCGGACGCTTATAAAAAGTTCGGCAGCGATCTCTGTATTGGTATACTCCCGGCAGATGAGCTTTAAAACCTCTTCTTCCCTTTCGGACAACTCTATGGGTATATTATTGAGGTTGCGCATGCCCTGCTTTTGGTAAGTAGCCGCATTCCGCATGGCGTGCATGGTAGCATTGTTAAAATAAAAACCTGTACGCAATACGCTGTTGATGGCAGCTACCAGCTCTTCTTTACCGCAATTCTTTACCAGGTAGCCGCAGGCACCGCCTTCGATCATGCGGTAAATAAATCTTTCCTGG
>CAYOLS010000405.1:0-2188 GCA_964404845.1 uncultured Ferruginibacter sp. | reverse complement strand
ATTTACAATATTTATGAAGACAAGGAAAAAGCATTCGCCCACTTTGAAAAAGCGGCTACAAATCTCCCCGACTTCCCGGATACTTATGCAGAACTGATCGCACTTGCTGCAGATGCAGGTGATAAGGAAAAAGCGAAAACCTATTTCAAAAAATATGAGGCATTCAAAGACAAAAATCCTGAAGTAATAAGTTACTATCAGCTAACCTATCCTTACCTGGCTGAATAAGGTGGATGAAATATATTGACAATAAAAAAACCTTCAGTAACTGAAGGTTTTTAATAGAATGTTGAATGATGGTCCATTAAAATGGACCTTCTTTTTTTTCAGAGAAAAACAATTGGTCTTAATCGTTAGGATACTGAACATTGTCATTGGATATTGGAACACCTGCAAATAAGCAAATACAATGAGTAAGGGTTGTAATATCCTGTTTGAAAAGTAAATAGAAACTATTCTACCTGCATTAGTAATCTGTGGGCCTTAGTCGATAGTCAATGGTCCATAGAGCAGTTCAATAATATAAATTCTTATATAGATATATGGTTGATAGCTAATAGCAGGCGTACTAATATGAAAGTTCTTGCATTGATAATAGCTTCATAATTAATCTAAATCAATTATTGTCCATTGACTATCGACCATGGACTACTCTCCTCAACTACGAATAAAGCCGTACGTTTGCTCCATAAAAAAATTTCTCACCGCATTCCAACCTTTTAGTTGTTCTGCACTCTTATATACAGAGAGAGATTGAACCAACCGACTACTATACTAACTGCAGTGATCAAAAAAGCTGTATCCGGTGACGGCGAAGCACGTGCATGGCTGTATAAACACTATAGTAAGGCAATGTTCAATATCTGCATAAGAATGACCGGTCATCAAAGCAATGCAGAAGACATTTTACAGGAAGCATTCATCACTTCATTCAAAAACCTGGGTCAATTAAAAGACCCGGAAAGTTTTGGCGGCTGGCTCCGCAGGATCGTAGTGAACGAATGCATCCGTTTCAGCAAAAATTGTTTTAGCTGGAACGAGTGGAACAACGAGGAAAATGAAACAATGACAGATGCCGGGGAAGAATGGTGGGCCTCCATTAGCATGGAGACCCTGCATCGTGAAATCAAGGCATTGCCCGAAGGCTGCCGCCAGGTATTTGTTTTGTATGCCATGGAAGATCATACCCACAAAGACATTGCATCAGACCTGGGCATATCCGAAAGCACAAGCAAGAGCCAGTACCACCGGGCAAGACAATTATTGCGGCAGCGCATCACCGAACAAATAGCGATCCATGGATAATTTTAAAAAATACCTGCAACAACACAGCGAGGAGATGGATTTTGACAAACCATCTGCTGCTGTATGGAACAATATTGAAAAAGCCGGTGCTCAAAAAAAGACAGGCAGCCTTTTCAGCTTGTCCACACGCATAGCTGCTGCAGCGGCCATCGTTGTTGCGATTGCTGTGGGAATTAAATTATCTACCCAACAAAAAACAATTGCACCAGGTATTGATAACAATATTTCAAAAGCACCTGAAAAGATAATAGCAGATAGCGCCCGGCCTGCTTTGGCTGTTACTGACTTCAGTAACACTGCAGACACAACAGCAACGCCTGTTAAAAAAAACAGGATAACAAAGCAGGCTGATCAGCGCTATGCCATGATGGAATCTTTTAAACAGAGTTACGGCCAGTTGGTGGGCTACCAGGTAAGCAACATTCGATCTACCCCTGTATATGCAGAAGACCCGGCTTATTTTGATGATTTTAAAACAAGGCTCAGGCAGATGGATACCGATGAACTTACCATCCGCAACAGGATACGCCGCCAGGGCATGAGCAACAATTTACTGGAACAACTGATCAATGTTTACCAGCAAAAACTGGATGTACTCAAAAGCCTGCAGGCTGAGATCAACAAAATGAACGAGCGGGTAAAAGAAAACCCGGCTACAGATTCGCTGAGCAAGTATTACCTGAATATTTAAAAAAAAATTATGCGACAATTAGTATATCGTATTGGCATTTTTGTTTTGCTGTTGTTTACAGCCAGCATGGTCAATGCTCAAAAAGACAGTGCTAAAACGGTTAATTTATTGGTTTCGCCGGTAGCAGAACAAAAGCTGGCGTCGGACAACAAACTGTATGCAGTAATAGATAGCGTAGCTATCCCAAGGGCT
>CAYOLS010000404.1:0-2201 GCA_964404845.1 uncultured Ferruginibacter sp. | reverse complement strand
GCCTGGAAGTAGCTTTTGATGATCTGAATTGTATCAACCGAAATGCATAGAGCTGTGAGCTATGAGCCGTGAGCGGCCAGCTTCGGTCATAAGCCTCGTGACAGTAATACGCATTCAATATTTTTAACTCTGGCTAGCAGCTCACAGCTGATAGCTAAAAGCTAAACAATGATTAAAGAAGAAGATTTTGATGCCAACCTTGCCGGTGAAGATGGTGTAAATGAAGAAGCCAAATCTTCCTGGTTCAAGCGTATAAAAAAAGGCATTCTTACCAGCACCAAAGACAAGAAAGATGCGCCGGAAGGCCTTTGGGTAAAATGCCCTAACTGCAAGTACACCTGCACTGTAGAGGAACTTGGCGAAAATAAATTTGTATGTCCGAAATGTGATCACCATCACCGCATAGGCAGCGAAGAGTATTTCGAGATCCTGTTCGATGACAACCAGCACGAAGAACTGTTTGCCAATATCCGCTCCAGGGATCACCTTGGTTTTGTGGACCTGAAGCCTTACAAAGACAGGCTGGAAGATACTTACAAGAAAACAGATGTACACGACAGTATCACCGTAGCATATGGAAAAGTAAATGGTTTCGACCTGGTGGTAGCCTGCATGGATTTTGAATTCATCGGTGGAAGCCTTGGCAGCGTAATGGGCGAAAAGATCAGCCGTGCCTGCGATTATTGCATTGAGCATAAGATCCCTTTTATGATCATCAATAAAAGCGGTGGCGCCCGTATGATGGAAAGTGCCTTTTCGCTGATGCAACTCGCTAAAACAAGCGGTAAGCTCAAGCAGCTCGCAGATGCCAAAGTGCCGTACATTTCCCTTTGCACCGATCCTACGTTTGGCGGTACAACTGCTTCCTTTGCTATGCTGGGCGATATCATCTGCGGAGAACCTGATGCGCTCATTGGCTTTGCAGGCCCAAGGGTGATCAAAGAAACGATCAAGAGAGACCTTCCCGAAGGTTTCCAGCGCAGCGAATTTTTGCTGGAGCATGGTTTCCTCGATTTCATTGTTCACCGGAAAGATCTGAAAGAAAAAATGAGCAACCTGCTCATGACCTTCAAAAAATAAACTGAAAACGCCCCGCTCAAACGGGGCGTTTTCAGTTTAAAACCTGTAGGATCACCTGTTTTTACAGACTATATTCACCCTTTTTAGGGATTGCGATAGAAATATAACCCGGCTATTTTTATCAAAAAATTCTATGCACCTATCTCCCCTTCTTTTACTGAAAATAAAAAAGAGTTCCGCTTTGATCGGCTGCTGCCTGCTGGCACAAACAGCCCTTGCACAACCGGCAGATTCTGTTTTGACAGCAGGACTACCCAATAACAACCTTATCAAAGTTCAAAAAGACGGTGGTTTTATCGTCCGTGGCACTTACAACAGTTCCTTTACCGGTGTTCCTGCACAGGAAGGAGCCGGCACCCGTTTGCTGTGGTTCCCGCAGCGGGCCGCTTTCAGGGCGGGTACTGTACTGGAAACGCAATGGGATGGCGCTAATATCGGCGACGCCTCTGTTGCAATAGGCTACAACAACAGGGCTTCCGGTGCCTACAGCACTGCTTTCGGCATCAATTGCACAGCAGCACAGATGTCGAGCTTCGCCGTTGGCGAGCAGAATACAGCGAGCGGTGCCGCTTCGGTAGCCCTGGGTTACCATGCACATACCAATGCCCGCCAGGGAAGCTTTGTGTTTGCAGACCGCTCTACCATTGACACCCTGCGTGCAGGAGTTAACCATAGTGCAAACTGGCGTACAAGCGGTGGTTTCCGCATCTGGACCTCTAATACGCTTGCAACAGGTGTTACCATACAATCCGGTGTAAGTGTAAGTAACTGGGGGCAGGCATCTGCAGTGATCTCAACTTCTACCGGCGCCATGCTTTCCACCGGCGGGGTGTGGCAGAACGCATCCGATGTGAACCGCAAACATTTATTCGAAAATATATCCGGGGAAACCCTGCTCGCAAAGCTCACACAAATACCCATACTGGAGTGGGGCTATAAAACAGAAGATAAAAATATCCGCCATATCGGTCCTATGGCGCAGGATTTCAGGAAAGCATTCGGTTTGGGATACGACGATGTTTCTATCGGCACAGTAGATGCTGATGGCATTTCGCTTGCCTGTATACAGGCACTGGAAAAAAGAACAACAGACCAGGCCAAAGAATTAGCAAATATTAAAG
>CAYOLS010000403.1:0-2212 GCA_964404845.1 uncultured Ferruginibacter sp. | reverse complement strand
AGCCTGTAGGATCTTTGTCACGGTTGTACATGGCATATATCCTGTCGCCTTTTGTATGAAAGCGATCCATGCTCAGCTCATTGCCGATCCATAAAAATATCAGGATGGCAGTACCCATGCCAATGGACAAGCCAGTAAGGTTGATGAGCGAAAATGCCTTGCTCTTGAAGATATTCCTGAATAATACTTTTAAATAATTTTTAAACATGATCTTTAAATTGAGCCCTTGCCGGGATTGATTTTTAATTATTCTGTTCTTAGACTTTTTATCGGGTTTGTAAGCGATGCTTTAATAGCCTGGTAGCTTAGCGTTGTAAAAGCGATCAATAACGATGCTGCTCCTGCCAGTGCGAATATGACCCATCCTATATCTATCCTGTACGCAAACTCCTGCAGCCATTTGTACATGGCGAACCAGGTAAGCGGCACTGCAACAACAAAGGCCAGCAATACCATCAGCAGGAAATCTTTTGATAATAAGAGTATTACCTGGCCCATACTTGCGCCCAGCACTTTGCGAACGCCTATTTCTTTTGTTCTTAACGCAATGGAATAAGCTGAGAGACCCAGTAAACCGAGTGATGCGATGATGATGGAAATGATGGCAAATACAGAGAATATTTTTCCTGTGCGTTCTTCTGACCTGTATACCGCTTCAAACTTGTCATCCATAAAATTGTAGGAGAAAGGACCATTAGGATTATAGCTGTTCCACATATTTTTCATGGAAGCCAGCAACCCTGATACTTCTGTAGTTTTTATCTTTACGATCATTCCACCGGCATTCCTGCCAAGCATCATTACCAGTGGTGCGATTTTTTCTTTTACAGAAGCATAGTGAAAATCTTTTACCACGCCTACAATGGTATACTCCTGCTGGCCTGATGTTACGATCGCCTGCCCCATCGGGTCGCCGTTGATACCAAATGCTTTTACCGCCGATTCATTTAATATTACTGAAGCAGAGTCTGCAAAATCCCGGGAAAAATACCTGCCCGCTTTCATGTGCATGCCCAGTGTTTTTAAATAATCATAGTCCACGTAATATTTATCAATATGTATCTCTGTGCGGTTACCATTATCAGCATTACGTTTAGCGTATGCCTGTGTTCCGTTTACACCCGCAGCACCTACAGGCACTGCTCTTGAAATGGTAGCGCTTACTACCCTGCTATCCTGCAACAGCTGTTGCTTGAATGATTCCTGGTTGTTTCCTATCAGGTAGCTGTCGTTTATGACAAGTGCCTGTGTTTTATCGAACCCAAGGTCTTTGTTCTGCATAAAGCGTAGTTGTTTGTACACAACGGCAGTACAGATAATGAGTGCAATAGAAACTGCAAATTGAAAAACCACCAGGCCACTTCTTAAATACCTGCTGCTTTTGGGCGCCGTATTTTTTTTGCCTTTCAGTACGCTGATGATGTTAAAAGAAGAAAGGAAGAATGCAGGATAAATGCCTGCCAGTATTCCTATAATAAATACAAATATCAGTGAGGCGAGCACCGCTTTGTAATGTATAAAGCTGTTGAAATAAAATTGTTTGCCCGACAGATCATTAAAGAACGGCAGGGTAACATAAATAAGCCCCAATGCGATGATGTACGCAAACAGCGAAAGCAAAATAGATTCTGCCAGGAACTGGAATACCAATTGTTTTTTCGGTGATCCCATTACTTTTCTTATACCTACTTCTTTGGAACGTTGTATGGATGCTGCTGTAGAAAGATTGGTAAAGTTTACGGCAGCAAGCAGTATGATAAAAAATGCAAGGGCGCCGAATATATACACATATTTAATGCTGCCATTAACAGCGAGCTCATCCTTATTGGATGAATACAGGTGTACCTGGTCAATAGGTTTCAGGTAAAAGATAAAGTCATTGATAGACTTTTGTGCTTCCGCAAGGCTTACACCCATATCACGCTGTACTTCCGGCACCACATGTTTTGCCACCAGCTCCGGAAATTTTGCTTCCAGCTTTTTAGGGTCTGCACCAGGCGCCAGCTTTATATAAGTGTAAACGCCCACATTGCTCCAGGTCTGCTGGTTGGGATTTTCTCTGAAGCTTGCATAAAAATCAAAATCAAAATGGAGATCAGCGGCCTTCGCTATAACACCGGTCACCTTGTACGGGCGGCTGGTATCGTTGTTGATGAGCAAGCCTTTTCCCAATGCATCCGTTGTTCCGAAATATCTTTTTGCGGCATCTTCG
>CAYOLS010000402.1:0-2219 GCA_964404845.1 uncultured Ferruginibacter sp. | reverse complement strand
GCAGGGCTTCCTGAAAAATCTTACGCCAATCAAAAGCAGATACTGGAAAAGCTGAGCGAACATATCAATACCATCAGCGATGATGTAGAAAAAATGATCGAAGCAAGAAAGAAAGCGAATGAAGTGGATGATGTAAGAAAAAGGGCGATCCTTTATTGCGATGATGTAAAAGGCAAGTACTTTGATAACATCCGCTACCATGTTGACAAGCTGGAACTGATGGTGGATGATGCTTACTGGCCTTTGCCTAAATACAGGGAATTGTTATTCTTAAGATAGCAGCAATAAAAAAGCAACCTCCCGGGGTTGCTTTTTTATTTAGACAATTATGTGCTCTTAACTTTCGTCAGAAACCGTTGCATTGTGTGCATTCTTAATAACAGATGCAATGCCGTTGATCATGCCGTCTGCACTTTCGTACATCTGGCTGGTGCCAATCACCTGGCCGTTGCTTGCTTTCAGGTTGAAATAATGTTTGCCGTTTGCTGAAGTAAGCTGCTCAAAATTATCCTTGCTCTGGCTATGCTTCTTTACAGATTCAATACCATTAGAGCAGGATGCTTTGGCGGTATACCCTTCGCTGTTCAGGATAACCTGCCCGTTGTCTGCCTTTAATACAAATTGAAATTCATCGTTCTTGCGTTTTGAAATTACAAAAGTTGCCATAACTCATTTGGTTTTATACATTACAGAATGAATACTAAGGGTAGATGAAAGATAAATAATTGCTTTGATTCAGGAAGCTCATATTGTTATTTTGTTAACGAAAACCTCCATATTTTTATTCCATGAAAAAAATGCTATCCCTGTTACTTGCAATTGTCTTTTGGGGCTTACAAGGATTTTCTCAAGACACCTATAGTTCAACAGACCAGTTTGTAGAGAAACAGGGCAGTATGGACAGCCTGAACCTGGCGCAGATCGCTCAAAGAATAACTGCTGTTTCAACAGATAAGGAACAACAGGCCAGGGCCATTTTTTACTGGATAGCAAATAACATTGCGCTTGATCCAAAAGCGATCAAAGGGAATGATCAACGTAAATCATTACCGGAAGATGTGACAAAGTTGAGAAAGGGAACAGCCTTAGGCTTCGCCAAACTTTTCCAGGAAATGGCGAGCATTGCCAATATCCGCTGTCTTGTAGTAGATGGTTATATCCGCAACGGTATTGAAGACCTTAACAGTCCGCCGGATGAGATCAACCATTCCTGGAACGTAGTGCAGCTGGGCCAAAGTCCCGACAGCTGGTATGTTCTGGATGCGGCGAAAGCAAGTGGTACCATGGATAAAAAGATGACAGTATTCACCAAAAAATTCACTGGCGGGTATTTCTTTACAGATAAAACATTATTCAATCTAGATCACTTTGCTGATAATGATGCATGGCAGTTAGGCCCTGGTCCGAAAACTATTAAAGAATTTTATTCGCTGCCGATCATCGGGCAAGCAGCATATGAATACGTGTTGAAAAAAACAACGCCTGCCAATGGTTATATCAAAACAAAAACAAAGGGCAAAGTAAGTTTTACTTTGCCGGTAAGTCCGGGAGCAACTATTGAGAATGTTTCGCTGCTAATCGGTGAAGGAAGAAAATTGCAAAAGCCGGAGCCGATGAACTTCAGTAATTCCAGCGGCGCCATTGTATTCAGCTACCAGTTTAAAACGGAAGATACCTACCCGGTGAAAATACTGGTGAATGGCAAGGAACTGCTGGAATATATGGTAGAATCTACCGAGTAATTTTATTGTCCCGTTGCTCTCTTAACATCGCTCCAAAATCCATGTGGCGTGCAAGGCCATTTACTACAATGGCAATACGTTTTGTTTTGGTGGGTTCTGTTTTGGCACTCTCGATCCATTTGGAATAATATTGCTGGTGAGATTTAGGAAGGCTATTGAAATATCCGGATGCTTCGGGGTCATCTGCGAGGCATTCTAAAAAATCTGCAGAAATTTTCAGTTCGGTTTTGTCATGCTCTAATTCCAGTTCAATAGTATCGCCAACTTTTTTACGGGTGCCTTTGCGCATGTCTGCATTAAAGGGCATGATAAAATTTCCTTCGCCCATGGGCAATATGCTTACTTGTTGAATGGCATATTCGTCGATGGTTCCTTTTACCCGGAAAGATACTTTTATACCCGGGTTCATTTTGGCGGCGATCTTTGCGGGGATCTCAAAATAGGTCCAGCCGGTCTTATCGCCATTCTTACCAAATT
>CAYOLS010000401.1:0-2221 GCA_964404845.1 uncultured Ferruginibacter sp. | reverse complement strand
GTAAATTGAAATTTGTAAATCCGGATGAGAAGGTGGGGAACGGAAGCGGGGTGAGTTAGGAGATATAAGATAAGAGATATGAGATGGAAGATGTGAGTGATGAGTGGAAGGCAGGCGTTATTTTGTAAAAGGTTCTGTTTTTTGAATTAACTGATAATCTTATTTGAGGGAACTTTTATTTAGAAGTAAAGGTGTCTTTGCCCCATCAGCTCCGGAGGATATCCTGCTTCTACCCAAAAAGACCGGCTGGTATTGAGCTCCGTAGGACATCCTGTTTCTAAACCAAAAAGCTAACTGCGATCCAGCTCCAGGGAGTATCCTGCATCTAGCCAAAAGGTTGAATGGGCATCAGCTCCTGGGAGTATCCTGCTTCTACCCAAAAAGACTGCTGGTATTGAGCTCCGTAGGAGTTTCCTGTTTCTAACTAAAACGGCTAAATAGTAACCGGCTCCGTAGGAGCCACCTGTCTTATCCAGTCTTACGTTGCCGCCTAAAGCAGGGAGAAAGTGGCTAAAAGCTAATGGCTAACAGCTTCCTAAAATCACTTGTTCTTATAATGCAAATACGCCATCTGCAAAAAAGCCTTCATGTAGAGTTCGAGAGAATCTGCTGATTCATTTTTCCCATGCGGTATGTTATGCTCTCTTTTGATATCAGTTTTATACTGGTAGCAATACAACCGTTTCCCTTCCTCTGCATTGAATCCTAAAACATATTCATTGTTGATGGTCTGGTAAACACTGCTGTTTATCTTGGTGAATGCAACCCGGTTATCGGCAATGCTATCCATCAATGACTGTCCATAGCTGGTACTCTGCTGGGGCGCTTTAATTCCTGCATAAGCTAAAATGGTATTCATTATATCCAGCTGGCTCGCCGTTTTCGTACTTGTTGCGGACATATTGGAAGAAGGATCATATATCATAATGGGTATACGAAAACTGTTCACCATATCATTTTTAGAATTGTCAGCATCAGGACTTGCCCAGTGATCGCTGCAAAAAATAAATACGGTATTTGCAAACCATTTTTCCCTGGCTGCTTCTCTAAAGAAACTTGCAAGGCAGGCATCATAATACATCATTGATTTCATTGCCGGGGATATTTTCATACCTGCCAGCTTCGCTTTATAGGCACTGGTAAGATCATTGGGATAATGCGTGGAGATATTATAAAAACTGGTAAAGAATGGTTCTTTGGTAGTTTGGATTTTGTTTTGCATAAAATTCAACACATATTCATCCTGCAACCCCATGGAATGTTTTTCCATTTTTTTATAACCCGGGATATCCTCCATGCAATAGTAATGCTGTATGCCCGTCCAGTTGCAGCATTTGGCAAAACCGAAATCATCATAATTATCACCAATAAAAAAAGAAGAGCTGTACCCTTTTTGAGAAAGCAGGCTGCCAATTGTGGTCTTCCTGATAGAACTAAACCCTGAATGATACAAAGGAATATCTGTAATGGTAGGAATACCCGTGAGGATCGCCGTAATACCCTTATTGGAATTATACGAATAGCTGAATGCATTGCTGTAATAGGTAGAGTGCTTTCGCAGCGAATCTAAAAACGGCAATGCCGGTTTGAAGCTGCTGGACGAATCAAAGAATTCATAAGGCACACTTTCCATGATAAACAATACAACATTCTTTGGCGTAGCGGAAGCATTGCTATTTATTTTATCGATGGAGAACAATGCTTTTTGCTGATCTGCTGTCATATACATTTTTGATGGAATCACTGATTCTTTGCTCCTGTAAAGCGAATACAAAAATGTATGGAAAGAATTTTGTGCCAGCGGAAGCTGTACCGCACTCACATCCGTTAGCGGCCTCGCCGGTATCATTTTTTTTGAGCCGCCTGTAAAAAGACTTGTGATCATAATGACCAGCAGCAAGAGGCTGACCGGAAAATTTGTTCCTGCGATTTTTACATCGATCAGCTTCCGGTATTGTCTCCAGAAATACCAGGCAGATATGCAACAGAAAATAACAATTCCAGCAATGGTAAACAAAGCTGCATAACCGCCATAGTTGTTAGGGTTTCTTAAAACATACAACAGGTCGGCATCTGCCCGCTGCCGGTGAAAAGGGAAATAAAATATATCTGCCAGGTTCAGTAAAAATGCTAATACTGTAAGCAATACAGACACACAGGCAATTATAGAAAGGAACTTTCTCCTGGCAGGTAGCAAAGAAGATAGAAAGAATGGCAGGCT
>CAYOLS010000400.1:0-2279 GCA_964404845.1 uncultured Ferruginibacter sp. | reverse complement strand
GAAACAGTACAGTATAAGCTGGATTCTGTGAGTATGATCGGGTATGCAGCCTGGGTATAAAGTTACTGTTATACTTGAACTTAAGCTTGGTACTTATTTCTACTTTCCAGTTTTTCATACCGTCCAGTGGCTTGGGCAAAAAATAGCCCCGCAATTCCATGGTACCAAAAACAAGGTTCTCGTTTCTTGTTCTTACACCTGCACCAAATGCAGGGTAACCAATTGTTTTCTTCAATGATTTTCCCAGCGGCTGTAGCAATGCAAGATCTGTAAATGCAAACGGTGCAAAACGAAAGCCCAGTACTTTTTTCATGTGGTAAAACACAGATTCCATTTTGATGCTCGTACGCATCTCTCCTTCCAGCAGGCCACGCTGGTAATAAGGCAGGCCAAATTCTGAATCGAGGAATAGTGGCTCGTTGAGCAAAGGATTGATCTGCCTTGTATAGGAAATGCCCAGGAAATTCCTGTTGTACCAGTATTTATTTAGAGTAGTTAGCTTGGTAAAATGATTGATGCTCGCCAGCAGGTCCACATCTTCCAACCCGTCTTTCTGCGCAAAACCTCCGGCCCTGAATGTGTAGGAATGTAGGCAACCTGCTTTGCTGAAACGGTTCCATTCTGCTTCTACCCCATAGTAACCACGCCTGGCGCCCTGCTTGTTGATAAAGCCTGCTACCACACCGGCCTTGATACCTACTGGAACGTCTTCGTTACGCCCAAATCCATAAATGAAATTGGTACGGTAGAAGTTCTGGCGGTAGATGCTATACGAAGTAAGAAAACCATTGATATCTGCATACATGTAGTTGTATGACCTGTTGAACTTATCAGGCACATTGTAAAATGTATTGAAGAAGCTTCTGAATGCTACAAAATGCCTCAGTTCATCCGCTTCGTCTTTCTGCTTGGAGCGTCGCTTGCTGAAGTTGTAGCCCATCCAGAAATCCGCATTGAAAAGACTGTATTTGTAATCGCTCTGGTACAAGGAATCAGGAAGATAGCTGTTGTTCGTTTCGCTGTACGATAATTCCAGCGCACCTGTTACGGTAGTGTAACGGCTTACCATCGGTTTTTCAAATTTTGAAAAAACAGTCCGCTCCTGCTCGCCGCTAAAGTTGAAAGCATTTTTAAACGTATGAAAGCCGTTGGTCCAGTTAATAAAGCTGCCCCTGATGTTCCTGAGCATGTATTCGGCACCTACACCATAGCCCTGGTTGCGCTCTTTATCATACAAGCCTACTATAGAGAATTTGTTTCCGCTTCCGCCAAAATTCTCTTCCGTAATTTCAGCATCTCCTTTGTTCGTTCTGCTTACACTTAGTTTGCCACCAATAGAAAATACATCTCTTGTAAGCACCACCACATCCACGGAATCACTGTCCTCATCAGGCACTACTTTAATGATCGCATCCCGCAGGTATTCAAGCGTTCTTAAAAAACGGTCGTTATCCGCTACCTGTAATGCATAAAAGCGCTGACCTTCTTTGAAGAATAAGTTTTTACGGATGAGTTCTGTCGTACTGTTCAGGTGTAACCCGTTTGCAACTTTTACAGGGAAATTATTTTTTAACGGAACACTATCGCCCAACGCATAATTAAAGCCTACCGGCTTGATGATGATATGCCTGATTGTTTTTCCGTGAAATTGTTTGTAAATATCTGCGGTCAGCTCCGGGGTTACCGGTTCGTCTTTTTTAGAAATACTCCTGCCTATGCGCCCGAGTATGCCTTTCTTCTTTGCCAGGAAGAAGCTGTCTTTTTTCTCTTCTGTTTTTTCCTGTGCAGATGCAGTAGTAACGAAAGCGATGAAAGTCAGTAACAATAGAAGTTTCCCTGGCATTAGCTTGAACTTGGAAATTAAATTTGCAAAGGTGTTTTTCTCAGCTGAAAGATATGCTATTACAACAAAAAAAGGGCCGTTCTCCTTTTAAATTATTCCTGCTCATGACCCATGGCTGCTTTTTTCATTTCGGCTGCTTTTTCTTTACCAAGATACCTTTCAATAAAACCATGAATGAGGTAGATGACAGGCGTCATGAGCAACGCAACAAAAAATTTGTATATATAATTCCCCGTACCGGTGATGAGCACCTGCTGCATGCTCCAGGGATCTCCCTGCCCTGTTTGTATGCGTTTGCCAATGTAGAAGGCTATGAACAATACCACGAAGCTGTCGATGAGCTGTGAAACGATAGTAGAGCCTGTAGCCCTTAACCATATGGCTTTTTCGCCGGTGGCTTTTTCAATCGCTTCGAGTGCTTCGAGCGGGCCTTCGA
>CAYOLS010000399.1:0-2288 GCA_964404845.1 uncultured Ferruginibacter sp. | reverse complement strand
ACAATATTGGCTACCTGTGTCGCACGCTCTCTTTCCTGCCGGGCCTGCTCTGCTTTTTGTTCAGCCACATAAGAAGCTTCGAGGGCTTTTGCCTGCTGCACTTTTTCTGCAGATACGGCGATACGTAAGGCTTCCGCTTCTCTTTCCCTCCTGGTTGCGTCTGAATTTGCAATGGTGATCTTTGCTTCGTTCTCACCTGCTACCGCAGATGCATTGGCCTCAGAGGTTTTGATCCTCGTATCCCTTTCTGCTTCTGCCCTGCCAATTGATTCATCTTTACCGGCAACCGCAATACTGATCTCCCTGTCTTTTTGCGTAATAGCAATTTTAACATCCCGGTCCCTGTGCGTTTCGGCTATCTGTGTTTCTCTTTCCCTGTCAGCCAGAGCTTTACCTGTTTCACCGATCTTGGTTTGTTCTGCTACGCTGATAATGGCCTCATTCACCGCTTTTGCAGCAGCTTCCTTACCCAATGCAGCAATATAACCACTCTCATCCCTGATATCCGTAACGTTTACGTTGATCAGTTTCAGGCCGATCTTTTTCAGTTCTGTATCAACATTCTTCGAAATGTTCTCCAAAAATTTATCCCTGTCGCTGTTGATCTCTTCAATGGTCATGGTTGCAATTACCAAACGTAACTGGCCAAACAAAATATCTTTTGATAGTTCCTGTATCTGTTCAGGAGTTAACCCCAGCAAACGTTCCGCCGCATTGTTCATACTTTCAGGATCGGTAGAAATTGCGATGGTAAAGCGGCAAGGCACATCCACACGGATATTCTGCCGGCTCAGTGCATTTGTCAGGTTTGCCTCAATGCTGATCGGTTTCAGGTCCAGGTAAGCGTAATCCTGTATTACCGGCCATATAAAAGCACCGCCACCATGAATACATTTTGCAGAAGCGCCACCTGTTTTACCATAAATAACAAGTATCTTATCAGAAGGGCATCGCTTATAGCGGGAGATCAGGGCCGTGACGGTAACAAAAAGTACCACGGCCGCAACAACAATAATCATCAATGGTGATAACATAAATTTCTGCTTTAAGGTTTTATAATTTTTCTACGAGTACGAGATTGCTGTTCTCGATCTTTACAACTTTTATCAGTGTGCCTGTTGGAATGCGTTCACTGCCGGTAATGGCAGTCAGCTCATGTACACTCCCTTTTACACTTACCTGTATTTTGCCGGTGCCGCTTTTATTTTCGGGAATGGGTATGTATACCGTACCCGTCTGGTGAAGCGTATTATTGATATCAAAAGAATTGTCTTCGCCAAAACGTTGTACCTGGCGGATGATGAGAAAAAATACTGCAACGAATGCTGCGCCGATAGCAACAGCCACCAGGATAAGGATCGTTTTATTGCCGATGGTATGATAAAGAGAAATACCACCCCATCCTGCACCAAGTAAAAAATTGGTAAGGTTGCGAAGGGAAAATAGCTGGAAAGGCGCATGACCATCTGTAAGGTCGCCATTGAAATCAGCATTAATACCATCATGCGCATCAGTGCCGCTGAAGGTCATTACAGTTTGTATAAGAAAAATAAGGCTTGCGGGTAAAGCAATGAACCAGAATGCCCGTAGCAACGGTTCCATATTGTCAAAAAATTCCATGCAATCAGTTTTGGGTTATTAAAACAGGCTTGTTGCAAATGTATTATAAATGGAATAGCAACGTAAGGTTAACAAAAAAATAATCAGGCCTGGAGCGCCTGCTGTTAAAATGGATGATCTATTTAGCTGCTATTAACTGATCCAGTTTTTTATCAATAGCCGCCAGCAATTCAAATTGTTTAGCCTGCGTATCAAACAATGTCTTGATTTGTTGTTCTTCCAGCAGGTCCATTTTTTCGTGCAGGCTGCGTATCTGCATTTCGGCTTTCAGGTTCACCATGTAATCATTCTCATTTTGCTTGCGGTCCTTTTCTTCCTGCCGGTTCTGGCTCATCATAATAATGGGTGCCTGCAAAGCAGCGATACAGGACAAAACAAGGTTCATTAAAATAAACGGGTATGGATCAAACTGTAAGGATTTTATGGCTAACACGTTAAAACATATCCATACAAATAATATGGCGGAGAATACAATGATAAATTTCCAGCTGCCGCCAAATCGGGCGACCTTATCAGATATGCGTTGCCCGAAAGTTAATGATTCAATCGGCGGATTATCCAGGTTTTGCATCAGCAGGTTTTGCTCTTCAATTGACCGCTCTACTATTTCATGAAGTTTGCACATATAAAGCTCCTGGTCAGACAGCAGTTGATCTTGTTCGTTTTCC
>CAYOLS010000398.1:0-2305 GCA_964404845.1 uncultured Ferruginibacter sp. | reverse complement strand
CGCTGCTGCCGGATTCATCCTCCATGCTTGCTTTGGAACTCTTGATTGGCGGGCTTTTAAATGGCCCTGTGCGATTGCCATTATCGATCACAAAATATTCGTACTTACTATTCTTTACAACAAACTGGTAGCTCACATTGTTGTTATTGGCGATGATGGCTGTTTCATCATACAATAGCTGCTCATCGTTGCCAAGGCTGAATACCACGCTTCCGTTGGTTGGCGGCGCAGTAGCTTCCTTGCTGTTTTTGGAAGAAGAAGAGCCGGAAGATGAAGATGACGAAGAAGAACTGTTATCATCGCTGTTATTGTCATTGCTGCTCTTGTTTTTCCCTTCCAGGGTTTTGGCTGCTTTTTCTTTCAGCTTTTTAAGCAGCTGCGCAGAAGATGGATTGCTGATCGCTACAGCAATGCACACACATAAAAGAAGTTTTATCCATTTCATATTGACCATATTAGTAGTTAAAAATGATTGTTTGGTTGAATAGCATTTATCGTTTCATTACCCTTTGCAGCTGCTTATCTTTTTCATCAACAAGGATGAAGTTGTATAAACCTTTTGCCAGTGCATTCATATCCACGCTGATAATAGTGCTGCCTGCAGGTATGGTCAACAACCTTACTGTTGCGCCTTTTGCATCTGTGATCAGCAGTTTTCTTTGTTTATCACTTGCAGAGAAAACAACTTTTGTAAAGTCGATCACAGGATTAGGTACCACGGTAAACCTTGCTTCACTGCTGCTCCTGTTAACAGCAATAATATCGCTGTAGGTAAACCTGCCATCTGCATCCACCTGTTTCAAACGGTAATAGCTGATACCATTGAGTGGCTGCATATCTTCCAACTGGTAAGCATGTGTACCGGCGGTATTGTAAGCAGGTACATTGCCAATGCTGTTGAAATGATTGCCATCTTCACTTCTCTCAACAACAAAGGATGCTGTGTTGATCTCGTTGTTAGTTTTCCATTGCAGCAGCACGCTGTTTGGTTTGTTAACCGCATTGAATGCAAGCAATGTCAATGGAACGATGCCTGTGCCACTGCTCACCGTGAAAGGAGAGAAGCTGGTAAAGCCTGTTTGTATTTTGCTGTACTGCCCGTTGGCCGCCAATATCGCAGCACCGAATGTGCCGTATTCCCACTGGCTGGTATAGTGAGCTGTGCGGCACATTTCCCTTTCAAAGCCAGGGAGCTCGTGCGAAGTGTTCCACCAGAATTCAGCGGTAGCATTGCTGCCACCGGGCACATCTTCTTCTATGAACCAGGTGCGATCCACATGAGAGATATGAACCGTATCACCGCTGTTGCCATACTGTAGGACATAAGGAGCAACCCTCACACTGAAATTATCGGTAACGCCGCTGTTATTGATCCGCACAAAGTTCATGCTGCTGTCAGAAGTGCCGACAGGATAAATATTTTGTGCAGTGCTGTTCACCAGTTTTAATTTACCCATGCCATTGCTGATGATGAAGTGCGCAGAATCATAATTGAGTATGATACCATTCACCGTGAGGTTGTAATCGCCCAGCATAATTTTTCCGCCGATCCACTCTGGCAACTGTGATGGAGCGCCCATCTTCATATCCAGGTTACCATTGATGGTAATGGATTGCTTCATTTTTGCAACAGTTGTAAAGCGAAGTGTATCGTTGTTGTTCAGCAGGTCAGATTCCATCGGGCTACTACCGTATATTTCTGTTGTTACATAACCTTCGCCCTGTGTGAACATCATGCGCCTGCTTAATGTTTTCGTTTCGCCCACTGCCAGCAGGAACGGCATACTGTCTACTGCGTAAGTGGTGTTGAACGTGGTATCCTTGATAAAGAATTTCACCCATGCAGTGGCATCTGTTACACCCTGGTTCTTTACAGTGAAATTCACGATCACGCTGTCGCCCGGTACAAAGCCCGAAGGATTGAACGTAATGGCTCCCGCATGACTGCGTGCAAGGTCAGGCGCATCGCCTACGATCATAGTGCGGGTAGCAGCATTGTTGTCTTCTCTTTCTTCTACCATTGTATTGGCAGGATCAGCCACGATCTTCATTATTTTCACACCCGGTATGATAGAAGAGTAGTTTGCTGTTGCAGCAACTGTAGTATCCCTGCCAGGTAATAGTCCATTGATAGGAACATCTGCGCCTAACTGTATATCATCCACCAGGAATCTTAATACGGTTGGCGTTGTTACCTGTCCGCCCATATTTTTTACAGTGCCTACGATGGTGATGGCCTGCCCGATATTAGGGTTAAGGCTGCTTGGAGAAATGTATTGCGACAATACTTCCAGGTCAGGTTTGC
>CAYOLS010000397.1:0-2329 GCA_964404845.1 uncultured Ferruginibacter sp. | reverse complement strand
CAATGATATTGACGACCAGGAAAAATGGAGGAGCCAGAATATACAGGTGGGTGTAGGATTAACACTTTAATTGAAAGTTGAAAAATGAAAATTAAAAACGAATGACCTGTTGTTTTCAATCTTCAATTCTCCGTTTTCAATTGATTAAGGTCGTATAATATGTATCCCTCCCTCCTTATCTAATTTTATAACAGTACTCGGCGCAGCCGGGGTCATATCATCCTGGCGGTGTTGCACTATATAGTCGACACCGCTTTTTATTTGCAAGTCAACGTCTTCAAAAAAAGAAGGCGGCGGATAACCGGAAATATTGGAAGAGGTAGATACGATGGGCTTTCCAAAAGCTTTTATCAGCGCTACACAAAAATCATCTTTCACCAGCCGGATGCCAATGCTGCCATCCTTGTTTACAAGATTTTTTGCCAGGTTCCGGGCTCCATCATAAATGACCGTAGTTGGCTTGTGTATCCCTTTGATATAATCGAAGATCACTGCATCAGGATGATCGGTGTACTGCAAAATATCTTTTTCTTCTGCCAGCAATATGATCATGCTTTTTTCTTCATTTCTTCTTTTTACAGTAAATATTTTCTCTACCGCTTTTTCATTGGTAGCATCGCATCCTATGCCCCATACCGTATCGGTAGGGTAGAGGATAATGCCGCCTTCGCTCATCACCCGGCAACATTCATTGATATCATGATCAAATGCCTGCATCTTTTTTTGTTTCTTCTCTTATTTGTTTGGCCATATCCAGGTTTTCCCTGAACCATTTTTTTTGTTTCCTGTACAATTCTTTTTCTTCTTCGGAAAGATCTGCACCCAGTTTCTTTTTTATGCGTTTCAGTTTTTTATAACCAAGCAACCAAGCCAGGAAAAAATTCTTTCTTATATCCAGCAAGGTATACAAAGGAACGGTTCTCAGCTGGCGCAGCAGGTTCTTTTTTTCATCCTTTGTTTCATTGCCCCGGTCGTGGATAACAGCAGCTTCGCAATCAATGCCTGTTTTATAACCGTGGTACTGCATGCGGGAGCAATAATGATTGTCTTCGCCATAATGTGCAAATGCAGGATGGAACAAACCTGTTTTGCGAAGCGCAGGTACAGGTATCAACCAGGCTGCAGCATTCACAAATCTTGCAGGAATAATATCGCAATTCCTGTCTTTGATGATCTTTTTTATTTCAGCTTCTGCTACAGAAGCCAGCATGTATTTTTTAAAAGCGTGGTCCAGTTGTTGGCCACTGCTGTCTAATTGCAACGGGCTTAGTATACCATAATCTTTGTGTTGTTCCAGTGCCTGTACCAGTTTTTCAATACAACCAGGTTCTACATAGGCATCCTGGTTTAGTAAAAAAATATGGTCGGCGCCGGCTTTCAGCGCATATTCTATCCCGATATTGTTGCCGCCGCCAAAACCAAAGTTCTTTGCGGTTTTAAAAAGCATATAGCTTTTATCACCAAAATTTTCCTCGATTATTTTTACGGTATCATCTGTAGAGCAGTTGTCTACCAATACGACATGCGTAGGCATGCTGCTGCGGTACAAATGTTCCAGGCATTTTTGTATCCAGCGGCTGCCGTTGTAGGTAACAATTATGGTAAATACTTTTGCCATTCGCAATCGGTGATGATTGTTGTAGGTTGCTAAGCAACTCTATTGTAATTTTACGACTTAAACGCAAGATAATGACATTGTCTATAATTATAACCACTTACAATGCACCGGAATGGCTGGAGAAAGTGCTGATCGGCTTCGACCACCAGAGCTTTACCGATTTTGAAGTGGTGATCGCAGATGATGGTTCGGGTGCGCCTACCCGTGAGCTGGTTGAGCGTTACCGCAACAAAGTAAAATATCCCATCATCCATGTATGGCATGAAGACGATGGTTTCAGGAAATGTACCATTCTTAATAAAGCCATCATTGCAGCTACTACCGATTATCTTGTGTTTACCGATGGCGACTGCATCCCGCATTATGATTATATGAAAGTGCATGCGGAAAAAAGAGAAAAGGGATATTTTTTATCAGGCGGTTATTTTAAGCTGCCGATGAATATTTCAAAGCTGATCAGTGAAGATGATATCCGTAGCGGTCGTTGCTTCGACCTGAAATGGCTGAAGAAAAACGGGCTGCCTTCTTCTTTTAAAAATGCAAAGCTGTTTTTTAATAAGGGTTTTACAGTGGTAATGAATAATATCACTCCCACCAATGCCTCCTGGAATGGTCATAACTCCAGCGGCTGGAAGGATGATATCATTGCAGTGAATGGTTATAATGAACTGATGAAGTATGGAGCACTGGACAGGGAACTGGGCGAACGCC
>CAYOLS010000396.1:0-2346 GCA_964404845.1 uncultured Ferruginibacter sp. | reverse complement strand
CATTTTCCATTTTACTCTTTTGTCGCTGGTCTCTTCTTTTGTCATCATCCACAACGTATAATATTTACCAACGGCCCAGTCCTGTATAAAACTATCATAGAAACGGCTGCCGGGATTGCCGCTTTGCCCGCCGGGATAAATACCATAGGCTTCTGTTTTTTGTGTAAGACTTACGATCATGCGCCAGCTCGGACCATGCGTTTCTTTCGCAGCATTGATGATGTTCTCACCACCACCGATCGGCAGGTGCAGGCTGCTTAATCCAGGCTGCCTTGTCAGGTGGGTCACCCTTGTATCCTTATACTTGCCCCATTCCAGCCTTCCGCCTGCTTCTGCTTCTTTCAACTCTTCCGTAGCATTTTTTAAAGCGAGCAGGCAAATATCTGCAAGGGTCTCTTTTTGTGGCGTATTAATATTGTCTATGAACTTCCATGCAGAATCCCTTAACAGCGATTCCAGCAGTGTACTTTCAAATGGCATCAATACCGGCTTGGGTGCATTTTTATATTCATCGTCAAACACTGCAGGCTTCAGGTTTTTCCATAGCAACACAAATACGGTAGCGCCTGCCGATTGAGGATCATTCCGCAGGTCCCATTTGCTGAGCAGCTCAAAATATCTTTGCTCGCTTTTGTTTAAAGTTGCGGCATTGATGTTTTTAAGAAATATAGGTCTTGCCCATTCTGCAAATACATTGTAATTATCCGTTTGCATTTTTTTCATGCGTTCAGGATTGAACTTGTTCGTATCTGCCAGCATGCGGTTGATGATGGCACCTCTTGGCGTAGGGTATTCCCTGCCTAAATAATAAGGATAGGTAGAATCCACGGGGCGCTGGTTGGCGCTGCTCACAAAACCTCTTTCGGGATTGTATTGAAAAGGTGTTTCACTATCGGGGATCATTCCCTGCCACATATAGCTGCTGTCGGTGCCGGGCATGATGAAGTCGCCCTGCCCTTTCCATTTGGCCGGCCACTCTCCCTGTGTGCGGATGGCGATGTCGCCGTTCTTGGCAGCAAATATTACGTTTTGTCCTGGTGTATGAAGATTCAATACCGCATCCTGGTAATCTGCATAGTTTTTCGCATGGTTCAGCTTGTTGAAGATGAGCAACTCATTGCTCCTGTCGTGCGCTTTCCATCGCACTGCATAGTTCTTTACATTATCGCTCCTGTTGCCTGAATAACTTTTATCAAACATCACAGGCCCGAATATGGTATAAGCTATGGTATCGATCATGGCTGGTTTGCCGGCGATCTTTATTTCTTCATACCTGAACTCCGTTTGCTTCCATTCGTTGTTGAACCAGTATTCTTTGCGGCTGTCGTCTTTAAATTTTATCTCGTAATAATCCCTTACGTCCCTTCCGCCATTGGTGAAGCCGAAAGCCACGCTGTCGTTGTAACCAATAATAACGCTGGGCGAACCGGGGAATGTAGCGCCATACGCATTAAAGGACGGCGTGCTTAATTGCATTTCGTACCAGAGCGATGGCAGGTTGAGGCCGAGATGAGGGTCATTGCAAAGGATCGGCGCACCGCTTTCTGTTTTGCTGCCGCTCACAGCCCAGTTGTTGCTGCCGTTGGCAGGATCAGGGTTGTTTACTTTATCAACCTTTACAACCGATTTAAAATACAGGGAATCTGCGGTAGCAGGCGGCACTGTTTTCACAGCGGGTGGTGCAAATAAAGTTCCTTTAGGAATGATGGGGTCAAGAGAATCCTGTATCGCAGGATAAAGGAGGTTAAAATCTTCTGCGCTAAAAAATTGTTTGGCGTTGGTAAGCTCAAAATCATTTTCATGTGCCGCAAGATCATAGCTCATGTATTTTAAGAAGAGCGCTGTTTTAAGATTGCTCCACAATTCCGGTTTATAATCCATCAGCTTGTACTCAAATGGCAATGTACTTTGTGTCAATGTATTGATATAGGCATTCACACCGGCAGTATACGCATCACAGCTTCCTTTGATCACTGGATCGGCTTCCATTGCTTTCAGTGAATTTTCTGCTGCATACACCATTCCAAGGCGACGAAACTCACGGTCATGGTTAAGCGCAATATCTCCTACCAGTTCACTCAGGCGGCCTGCGGCTGCCCTTACCTGGAAATCCATTTGCCACAAACGGAACTTTGCATGCAGGTAACCCTGGATAAAATAAGCATCGTTCTCATTTTCTGCAAAAACGTGGGGAACCAGGCGTTCATCAAAATAAACTTCTGCTTTTCCTTGCAGCTGGTTGAATTTGAGATCAGCTGAAAAACCTGCATCCTCAGGCTCCGCATTCTGCCAAAGGCCTTGTTGCGGTGCCAGCAATTTACCCAGCGGTGCCGGCAAAACATATTT
>CAYOLS010000395.1:0-2352 GCA_964404845.1 uncultured Ferruginibacter sp. | reverse complement strand
CGACCTTATCACAAGAGATGAGCAAAGATTCAAAGCGCTGATGTCGAATACAAAATATCCTGTGCAGATCATTTGGGCTGGAAAGCCTTACCCGGTTGATTATCCTGCTATCAGTGATTTTAATATGTTGGTAAATTTGAGTAAGGAATATAAAAATGTGGCAGTATGTACCGGTTATGAGCTCACTTTGAGCAAACGCCTGAAGCAAGCTTCGGATGTTTGGCTGAACAACCCAAGGGTACCAAGAGAAGCAAGCGGTACCAGTGGCATGACTGCAGCAATGAATGGTTCTGTTAACTTCAGTACCAACGACGGATGGATCTGTGAATTTATCAACCATGGCAACAATGGCTTCGTGGTTCCACCGATCGATTATTCGTCCATCAGTGTACATGAGCAGGATGAATATGATATGATGAAGCTGTTCGACATCCTGGAAAACCAGATCCTGCCAATGTATTATGACAACCCGGGTGTGTGGAGGCAGATCATTAAGAATGGTATGAGGGATGTTCGCTGGCAGTTCGATAGTAACCGCATGGCAAAAGAGTATTACGAAATATTATACGCATAAAACGATATGATGTTTTAGTAAAATCCTTTCTGCCTGGCAGAAAGGATTTTTTGTTTTAGGGACTAATTATTAATTACTGATTATTAATTATTAGCCATAGGCTGCAGCGATCATCAATAATTAATAATCAGTAATCAATAATAAAATTCGTGTAATTCGAAAAATTCGTGTAACAAAATGATCAACGCAACTCTCAATCTCTATAAAAATGCATATAGCGGTCTTACACGTAATATATGGCTGCTCAGCATTGTGATGCTCATTAACAGGAGCGGTACCATGGTGCTCGCTTTCCTTACTTTATATTGCAAACACCTGGGCTATACCACAGAACAGGGTGGTTGGGTAGTGGCTATTTACGGGTTGGGTTCCATTGCCGGCGCATTGATCGGCGGTAAGCTGAGCGATGTATTTGGTTTTTATAAAGTACAATTCGGGGCATTGTTCTTTGGTGGCAGCCTGTTCATAGTTATGGGGCAAATGACCACCTACCTGTCTATCTGTATCTGTGCTTTTGTGCTCAGTATGGTGAATGAAGCATTTCGTCCCGCCAATGCAACTGCAATTGCACATTATAGCAATAAGAAAAACCGTACGCAATCTTTTTCACTTGTAAGACTGGCCATCAACCTCGGATGGGGTGTTGGTATTGCAGTGGGTGGACTGCTGGCCTCTGTTGATTACCATTTGCTTTTTTGGGTCGATGGTTGTACCAATATTTTTGCGGCTATTACCTTACTGTTCATTCTGCCCAGGGTATCGCTTGAACAACAAAAGAAGCCGCAGGAAAATGTGGAGGCAGGAATTGTCCAGGACAACAGGTCTGCATTAAGAGATACGGACTTCATGTATTTCCTTTTATTCGTTGTGCTGTTTGGAATATGTTTCTTCCAGATATTCACCACTGTTCCTGTATATATGAAAGAGAACCTGTTGCTGAACGAATCGCTGATAGGAATTGTAATGGCAGTAAATGGTTTGATGATCGCTTTGTTTGAAATGCTGATCGTTTACAAACTCGAAGGAAGGAGGCCATATCTCTACCTCATTGCGACAGGCACCATATTAATGGCCGTGGCATTTTTGTTTTTAGACCTTCCGCTTGCCAATGGATTTTTAGTAGCACTGATCGCTGTGCTTATACTCACTGTTTCAGAAATGGTGGCCATGCCTTTTATGAACAGCTTTTACATCAGCCGCAGTCCTGAAAAAAAACGTGGGCAATATGCAGGCTTTTACACCATGGCATGGAGTGTAGCGCAGGTAGTGGGAAGCAGTGCCGGTGCTGTGCTTGCCGAGAAGATTGGTTTTCTGAACCTGTGGTGGGTAGTGGCATGCTTTTGCCTGGTATCGGCCGCAGGGTTTTATTGGCTCTTATTGAAAAACACAAAACTCCTGCAATAAAAAATGCCCGGTTCATTGCCGGGCATTTTTTATGATCATTAATGAATTATTTGTATTCGGTGATCTCTGTCATCTTGGAAGTGATCGGCATCGACTGGCCCATCAGGTCCATATTGCCGGTAATATCAGCCACCCTGCTGCTTTTCTTTAGCAAAGAAGTTTTGGTGTCGACCAATAATTCGCCTTCTGTTTTTGCAGACAAATTGATATCGATCTCCATTCCCTGCAATGCTACATTTTGCTTCCCTTCCATTTTAGAGAATACAGCAATTGAAGCCTCTGTTCCGTTGAGAGATTTTAAAGTGTAGGTCCTGCTGCCCTTCATTGCATCCTTTACATTTACAGAATCGGTCCAGGAGTCGCCCACTTTTTTG
>CAYOLS010000394.1:0-2366 GCA_964404845.1 uncultured Ferruginibacter sp. | reverse complement strand
AAAGCGGGAGCTGAAAGCGCCGGTCTTATTTAATTTGTCTGCTTCGTTTTGCAAAGCATTAAAAAGCCCAACCCTTGTGAGCTTATCACCATTGAGGCTGGTAGACAATAATTTGATATCAGTCATCAGTTGCTTCACCAATTCTTTTGTATTATCCAGTTTTGCGGCAGACTTCTCTGCATTCTCCAGGTTGATCGTATTCAGGTTGATCTTTACCAATGATGCTATCTGCCCGATATTATCGTGCAACTCACGGGATACATGCTGCAAGGTTTGTTCCTGTATTTCCAGCTGTGAACGCAGGAGCTGCTCGGAAAATTGGGATCTTAATTCCTCATTCTCTTTTTTACGGCGCCTGTAGCGTACAGCCAGCACGATAACAATTATAAAAACCGTTAGCATCAAAACCAAAAAAGCCACAATGGTGCTGATAAAATCAGCTGCGAATTTTTCTGACATCCTGATTGTATTTTTTTAAAAAGAACATAGCCATGAATAATATGAGGTAATACACATAATTCGAGAACATATGAATTAATATAATTACCGACGGGTAGATCTTATATTTTGTCAAAAATGTTTTCAGGAAAAAATAAAGGGAAGAAATGGTATTGAACCATACCAGCCCTACTGCTACTAAAAAGAGCGGGTTTTTAAAAATATTTTCCTTCGCCGGCAGGTCAAGCATTTGTATAAGCAGCAGAGAGCCGCCCACCAGGTTGAACAGCGTGGCCAGCTTCATGGAATTATCCGGGAAAGTATTAATATTCTGGATAAACAAAGTGTTGATCACATAAAAGGTTACCAGAACAACGGTAAGCCATTTTACGATGGTCTTTATTTTCCTGTCTTCATTATTAATGTAAAAAAACCAGCCCCACAAAGAAGTGGACACCATCATATAAATATGTTCAACAGGTATATTGTTGCGGAAATAGGTAGCGCAAAAAACACTGCATGACTGGGAAATAAACGTATATCCTAAAATGATGATCACAGGCAGTATTTTTTTGTTCCCTTTGTAAAAAATACTGCCTGTAATACAACCCGCTGCCAGGATGGTCAGGTAAATAGCATATTGAAGATAATAGGACACTTTTTTAAAATCGATCTGTTTATTATGGACAAACTTCAGGACAAGGATTCAGGTTATCAAAATTGGAAGAGTCTTTCAGTGCGACGCCGCCTTTAGCACTTATTCCGCCAGAATACACCATACCGCCCTTTTGATCAAGGCCAAGCACCATGATGGTGTAAGAGCCATCTACTTTTTTGCCCAATCGCAGGAACAGGCCTTTAATGGTCGCATTTTTAAGCAGCATGTTGTAACCGGCTGTATCAATAGTAAAGCCTTTGTAGTAATAACCGTAGGGTGATTTTAACTGTGGGTCTTTGTCATAGCTTTCGCTGTATTGCAGTACAGTTTCCCAACTGATCGGCTGCATACCGGTAGGTTTAGGCGCCTGGATGTCTTTTCCTTTTTCGGCAGGTACCGTATCTGCTGCCAAAGGAACGCCTTGTTTTTCGCCTGGATATTTTTCCATAACGGCCCGGGCAAAACGAACGGAATCTTCTTTGGAGGAAAACTGCTGGCCGCTATTGCCAGTGCAGCTGTACAAAAACGCTGAAGTAACGAGGAGCCCTGCTAAGGACTGAATGAAGGTTTTTTGCATGGAATTAAGTTTTAGGAGGTTACTAAGTGAGATTTTAAAACAATATATCAAAACTATAATTAAGTATGTGAATCAGGAGCCGTATCATTAAAAAAAGGGGGTTTTTCCTGTTTTTTTTCAGGCATTTTCCTCTGGTTTATGAATTCCATAAAACACATCTTTGTTGTATAAATGAATGCTGGGGGTTTACGATTAAAATTCATTTAGGCTCTTTGATAATTTACCACCATTACATATACATATTTTATTATGGCTCATTTTTTAATTCCGTACCTACCTCGCTTAGACCAAAGAAGCCCGTTTTTAATCCTTGAATAGTAATTAATAATATTAAGCCGTTCCCTTTAACTGTCTATATGTAATGGTGGTACATTATCAATCCACCGGTTTTTATATTCCTGCCTGTATTGTCTTCTCCACCTTCTGTGTGTCCACAAATAATTCGCCGGGTCTTCCCGTATGGTTTTTTCCAGGAAATCCCTGTACAGGCGTGTTACTTCTCCTTCTTCAAAACGAGCACCTTCTTCTGCAGCTACTGTTGCATCAAAGCGGTAATGGCCTCTTTTGAGCTTTACAAATTTTACAAATACAATAGCAGGGTTGTTTCTACGGGCGCCAATATCTGGCCCGGTAACAAAGGGCACAGGCTTGCCGAAAAAATTCAGCCAGTAGCCACTGGCAGGCTTACCGGCA
>CAYOLS010000393.1:0-2391 GCA_964404845.1 uncultured Ferruginibacter sp. | reverse complement strand
ACAGCAGGAATGATCGTAGGGCCTGTTAAAAAATGGTTTGGAGCTATTACTTCAACAACAGTATTGCCTGTTGGTAATGGAACCAATTATAAACCAGCTTCCATACAGTTCACTACTGCTCCAACAACAGGGGGAACGTTGACTGCCAACTTCTCTTCTTCTGCCCCTAACTTCCCTAACGCAACACCTCTTACAGAAGGTGCGCTGGTAGTGAACAGGGCAAGCATACAAGGATCATGGTTTGTAGAAGCAGGTGATGGTCTTGCAGGTGGAAACTACACTGCAACCTTCACCGGTACCGGTGCCGGAGATGTGATCGATTATACTAAAACAGTATTGATCAAAAGGCCGGCAGCAGGTGGCGATTGGACACTGGACGGCACGCATGTGACCACTACCGGTGCTAATGATGCTCCTGTAGTAAGCAGGACAGGTATGTCTGGCTTCTCCGAATTTGCAATAGGAGGTGAATTGCTTGTGGCATTACCAATCACCATCGAATACTTCCGTGGTACCAAGCAAAACAACAGGAACGTGTTGGATTGGAAAATCAGCTGCTACAACTCACCATCTGTAAGACTTACATTGGAACGTAGTGCTGATGGCCGTAAATACGATGCGATCAGTTCAACCACTGAAACAGCCGTTCGTTGCCTGCAGCCATTCAATTACAATGATCAGTCTCCGTTTGCAGGTATTAACTACTACCGCTTAAAAGCAATGGATATTGATGGTAAAGTAAGCTACAGTAATGTAGTGGCGCTGCTCAACAAAGACAAAGGCTTCGAGATCGTAAGCCTTGCTCCAAACCCTGTTAAGGATGAAGCGATACTGAGCGTTACCAGTGCAGAAAAAACAATTATGGAAATAGTTGTTTCAGACCTGAATGGCAAACAGATCAGCAAACAAAGGCTGAACCTCATTGCGGGTAATAACCAGGTGCCACTGAACTTAAGGAAAGTGGCTGCCGGAACTTACCAGGTAACGGGCTTAACAGCTGACGGACAAATGAGAACGCTCCGTTTTGTAAAACAATAACCTGATTAACCATTAAAATAAAGGCTGCCCTTGAAAGAGGGCAGCTTTTTTATTGTTCCTCTTTATAAACAATTATTTTAGTTTTGTACCGATGAACGCAGCTGAATTTATACGATCCGGCATTATAGAGACCTATTGCCTCGGCTTTACCAGCATTGAAGAAAATGCAAAGGTAGAGCAGATGGCTGCTGCACATCCTGAAGTGCAACAGGAAATTGAAAAAGTAAGGGCTTCTTTTAATCATTTTCTGCAGAAAAGAAAAATGCAACCTTCACCGTCTGTTAAAACAGCTGTTATGCGCACCATCTACACGCAACAGGCAGTACTTAAAAAAGAATGGGTGCCTTTAATGAATGAGCCAACTGTTTTCAAGCGATACTATGACTCAGCCAGGGCTAATAAGCTGACAGAGCCATTACATCCCTACGATAATCTTTTTGTACAGTATCTGCCATCAACAAGGGAGGTCATCAATTTTGCTGTGTGGGCAAAACAAGGACATGAACCGGAAATGCATGAAGATTGTAATGAATTCATTGCTATACTGGAAGGCAGCTGCAATATGTACATGGAAGGAAAAATAACTGCTTATGCTAAAGGGGAGATCATTGCCATACCACCACACCTGTCTCACTATGCCGTCATTACTTCAGCGCAGCCGATGTTTGCATTGGTGCAACGCCAGCTGATCCATTAAAATTAAGCAGCCAGGTTTTTAATAACCAGGTAGCCGATCACTGCCAGCAGCAATAATAAAATTACAGTGTAGTATAACCAGGGTGTTTCTGTGATAACACGCTTCTTTCTTTTTTTCTTTTTGTCCAACTGTGCTTTCAGGTCTTTGTTCAGTTGGTAAACCATCAGGGATATCTTATCTGGGCTCTGCATTTCTGATAAACCATCCATAGCATCGCTCATAAAGGGATCATCATTCAAATGTGCTTCCAGCTCACGCTCTTCTTCAGGCGTAAGTTTACGGTTAAGATACTCCAGCAGCTTTTCCTGCTCGACATCATTGTTCAGGTTGGATAATATGTTTTTCAGATCACTGCTCATCGGGTTGCATTCTTTGCATCAGTATCCTTAAATTTCTTTTTCCGTTTTGAATATGGCTTTTTACCTGCATGGTACTAAAACCTGTTTTGCCTGCAATTTGCTGGTAGCTCTGCTTTTCCAGGTAAAACAAAGTTACGCAAACCTTTTGTTCCGGGTTAAGCTGTAGCAGCGCCGTTTCCATATTGCTGAGGCTGACTTCTTTTTCTTTTGCGAATTTTATATCATCTGCTTCTTCGGGGGCTGTCATCAATTGTTCATTGATCTCTGAAGTATGTTTCCCTTTATCCCGCAGCTTCA
>CAYOLS010000392.1:0-2395 GCA_964404845.1 uncultured Ferruginibacter sp. | reverse complement strand
AGGCAACCAGGAACTGGCCATGCTGATGAGGCCCGATAAAACCCAGACAGGTTTTGTAAAACTGATATCAGCATTAAAAGGCAAGACCGTTTATATTGATTTCTGGGCCAGCTGGTGCAAGCCATGCATTGAAGAGCTGCCGTATTCGCATCGCCTGCGGGAAAGAATAAAAGACAGCGGTATCGTCATGCTCTATCTTTCGCTTGATACGGATGTCAGCAGTTGGAAAACAGCCTCCGTGAAAAATAAGCTGGAGGATGCGAACAGTTTTTTACTGCTCAGTCCCGACAACAATAAGCTGTCTAAAAAACTAAAGCTGGGTGCTATTCCACGGTATATTATCATCAACAAAGAAGGAAAGATCATAAACCCCGATGCGGGCAGGCCATCAGAGGAGGACACTTATTATAAATTGTTAGAGCTTTCTAAAAAATAAGAACGATCACTTGGTACTCCTTATGTCTGTATTCCTTTGCGTTTCTCTGCACTTAAAATCAAAACACAAAGAAATGCAGGGGCATTGATTTTAGTTTTACCTTCAGATCATAACTACACTATTATGAAAAGATCATTCAATTTTTTATTACTGGCAGTGATCGTTCTATTGTTCTCCTGCAATGAAGGCAAAGAACAGCCTTCAGCGCAGGCAACAACCGATACTGCTGCCAGCAGGAAACAAATAGCTGCCCTGCTTGATTCTTTAAATGTGGCTGCGGCCAATTCGGAGTACGACCGCTACTTCAGTTTTTATACAGCAGATGCTATATTTATAGGAACAGATGCTACAGAACACTGGGATAAGAAAGCTTTTATGGCCTGGGCCAAACCCGCCTTTGACAAAAAGGCCACCTGGAATTTTTCTGCACTCCAGCGCAATATTTATTTTGGCAAACAGGTTGATATCGCCTGGTTTGATGAACTGCTGAATACACAAATGAAAATATGCCGCGGCTCAGGCGTGGTTGTAAAAGAAAACAACGAATGGAAATTGCAGCAATATGTATTATCCACCACCGTTCCCAATTCCATGTTGGATGCTGTGATCAAACTGAAAGCACCTGAAGAAGATTCCATCATCAGAAAATTGCAACAGTAATGACCACGGAAGATATTCAACAACTCTGCCGTAGCCTGCCCTCCGTAACGGAAGGTATTAAATGGGAGCACGACCTTGTTTTTTCTGTTGGTGGTAAAATGTTCTGCGTGGTAGGACTTGATCAATCTCCTGTCTCGGCTTCTTTTAAAGTAACAGAAGAGGAGTTTGAGGAAATGAGCAGCAGACCTGGTTTTAAACCTGCACCTTATGTGGCAAAATACAAATGGGTGTGGACAGAAGATATTAAAAAGATGAAGAAGACAGAATGGAAAAAATACATCGGTCAATCTTATGAGCTGGTGAAAGACAAGCTGCCGGCTAAGTTGAAAAAGCAAATAGGTATATAATTAAAAATGCAAAGAGCCCGGGCAAACGCCCGGGCCTTTTTACAGTGCAGCCCTTACACGGCACTGAGTGGGTTTTCATGGGATGAGTTCACAATACAATCAGCGGCTTAAAAATTAGCTGTCGCTACGGATAAATTTTTTATGAAAAATTGAGAAGAGGACGATTAAATTGGTTTACGGAGGGCGATCGGAATACTGTAAAATTCTTTTATAATACACTGTTTTACAAGAGGTAAAAACCTGAATTTGGCACAGGAAAAATCCTGCATAACCAGGGAATTGCTCAAGCCGTTATTAATAATACTAAACCCGCCTTCAACAAACTCAGCCTGACAGCATTTTTGGATTCAGGCATCACCTGTTTGAAATAGTGTAAAATTTCTCTGGAAGAATAGCTAACTTAATTGCATGAAAAAGTTATTCCTGTTAGTATTCCTTGCTGCAATAGGCCATGCAGCAGCGGCACAGACCAAGACAGAATTGTACGACCTCATTAAAAAATTTTTATACGACAGCACGGGCTATGAAAATGTTGGAGACTGGGCTGTAGGCAATCCAAAAAAATTTCCTGTAAAATGGGAAGCCGACCGCATTGAAATGAGCGATGATACCAGCATCAATTTTTTCAGGAGAGGCAGCGCAGATATTACTATAAAAGGAAAAACATTTATGACGGGTACTGAACCTACTAAATGGAGGATCATGCTGAAAGGCCCACGTATGGGCTATTCTTCCTTCAGTATTATCAGCGCTAATTCCGCCGGGCTAAAAACACATTATTCCATCGATAGCCTTTTCGGCAATAAAAATTTTAAAGCGAAGCTGCTCAAAAGCTGCGATCAAAAAACACTGAACGGTTATTACTATTACGAAGTAAAGCTTCCCAAAAAAGATATCGCTTATATCAAGTTCAGCTGGCTATCCGTAAAGGGCAGCACTGCCATCCGCATTG
>CAYOLS010000391.1:0-2399 GCA_964404845.1 uncultured Ferruginibacter sp. | reverse complement strand
CCGTATCATCTTTATTACCGTTGGTGTTGCGTTGGTGGAGAAATTCCATTGGCTGCTGTATGTGTTCGGCGTATTCCTGGTGTATACAGGGTACAAAATGTTTGTGTCTGATGAAGAAGAGGAAGAGTTCAACCCACAGCAAAGCAAGGTCTATAAGTTTTTAAGAAGACTCTTGCCGCTTGTTCCGCATGATGGCGATGGAAAATTTGTAATAAGAGAGGAAGGAAAGAAAAAATACACTACGCTGTTTGTAGTAGTAATGATGCTCGCTGCCATCGACCTGGTATTTGCGCTCGATTCTATTCCTGCAGTAATGGGTATCGTTGACACCAAAACGCCGGGTTATGAATCTACGGCAAGACTGGTGATCTATACCTCCAATATTTTTGCGGTACTCGGCTTGCGTTCGCTGTTCTTTTTATTAAGAGGCGCTGTAAATAAATTCGATTACCTGCCGCAAGGCATTGCTATTGTGCTCATTTTTATCGGCGTAAAAATGCTGGGTGAGCATTGGATCAACCAATGGATCGATAAGACCACGCAGGTATTTATTTCCCTTGGGTTTATCCTCGTTTGCCTGGCGGGCTCTGTAGCCTATTCCATCTTCATTGATAAGAAAGCAGAAAGAGCAAAAGAACATGCCGGCGAAATAACAGGCGGCGACGACGAGGCACATTAAAAATTATAAGTGCGAATATTTGAGCTACACGATCAACGATATCAGCCAGGTACTCGGATTGCCACAAAGCTGTAGCAATGAGCTTCCTGTTCGCCATTTGGTCATCGACAGCCGTAAGATCTACTTTCCTGCAACGTCCTTATTTTTTGCATTGCAAAGCAGCCGGCAGGATGGGCATGATTATATTCCTGAATTATACAACAAAGGCGTAAGAAGTTTTGTCATCAGCGCAGCTATCGATGAAACGCTTTATCCCGGTGCCTGTTTCCTGGAAGTAGCAGATACTTTACATGCCTTGCAGCAGGTAGCAGCTTATCACCGCCATCTTTTTTCTTATCCTGTTATCGGCATTACCGGCAGCAATGGCAAAACGATTGTAAAAGAATGGTTGTTCCAGTTGCTCAATGCTAATTACAATATTGTTAGAAGCCCTAAGAGCTACAATTCCCAGGTGGGTGTTCCTTTATCGGTATGGCAAATGGATGGCTTGCATGAGCTGGCCATTTTTGAAGCAGGAATTTCTTTGCCCGGTGAAATGGAAAAGCTGCAAGAAATTATTGATCCTACCATTGGTATTTTTACTTTTTTAGGAGATGCACATGATGAAGGTTTTACAAACCACCAGCAAAAGATCGATGAGAAACTGCAACTTTTCATCAACAGTAAAATTTTATTTTATTGTGCTGATGGAAAAGAGTTGGGCAAAACCATTGCACTTTTTGCAAAAGAACATAACATCCAATTATTCAGCTGGGGGAAAAAGGAAGGGGCTGATCTGCAAATAATAAATGTTGATTACTCCGGCGACAGCAGTATTGTAAAAGCAATATACCAGCAACAGTCATTTGAAATTATAATTCCTTTTACTGATGAAGCTTCGCTTCACAATGCGCTTACCTGTTGTGCGGTATCATTGCATCTTAATATTCCTGTTGAACAGCTGAATGAAAAGCTGCAACAGCTGCGACCTGTGGAAATGCGGCTGGAGCTGAAGCAGGGCAATAGCAATTGTTCTATTATCAATGATAGCTATAGTGCAGATATCAACTCACTTACCATTGCACTCGATTTTTTAGAACAGCAGCAACAGCATCCTAAAAGATCGCTGGTATTAAGCGACCTGTTGCAAACAGGGCAGGCAGAGGAGCACCTCTACAAAACAGTGGCAGCGATCGTTGAACAAAAAAAACTATATCGTTTTATCGGTATCGGTCCGCATATATCACAATACCAGCACTTGTTTTCATCATTGCCTTTTGCTGCTTTTTTTGCATCAACAGAAGCATTCTTGTCAGCAGCTCCACAACTGGGTTTCAGGGACGAGACCATTTTACTAAAAGGCGCAAGGATATTCCGTTTTGAAAAGATCAGCCGCCTGCTGGAACAAAAACAGCACCAGACCTTTTTAGAAATTGACCTTAATGCTATCCGCCATAATTTAAGGGCCTATAAAAATCATTTACATAAAAATGTAAAAATGATGGCCATGGTAAAAGCTTTCAGCTATGGCAGCGGCAGTTTTGAAATAGCGAGCCTCCTGCAACATGCAGGTGTAGATTACCTTGGCGTGGCTTATGCAGATGAAGGCGTGGAACTGCGGAAAGCAGGCATCCGTTTACCCATCATGGTAATGAATACCGAAGAAGCAGGCTTTGATGCGATTGTGCAATACCACCTCGAACCAGAACTGTACAGCTTCAATATTTTACATTCTTTTAAA
>CAYOLS010000390.1:0-2400 GCA_964404845.1 uncultured Ferruginibacter sp. | reverse complement strand
AACCTACGGCAAAATCGCAGATGTCGATCATTTCCTGTACTTCGCCCAAACCTTCCTGCAGGCTCTTACCCATTTCGTAACTCACGAGCTTGCCCAGTGGTTCCTTTTGCTTGCGGAGCTCTTCGCCCAACTGGCGAACTACTTCGCCACGTTTTGGTGCAGGCCAGCTGCGCCATTCCTCAAAAGCTTCCTGTGCTTTTGCTACAACTGCATCATAACTTTTACTGTCGGCGCCGGATACTTTACCGATCTCATTCCCATCAACAGGAGAGTAGGAAGTAATGGTTTCGCCTTTTGATTTTATCCAGTTCTGGCCCGTTGATACGCCGGGATTATTGGCCAATATGCCGAGTTCTTTTAAGAAAGCAATCATAATTGTTTATTTGAGGCCGCAAGTTACGGAATTAGGAGAAACTGCATGCCTGCTACCAGGTATCTTCGATTCGTCTTAAATTGCAGCCTGATTTTACATTCAGACGATAAAACTTACCGCATTTGCGTCTTAGCGGTTAAAAAAATACGCACCATAAAATTGAATTCTCCATGAGAAAAATATTTGCTTTCAGTATCATAGCCGCTGCTTCCTGTTCAGCTCCAAAAAATATTACCAATAAAGCAACTGCTGAAAGCAATCTTGTTGCAGATGGAAAATTATTTACGGCACTTTTTCACCAGAAAGCAGCAGAATACAAGGCACTTTGTTTCCAGGCGTATAATATTGCGAGGCTACGTTTGGATGAGTCATTGAATGCTCCTGCATCTGCAAAACCAAAAGCTATTGTGACCGATATTGATGAAACCGTACTGGACAACAGTCCCTATGCCGTGCACCAGGGCTTGAAGGGAAAGGATTATGAAGTTGCTTCGTGGATCAATGAATGGACGGCGAAAGCGAGTGCAGATACGCTTGCGGGAGCATACAGTTTTTTCAAATATGCTGCTTCAAAGAATGTAGAAGTGTTTTATGTCACCAACAGGGAAGACAAAGAAAGGACCAGTACTTTACAGAACCTGCAGAAGTTCGGTTTCCCTTATGCAGATGAGCAACACCTTATTACAAAATCAACTGTTTCTTCAAAAGAGCCAAGAAGGCAACAGCTGGCTGCTACGCATGATATCATTATGCTGATCGGGGATAATCTTTCCGATTTTAGTACTTTATTCGATAAGAAAACGACCGAAGAACGTACTAAAAATGTGCAGGATAATGCTGGTTTGTTTGGAAGTAAATTTATTGTGTTACCTAATACTAATTATGGTGATTGGGAGAGTGCTTTGTACCAATACAATTATAAATTGACACCTGCGCAAAAGGATTCTGTTATTAAGGGAGTTTTAAAGAGTTACTAAGTTGATTTGATTACACGAATTATTAACCGCCAAGACGCAAAGGCGCTCTTCATCACTCATCGTTCATAACTCATATCTCATAGTTCATATCTCCATACTAATACTGCTCCTTCTCATTAGGAAAGTCACTGCTTTTTACGTCTTTAATATATTGCTGCACGGCACCGGTTATCAGCTCATGTGCATTCAGGTATTGACGGAGAAATCTTGGCTTAAATTCTGTGTTGATGCCCAGCATATCATGCATTACCAACACCTGTCCATCGCAGGCACCGCCGGCACCAATACCGATGGTAGGAATGGCGAGGCTTTTAGACACTTCTTCTGCAAGCACTGCCGGGATTTTTTCCAGTACGATCGCAAAGCAACCTGCTTCCTGCAATAATAAAGCATCTTTGCGAAGCTTGTCTGCTTCTTCCTCTTCTTTAGCCCTTACGGTGTAAGTTCCGAATTTGTAAATGCTTTGTGGGGTGAGGCCCAAATGTCCCATCACGGGTATGCCGGTATCAACAATGCGTTTGATGGAATCTGCTACTTCCGATCCGCCTTCCAGCTTAATGGAATGCCCGCCCGTTTCTTTCATGATGCGAATGGCAGAATTGAGCGCTTCTTTGGAGTTGCCCTGGTAAGAACCGAAGGGAAGATCAACCACAACCAGGGATCGGTCTACGCCCCGCACTACGGAGGAAGCATGGTAGATCATCTGGTCCAGTGTAATAGGCAATGTTGTTTCATGACCGGCCATTACATTGCTGGCGCTGTCGCCAACAAGGATCACATCGATGCCGGCCCCGTCGAATATTTGTGCAAAAGAAAAATCATAAGCCGTGATCATGGAGATCTTTTCTCCCGCAGCTTTCATTTTCTGTAATGTATTGGTAGTGATCTTTTTTATTTCTTTATTGACAGACATTGCAATATTTTTTGGTTAAAATAATTGCGAAGGGGAGATGGCTCTGCATTAGAATAAAACAAGTCCTGGATATTCGCTTGGAACTGTAAATGTAGGAAGAAAAATTATTTGATATTGATTTTAAGCACAGGCACTTC
>CAYOLS010000389.1:0-2427 GCA_964404845.1 uncultured Ferruginibacter sp. | reverse complement strand
AAAAAAGGGCCGTGATAGAAATCAAGCCCCGCTTTAAAATCCAATATCCTATGAAAAACCGATACAAAAGTACCGGCTTTTTATAATGGTGGCAATACCCTTTTAAGAGTAAAAAGAGCAAAAAAATCCCTCCCGTTAAGCGGGAGGGAGAGTTTGTTTTGGTAAACAATTACAGCGGTAAAACGCTTAAAAAACCATAAACATTCAAAAATTCCATTAATAAGTGAATGGGACACTTAAAACATTCAATTACCGGTAAATAGACAATAACCCTGTTCGTTTTGCTGCATTTATTAAAAAAATATGCAGGGCATTGCCGGCTTTAAAGTGCTATTAGGTTGTTTAATAGTAAATTGCAGCCAATATTATCATACATGTGGAGTATTTGTAAAAAGGAATTAAACCAGTTTTTCAGCAATCTTACGGGCTATATTGCCATTATTCTCTTCCTGTTGATAAACGGGGTCTTCCTTTTTATGCTGAACGACAGCAGTATTTTTGAGTACGGTTACGCTTCCCTCGACAAATTCTTTGAACTGGCTCCCTGGGTGCTCATGTTCCTGGTGCCTGCCATTACCATGCGCTCGCTGTCGGATGAATTTAAAGCCGGCACTTTCGAAACCCTCAAAACAAGACCCTTAACTGCCTGGCAGATCGTATGGGGAAAATATTTTTCTGTGTTGCTCGTCATCCTTATTGTCATTATTCCCACTTTTGTTTACATCATTACTATTAAAACACTAAGTGCCACCGGTAGTATCGATTCGGGAGGCATAACCGGGAGTTACCTGGGACTGTTTTTACTGGCCGCTGTATTTGCTGCTATCAGCTTGTGTTGCAGCAGTTTTACTTCCAATGCCGTGGTCGCATTTTTGGTAAGCGCTTTTATGTGCCTCATTTTATATTTTGGATTCAATGCCATCAGCAGGCTGCCTGTATTGCAGGGAAGCTATGATTATTATGTGGAAATGCTGGGCATCGATTTTCATTACCGCAGCATCAGCCGTGGTGTACTCGACAGCAGGGACCTGGTGTATTTTGCCAGCCTTATTTTTTTATCCTTATTGATCACTGTAAAAAATCTTCGAAAAAAATAAGATGGCCGCTACAAAAAAAATACCCGGTAAAAAAATCTGGCTGCCATTGGTGATCCTGCTGCTTGTTGCGGTCAACTGGTTGGCATCTGTATGGCATAGCCGCATCGATCTTACCAACGAAAAAAGATTTACCCTCAGCACTGCTACTAAAAATATCCTGAAGAATATTAAAGAACCTGTACAGGTAGATGTATTCCTGAAAGGAAATTATCCCGCAGGCTTTAAAAAATTATCTGCTTCCACGGCCGATCTGCTACAGGAGTTCAAGGAGGTATCGGGCAAAAATTTTCAATACAATTTTGTTTCACCCGATGATGTGGTAGAAGGAACCGAAGTGCCTTACGGCGATACCCTTTCTGCTATGGGGCTCGTTCCCATCAACCTTACCTCGCAGGTAAAGGAAGGACAACAGCAGCAATTTGTATATCCTTATGCATTGGTGCATTACCAGGGACAGGCTTTGCCTGTTACATTGTACCAGGGAAAAACACCGCTCATTAATTTCCAGGACCTGAACAGTGCTGAAGCGATGCTGGAATACAATGTGGCCAATGCGATTTCTAAAATAACGCAGCCGCAAAAAACAATGATCGGTTATTCCAACGGGAACGGTGAGCCGACAGATGTACGTATTTATGATCTCGTAGAAAATAACCTGAACATTGATTACAAATTATCCTTGTTCAATTTGAATACACAACCTTTTGTTCCGAAGGAATTTAAAGTACTTGTAATTGTAAAACCAACAAAGCCATTTACAGAAGAGGCTAAGTTCAAGCTGGACCAGTATGTAATGAACGGCGGTAAAATTTTAATGTTCATCGACAGGCTCGAGGCAGAAATGGATAGCCTGCAGATCAAGAATGAAGTAGTGGCTTATGACCGTGGTTTGCAATTGAATGACCTGATGTTCAAATACGGTGTTCGACAGAACCCTGACCTGGTGATGGACCTGCAATGTGATTACCTTCCATTTGATGTGAATGGCAACGGCCAGTTTGAATTGCTTCCCTGGAATTATTTTCCTGTGATGGAATCCAAATCAAATCATCCTATCAATAAAAACCTCGGTTTTGTTTCCGGCAGGTTTGTTAATTCCATTGATACGGTGGAAGCAGAAGGTATTAAAAAAACGATCCTGCTCAGCTCCTCTGCCAATGCAAGAAAAATTGCATCGCCTGCGCTTATCAGCGGTAAGGAAAATGTGATAGCACCGGAAGATGAAAAATACAAAACGCCCAATATTCCTGTTGCGGTATTGCTGGAAGGTAAATTTACTTCGCTCTATGCCAACAGGGCCACGCAGGCCATGAGAGATTCACTTACAGCC
>CAYOLS010000388.1:0-2442 GCA_964404845.1 uncultured Ferruginibacter sp. | reverse complement strand
TTTTTTCTGTGGTACTGGTCGCCATCATTTTTTTATCTGCAAGGTATGTACTGCCATTTGTAGAGCAGAAAATGGAAAATGTAACACTGGGTTTTGCTGCCACCGTAGCGCTGACGCTGGCCCTGATGGCTCCTTTTTTATGGGGACTAGTGGTACGCAATGAGCGCAATGAATTTTTTGCGCAGATATATGCTCAAAAAAAATACAAGGGACCTATCTGGATCATGCGGGGAATAAAAATTGCTTTTGCCATTTTTTTCGTGATATTCTTTATCAACCGTTTTTTCTCCATAGGGATCGCTTTGTATGCAGCCATCATCATTATTGCAGCTTTTGGTATTTTCCGCAGGCGGATACAGGCTTTGTATGATAAGATAGAAAACCGGTTCATCCTAAATCTTAATGACAGGGAGCTGCAGCAGCAGTTGAAAGATGCAGCGCTGGTTGCCAGCCAGCGCAATGTAGCCATGGCACCCTGGGATGCTCATATGGTAAGTTTTGATGTGGCACCGGAATCTATTGTGGCAGGTAAATCTTTGCTGGAGTTGCAATGGCGGGAACTGATTGGAGTGAATATCGCCAAAATTCAAAGAGGGTCTATTACCAAGCTGATACCGGGCAGGGACGAAAGGATATTTCCCGGTGATAAGTTGTTTGTGATCTGCACCGATGCACAGGAAAAAAAGCTGAATGCATTGCTCCGGCCATCCAAGCTGTTGATACAGCAGGAAGCTGATATCGAAGTGGTGCTTGATAAGTTCACCATAGAAAAAGATTCTGCACTGCTGGATAAAAGCATCCGGGAATCGATTATCAAAACCAGCATGATCGGCCTGGTGGTAGGCGTAGAAAGAAATGGCGAACGCCTGCTCAACCCTGAATCAGACCTGGTTTTCCGGGAGTCTGATGTAGTATGGATCGTAGGCGATAAGAAAAAAATGGGAATGATCGGTTAGAACATTGCTTCCACCAGGTCGTCTGCGCTGATATTCCTGAAATATTCCCCGATGTTGAACCGGCTGAAAACATTGCGGATGGCTTCTTCCTGGTGTTCTGTTCCTTCCAGCGCCTCTTCAATTTCCGTAATGTCTTTTTCGTTGAAGAAGTCGCCGAATATCTTCACCTTTTTAATAATGCCTTTTTCTACATCCATATTCATCTCGATGGTACCGCCGGTGGTTTTAATGCCCTTTTTAAAGCTGTAATCAGGCGAATACCCAAAGTTCCATTCGTGGGTGGCATATTTCTTATCCCTTATTTTCCCGATGGCTTCCAGGTCTTCTTTTGTGAATTCGTACATTCTTGCATCCGGGTTGGAAGCTACCACATGATCCATGATCTTTTGCGCAAAGGCTTCAATGCCGATCGGCTCTTTCAGGTAGCTGGAAATATTGCCCACCCGTTTGGGCACCGATTTTACTGCTTTATCAATATACTTCAATGGGTTAATGCGCAGTGCTTCGCTGATATTTTTCATTTCAGAAGAAAACAGCAAAGTACCGTGGTGCAATACTTTGTTCTTGAAAATATGCTCTGCATTGCCGGATATTTTTTTGCCATCCACGCTGATGTCATTCCTGCCTTCAAAGCGGGCATCAACGCCCAGGCTTTGTAATACTTCAATGATGGGCAGCGTGTATTTTTCAAAATCCATCATGCTGCTGTCCTTGCCTGTTTTGGTAAAGGAAAAGTTGAGATTTCCCATGTCGTGGTACACCGCACCGCCGCCGGACAGCCTTCTCACCACGTGGATATTGTGCTCCTTCACATAATCATAATTGATCTCCGAAAAAGTATTCTGGTGCTTGCCCACAATGATGGCATTGTCATTCTGCCATAACATAAAGCAATCTTCCTTTATATGACGGAAAATATATTCATCCGTGGCAATATTGAAATACGGATCAGTGGAATGATGATGAATACAAAGCATGGAGGTTAGTTTTGCGGCAAAGGTAGGAAGTATGAATGATGAGATATGAACTATGAGTTTTTGCTGGCAGCTGACAGCTAAAGGCTATAGCACACAGATAATGGCTTAATTCGTGCCTGAAATTCGTGTTAAGCCTTTTTCTCCGTAATATAACCGATATTTGCAGCCACAAATAATAGCTAAAAACCCAAATACGCTCATCTAATGAAGGATTTTCAGTACATCACCGGCTCTCATCCATCGTATATCGAAAATTTATACAACGATTTTGTGAAAGACCCTGCCAGCGTGGATACGGAGATGCGAAAATTTTTCGAAGGATTTGATTTTGCGGTCAGCAATGGTTTGCAGCCTACCAATGGATCGGCAGTAAAAGCAGCTTCCGGTACTGCCGTAAGCGGCTCGCAGCTCGACAAAGAATTTGCGGTGTACCAGCTTATACAGGCTTACCGTAAAAAAGGGCACCTGGTAGCCAATACCAATCCCATCCGTAAAAGAAAAGACAGGCA
>CAYOLS010000387.1:0-2461 GCA_964404845.1 uncultured Ferruginibacter sp. | reverse complement strand
AATTGATACCATTTCCGCCGGGATGTGATACTACCAGCGTATCCATTACACAACCAAAATGCACAGAGTCTTCAAATGCGGCAGAAGGTTTGCCAAGCACATTAAAGGAGATTGTTTCAGCCGTATTCTGTGCGGCAAAGCAGGTATCCATTACACTGTTACCATCCGGTCCTGCAATATTGTGCAGCGTATAAGTACCAAACACATTGATGGGTTGCGACAAATGAATATCGATCCATGGCGTATAACCCTGCTGGCAGGTGGGCGTTGCGGAAACAGAAGTGATCTGTACGGGACCTGGGCCGGTGATTGAAAATTCAAGGCCGGCAGCAAATATACTTCCGCAGTTGATAGGCTTGCTGTAAAAGACCCTGATCACTGAAGGTGAACATTCATCGTACTGCACGGAATCATATACAGGTGCTGGCGCCTGTGTGGTGGTAAATGCAAAAACAGAAGCGGCGGGCATAAATGCAAAGCAGCTATCGGAAATCGTGTTGGCATCAGAGCCATTGTTGATGTTTACATTAAAATTACCTGCCGGTAAATTTCCGGACAATGTTAGCTCTACCTGTGTGGTTGTACCTGCCGGTCCACAACCTGTATTAATGCTGTTAACTGCCAACCCGCCGGGTGTTACAGAAAATTCAGAGCCGTTGGGCGAAAAGCTATTGCATGCTACAGGTTTATCAAAGTTGACCACGAGCCTGAATGGTTTGCATTCATCAAATAACACCGATTGTATAACAGGTGGCGTAGTGATCTGCGCTATGGTAAAAGGGAATTGGTAGCCGGCCGGCATGGGAATGGTGCAGGTATCGATCAATGTATTACCATCGCTGCCATTGTTCACCACGAGCTGGTAATTGCCGTGCGGTAAAGGATTTTGTAAAGTGACCTGTATAGTATCGGTATAAGTAGTTGTTCCACCACAAAGTGTTTGCACAGATGCGATGGCCGGGTTACCGGGTGTAATGGAAAATTCTGAACCGGAAGCAGTAATGCTGTTACATAACACAGGTTTGTTCAATGCTACTTTTAAAACAGTGGGCGCACAACCTGTGTAGATAATATCATTGATAGCAAGTGCAGGCTGTGCTACTATGGTGAAAGGAAAGGATGAACCTGCGACCAGTTCTGTTTCACAAACATCCAGTACAGTATTTGCATCAGTTCCTGCATTTACCACTAAGTTGTAATTGCCGGGAGGCAATGGATTCTGCATATTAAAAGTAAGACTGGTAATAGCATTTTGCCCGGTGCTGCAAAGTGAAGTGATACTCGTGAAAGGATAAGTATTTGTTCCGTCAGTGATACTAAACTCGCTTCCTGTGGCGGTTATGCTATTGCATAAAACATCCTCAGAAAATTGCACTCTTATCTGCGAGCTGTTACAGCCAACAGGTCCAAGGTTATTAATAGTGGGTAATTGATTATCTGTAAGCACTGCTGTGCCACCTGTAAAAGTAAGCGTATAGCCCTGGGTTGTAAAACTTGAATACCTGGATACCATAAGCATATAGTCCCTGCCTGCAGTGATTATCGGCATTGCATTTAATACAGGTGTTGATCCTGCGCAGTTAATATTACCGGTACCGGCAGGTGAGCAACCTGTCGGAACTTCGGCGGCACTAAGATTTGTGCTAATGCTTAGATTATTGGTAAAAACATCTGTTGCCGGCCTGCCGGTAATATCTACCACTGTCCAATCTATATCACTGGGAACAAGCGGTGTTATTATAAAGCCAAGTGTCCCGGTTTGATAACAATGAAATCTGTACCAATAGACATTTTGTGCTGTTGGGGCATCTGCACAACCTACAAAAGGAAGGGCGAAACCGGAGCAGGTACTTACGTCGTTTTGAGGAAAAGTCAGCGTTCCGCATACAACTATAGCTGTTTCAGGCCGACGACCGGGGCCGGAACATTGCTGTGCTTTTACTTCGAAAGAAACCAATAATAAAATAAGTGTAAGAAGGCGCATAGGCAGTTCATTGATGTAAGATGATAAATATAATAAATATTAAAGATGATCGGCTCTATGTGCACAACTAGCACAGGTGCAACCCAATAAAAATGCCCGGCCTGGGGCCGGGCATCTGATCTTCTTATAGAAATTTTCTTATAACATTTTAAAATCCGCTTCCTTCACATCCCTGCTGTTACCTCCAACAAACACTTTAAAATCTCCCGGCTCCGAAATGAATTTTACATCATTGGTATAAAATTTCAGGTCATCTGGCCTAATAGTAAAGGAAACCGTTCTTGTTTCCCCTGCTTTCAACGCAATTTTTTGAAAACCTTTCAGCTCTTTCACCGGCCTTACCATGCTGCCTACAAGGTCTCGTATATACAATTGCACTACTTCTTCTCCATCCACATTGCCTGTATTCTTTACATCAACGCTTACCTGCAGATTTTCTTTTGATGTGATAGCTGATTTATTCAGCCGGATAGCACC
>CAYOLS010000386.1:0-2472 GCA_964404845.1 uncultured Ferruginibacter sp. | reverse complement strand
CGGTATGGAAGTGGCATTGTCCATGCCAGGATCGGTGTCTATAAAATATTCTGCTGCAATGATGTTTTGAGCAACGGCCGGCGCAGCAGGATAGGATGGATCATTGGTAATAGCTACCACGAATGTTTTTTCATTCGCAATGCTCCAATGTCCTGCAGCATTTTTTGTACGTATAAATAAATGATTGGTGGTAGCGGGCTGTAATGCACTGGTATTAACTACTACAGCCTGGTTGCTGATATCGCTTGACGGCGTAATAGCGATGGCTGTGCCATTGCCTTGCCCCGGGTCTGTATTGATAAAATATTCTGCTGCTACAATATTTTGCAATGTTGCAGGTGCAGCCGGGTAAGGCGGATCATTGGTAATGGCTACCACGAATGTTTTTTCATTCGCAATGCTCCAGTAACCTGCTGCATTTTTTGTACGAATAAATAAATGATTGGTAGTAGCTGGCGAGAGCGAGCTGGTGTTTACTACCACGTCTATGTTACTGATATCCGTGCCCGGTGTGATCGAAATAGCAGTACCATTTCCCTGGCCGGGGTCTGTATTAATAAAATATTCAGCCGCTACAATGTTCTGCAATGCAGCAGGCAGGGCGGGATAAGCAAAATCAAAATTTACTATAAAATCTTTTACTTCTGTAAGCGACCATTTTCCTTCAGCACTTCTTGTTCTGATGAAAAGCCTGTGAACACCGTTTGAAAGCCCGGTGGTGTTTACTGTTACAGGTGCATTGCTGATATTAATTGCTGCTGTAATGGGGATGGCAGTTGCCGCACCAAAGCCTGGGTCGTTGTCAATATAGTATTCTGCTGCCACAACATTTTGTGCAGCAGGAACAGAAGTATACACCGGGTCTGAATCGTAAAGAAAATCTTTACTTCCTGTAATGCTCCACCTGCCTTCTGTACTTTTGGTACGAAGGAACAATCGGTGAAACCCGTTTGACAGGCCGGTAAGATTGATGGTGGCGGCGGCATTGCTGAGGTTCACTGCCGCAGTAACGGGCAGGGCAGTGGCCATCCCGAAACCCGGATCGGTATCGATAAAACATTCCGCCGCAATTATATTTTGCGCAGCTGCCGGTGCAACAGGATAATCAGGGTCCTGTGCATTTGCATAGGTTAACATACCAGCAAACAGTATGCTCATGAAAAAGCTTTTCATCTTCATCAGGTTTAATGAAATGATAAAATGTAGTAACTGTTACGGTTGTTAGTTGTTGTTCCTTGTGCTAAAGCTTACATTCATAGTAGCGCTGCCCGAAGGAATAGAGACCGGTACGTTCAGTGTATAAATGGTCGGAATATTTGGTATGCCCGATAACCTGTAAGGATCGGTTGCGCCAAATGCCCCACAGTCGGGATTTACCACGGAACCCACCGTTAAACCTGCGCCAATGGCGGCCGAGCCGGCTTTCAGTTGAAACCTGGAGTCAAGACTTCCTGTTGTTCCACCCACGAATATATTGGCAGAGTTAACATTCACCTGGTTATTGGTAGCAGTGCCCGGCAAAGTTTGGTTGGCCTGGAAAAAATTATTTTTAATGGTACAGTTGGTAAAGCTGCACTGAGGCGCAATAGAGAAAATATTATTGGCGATATAAGTATTCACGAGTGTCATGCCATTGAAACCGCCGAGTGAATTATTCCTGAAAATATTGCCTGAACCTGATAGATTAGGCATATTAATATATGCATTGTTATAAAAGATATTATTCTCGCAGATAAAGTTGGTTACGGTAGCTGCTACAGCCATTGATATCGCGTTATTGTTGGCAATAAAGCTTTTCCTGAATTGAAAATTATCGTTGACACCGTTTTCAAAATAAATTCCTGAAATTATAAGACACCTGTCGAGGGTAACGTTGTTTGCCCCGTTCATATATAAAGAGCCACCAAAAGTGATACCGATAAATTTGCTTCCATCAGCACCTGCTCCCAGGCGGAGAAACTGCAGGTTAGAAACTTCTGTTACCACCTGCAGGCCTGTATTAGGCGGTGCGCCTGCATCTGCAGGATTTAAGAAATAACCTACACCAATATAAGTGAGCGATTTTGTAATAGGAGAGCCTGAAACCGGGTATGTATTGGGGCTCGCTTCAATATGTAAAGTATCGCCATTTACTACAGATGCTGAACTTATAGCTGCGGTAACAGTAGTGAAGTCAGCAGCAACGCCGGCATTGTTGTTGATCCTCCAGATCTTGGCATAGCTGTTTGAAAATGCTGCAAGGAAAAAAGCTGCAAGAAGTAAAGTCTTTTTCATAATCGTAGTATTAAGTATAGTAGTTTTTTTGATGTGTAAAAATGTAAAGACCGCAGCAGAGATACCATCCCTTAAAAACAGGATATTATTCTTTTATCATAAAATCATGGAAAAGGTGTACGCTATTCAGGTAGGGCATGCTGTTTATTTGTAACATGGAAATAAAGCGGTTACTTTATAGTATGCCCAAATTTTTAT
>CAYOLS010000385.1:0-2484 GCA_964404845.1 uncultured Ferruginibacter sp. | reverse complement strand
CAGGAAAAACCTGCAGGGAGTAAACGGTACGCTTCCCCTGGTATTGCCTCCGTTGCCTAAGGGCGTATATGTGATGAGGGTAGGCGGACCGGCGATCGAGTTCCGGGAAAAAATTATCCTCCGCTAATTGAAAACGAAAAGCTTCCTGCACAAAACAGGAAGTTTTTTTATGCGCCGATTTTACAGAACTTTATTCTTCATTATAAGAATATGTCCATAAAAATTGTTGAGTTCAAAGCGGCGATAAAAGATACGGATGCCGCAGAAAAAAAATTATTGTCTTTAAACCCGTTCTTCAAAGGAGAAGACCACCAGGTAGATACTTATTTTAATGTAGCTGCCGGTCGCTTAAAATTAAGAGAAGGAAAAATAGAAAATGCGCTGATCTGGTACGACCGTGCCAATGATGCTTCCAGCAAGCTTTCCAATGTATTATTGTACAAACACCAGCCGGACGCAGCTTTAAAAGAAGTGTTGACAAAAGCAAATGGTATCAAAGTAGTTGTAGACAAACGGAGAAAGATCTATTTCATCGATAATGTAAAATTTCATTTTGATGAAGTGGAAGGCCTGGGCAAATTCATAGAAGTGGAAGCCATTGATGAAACGGGCGAACTGGGCATTGAAAAAATTCAGCAGCAATGCGATCATTATATCCGATTCTTTGATATACAATCGGAAGAGTTTATGTCTTCTTCCTACTCCGATATGATGCTGCAACAACAACAGATCATACTGCCGCCGCTGCAAACGAAAAGGCTTTTATTAAGGAGTATCGTGGCAGATGATATCCACAAAGTATTTGAAGGTTTATCGCACCCGGATGTAATAAAATATTTCGCCATTAGTTATGCCACGCTTGAAGAGACCAAAGCACAAATGAAATGGTATGCTGATATGGTGGCCAATGATACCGGCCGCTGCTGGGCCATCTGCTCCGGCAGCGATTTTTATGGTGTGATCACATTGAATTTCTGGAACAAAAATTTTCGCAGTGCCGAAATGGGCTACTGGATATTTCCCGAATACTGGAGAATGGGCATTGTTACAGAAGCTGCCGGAAAAGTAATTGAGTATGGTTTTGAACAAATGAACCTGCATCGCATAAAAGCCGAAAGCGAAGATGATAATGCTGGCAGCATTGCCACTTTAAAAAAGCTGGGCTTTGTTTACGAAGGTACGCAGCGGGAATGCGAAATAAAGGATGGCCGTTTCATCAGCCTGGAAACCTATGCACTGCTGAATAACAGGTAGTGTCTCAATTAGAAAATACTGTCAGGCTGAGCTTATCGAAGCCGGTATAAGATCATGAATAAACCTTGGCTTCGACAAGTTCAGCCTGACATCTCTTTTATATTAAAAATTCAAACTGAGACAGTATCGAACAATAAATGATAACATTAATAGCCTGGTAAATAGCTAACTTTAGTACATGAACAACAACAATGATCTTAAGCTGGCCGTGCTGATAGATGCGGACAATGTTCCTTATTCCAATATAAAGGGGATGATGGAAGAGATCGCCCGCTACGGCACGCCAACTTTTAAACGTATTTACGGCGACTGGACCAAGCCTACGCTCAGCGGCTGGAAAACAGTGCTGCTGGAAAATGCCATCAACCCCGTTCAGCAGTACAGTTATACAAGCGGCAAAAATTCCAGCGACTCCGCACTCATCATTGATGCGATGGATATTTTATACACGGGCCAGGTAGATGGTTTCTGCATCGTAAGCAGCGACAGCGATTTTACCAGGCTGGCCATGCGCCTGAGGGAATCCGGTAAGGTTGTGTTTGGTATCGGCGAGCAAAAAACGCCAGCCGCATTCATTGCAGCCTGCAATAAATTTATTTACATAGAAATTCTTCCAAAGGAAAGCAAGGAAGATGCAGCGCCAGCAAAAAGATCAGCCAAAAAATCACCGCAGGGAAAAAAAGAAACTTCCCAATTGCCGGGCTCCGTAAAAAAGCTGGTGATCAAAAGTACCAACGACCTGACCGATGAAGACGGCTGGGTTTTCCTGAGTACATTGGGTAACCATATCATTAAAAAAGAGCCATCCTTCGACCCGAGGAACTATGGTTTTAAAAAGCTGGTAGATATCATCCGCAATATTCCTGAAATAGAAATTGAAGAACGGCAGTCAGGTAAGAATAATATTGCGCATCTTTATGTAAGAGTAAAATAAGGTCATGAAAAAAATTTTCCTTCTCCTGCTGGTAGGTTTTTCTTTTACCGCTTCGGCGCAATTCACGCTCAAAGAATTCAGCGGCCTGCACCCACTCATTGGAAGCTGGAAGCTGACCAATAAAAGAGGGGTGCTGCACGAAACCTGGACCAAGACCAGCGACAGCACCATGAATGGTTATAGCTACCTGGTTACTGCTACGGATTCCATCCCGCAGGAAACAGTAGAACTATGGTTCATGAATGGAAAAATAACTTATACGCCTACTACCGTTTCACAGAACGAAGGCAATCCTG
>CAYOLS010000384.1:0-2498 GCA_964404845.1 uncultured Ferruginibacter sp. | reverse complement strand
TGGAAGCGGCAACATGGGTGCCACCAATACCTTTAGGGTACTGGGTTCCAGGTACGGTACCATTGTAATGGCAATGGATATCCTCAAAGGTGTGATCGCCTCTTCCCTGTACGAATTTCTTCCTTATTATGCAGATAACCAGCTGGCCCGTACTAACCTTATCATAGGTTTGGGTATGGCGGCAGTACTGGGACATATCTTCCCGATATTCGCCAATTTTAAAGGCGGCAAAGGTGTAGCAACCTTATTTGGAATGGTGCTGGCATTGCAGCCCATCGTAGCCATCAGCTGCGTAGGGGTTTTCCTGCTGGTATTGTTTTTAACCCGTTATGTTTCGCTCAGCTCCATCCTGGCAGCCGTAATGTTGCCTATCAGCGTTCTATGGATATGGAACGAACATGAAGTGCTCTACAGGGTCTTTGCGTTGCTTGTAGCCGGTTTGGTGATATTTACCCACCAGAAAAATATCGGCCGCCTGCTCAGGGGTGTTGAAAGCCGTATTCCTATTCTAAAGCACAGGGATCGCCGCAAAGCCCGCAGGAGAGGAGAACTCGTATAAGATTTATTTTCTTTTATCATTTTTTGGTACAGCTATTGTTTAGGTGTAGATAATTAATACCTTAAACAATGAAGAAGATATTTATTCTATTCGCAGCAATCCCCGTAATGGCTATTGAATCATGCAGTACCAATGCCGTTACCGGGCGCAGCCAGCTCAAGCTATTCCCCGAATCTACATTACAGGCCGAAGCAGTTTCACAGTACCAGAGTTTTTTAAGTGAGAACAAGGTAGTGAGCAGTACGGGTAACAAGGATGCCGAAATGGTAAAAAGGGTAGGAAGCCGACTGGCCAATGCCATTACCGCCTATTATAAAAATCAATCCAACTCAGTTGATCTCAGTAATTATAAATGGGAGTTCAACCTGGTAGATAACCCGCAGGTAAATGCCTGGTGTATGCCTGGCGGTAAAGTAGTAGTGTACACCGGCCTGTTGCCTGTAACAAAAAATGAAGCAGCGCTCGCAGTAGTACTTGGCCACGAGATCACCCATGCCATTGCACAGCACGGTAACGAACGCATGAGCCAGGTAGCTTTGGCGCAGGGCCTGGAAGTAGCAGGTAATGTATTTACTTCCGGCAATACAAAAGCCAATTCTATCTTTAATAATGTTTTTGGTCCCGGTGCACAGGTGGGTGTGCTGTTGCCCAATTCCCGCAAACAGGAATATGAGGCTGACCGTTTTGGTTTGATATTTACCGCTATGGCAGGGTATAACCCGCAGGAAGCGATCCCTTTCTGGCAAAGGATGGCGGCAGCGAGCAACGGGCAGAAACCACCGGAATTCCTGTCATCTCACCCGGCAGACGAGAACAGGATAGCCCAATTACAAAAATATATGCCTGAGGCACTTAAATATTATAAACCTGTAAGATAAGTTCATGAAAATATAGTCGTAACGGGCTGAACCCTGCATCATTGCAGGGTTTTTTGTATGAAATCATTAAAAAACCATTAATTTTTTGTAAATTTGCTGCCTGTCAAAAAACCGGCTGGTTCAAATATTCATGCCGGTTCTCTTTTTTAACTCTAAACGTTTCAGTGGTAGCATGGCATTAGAAACTATCTTCGAAAAATTGCAATTTGCCAACGAGAAAAATATTCTCATCCAGGGTCTCCCATCATCAGTAGAAAAACATTTCGCAAAGCTCACTTTCTGCAAAAGTGTTACCCCACTTTTAAGAAGCCGCCGCATTGATTTTTCTTTGGTGTTTGCTGTAAGCAGGAAACAACTGACCGATATTGTGAACGATGTGGCCCCGGCCATGAATGAAGACGGTAAATTCTGGGTAGCTTATCCAAAAGTATCCAGCAAAATTGCCAGCGATCTTTGCAGGGATGAGAACTGGAGCATGATCTCCTGCCATGGTTACGAACCTGAATGCCAGGTAGTACTGGACAATGTATGGAGTGCGATGCGCTTTAAAAAAGCAGCACTGCAGCCTAAGATCAGCAGCCGTTCAAAGAAGGTGGCAGTATTAGAAGCTTAATTTTTCCTTTTAAAAATAATCGTAAAGACGCTAAGACGCAAAGTATTACTTGTGCTTAGCGTCTTTGTAATTTCTGCTATTATTCTATAATAATGTCAGTCTGAGCTTGTCGAAGACGGGATTGGTACGGGTATTCGTTTTTGTAACACATTCGACAGGCTTAGTGTGACAAGCGAGGTTTCAATTAATAATATCGGCTAATATTTAAAAGTATTGTCAGTCTGAGCTTGTCGAAGATGGAGTTGGTACAGGTATTTTTTTTAAACCCTTCGCCATGGTTATATTCGTTTTTGTAACACATTCGACAGGCTCAGTGTGACAATTGGTATTCCGTTCCGGCGTCTTTGTGCCTTAGCGGTGAAAACTATTTGTAAATAACCGTCCCCAGTTTACGGGTTAGCTCTATCTCCATTTCTTTCAAATGCTGGTGTGTCTGTAGTAATATCAT
>CAYOLS010000383.1:0-2503 GCA_964404845.1 uncultured Ferruginibacter sp. | reverse complement strand
CCGGTTTGGGAACAGGAACATACATTGTAACTTTTGTAACAGCAGCAGGCTGTAATGGAACAGTACCTGTTAACCCTGTAGTAACAACAGGCGCAGCACCAACCACTACCGCTTCTGCTGCTGCAACCAGTTGCCCCGGCGTAAATGACGGGACAATTACAGTTACACCGGTTGGCGCAGGAACTACTTATACTTTAAACCCCGGGGCCGTAACCAATACCACCGGTATTTTCACAGGCCTTGGTGCAGGAACTTATACGATCAGCTTTGTAACAACATTGGGTTGCAATGGAACGGTACCGGTGAACCCCGTAGTAAATGCAGGACCAGCTATTGTGGCTACAGCTACTGCTGTAAATACAAGTTGCCCTACGGTAAACAATGGCACCATCACCGTAAATCCTTTGGGCGCCGGTACTACCTATACTTTAAATCCTGGTGCTGTTACCAATACCACCGGTATTTTTACTGGCCTTGCTCCCAACACTTATACCATCAGCTTTGTAACCGGCGCCGGTTGTACAGGTACGGTTTCACCTAACCCTGTTGTAAGTGCAGGACCATTGCTTACATCAACTTTTACACAGACCAATCCTGTTTGTGCCAATATCAATGATGGTGTTATCAGCATTACGCCACAGGCGGGAACAACGGCTCCTTATACCGCAACATTGACCGGACCAGGCGGACCTTATACTTATACAGGCAATGCGCCGATCGTTTTCAGTGGTCTTGCTCCCGGCATTTATAATTACAGCTATGCGGAAGCAGGCGGTTGTACAGGTACAGGCGGACCTGTTACCCTGGTAACAAATGCGCCGATCTATACACCGGCAACCTTGACCAACCTGAGTTGTAACAACAGTGCCAATGGTTCTGTCAGCTTCAACCCAATTGGTGGTGTTGCGCCTTACCAATTCTCTTCAAATGCTGGCGGTGTTTACCAGCCGGGTAACACATTCAGTGGTCTGGCAGCAGGCGCTCACACATTCCGTATCAGGGATAATGTGGGTTGCATCAGGGATACTACTATTACACTGACAGAACCCACCGTATTAACAGCTTCCATTTCGGGCACTACGCCTGCGGGTTGCAGCAACAACGACGGATCAATAGCTGCCACTGCTGTCGGCGGTACCGCTCCATACAGTTATACCATTACAGGCGCTATTGTAAATACGAGCGGGGCTTCCACAGGTGTATTCAACGCTTTGGCCAATGGCCCTTATACTATTACGATCACTGATGCAAAAGGCTGCAGCACTACTGCTTCGGGTACGATCGGTCTTACGGACAATATGTTCCTGACACTTGGACCTGATGTGACCATCTGTGCAGAAAGTGCTGTTACATTTAACCCGCAAACAAATGCTGAAACAAACATCTTTACATGGACTGGTATCAATGGTACTGCAACAAGCACCATTGCAAACCCTTCCATTAAAAATGCCGTGGCTTCTCCGTTGGATACTGCTACCTATGTATTGCATGCACAATGGGGTGGTTGCGAAAGATGGGATACAATCATAGTAAATGTATTGCGCAAGCCGGTTGCCAATGCAGGTTTGGACACTGCGATCTGTAACCTCACCTATGCTATATTAAGAGGCAGTTCCAGCAACCTTTCCGGCTCTGTAAATTATGCATGGAGCCCTGCAACAAATGTTGAATTCCCAGACCAGGCGGTTACAAGGGTATACCCTCCGGGCAATGACAGAACTTACACTTATACACTCACTGTTACAGACAACTATGGTTGCAACTTCAGCGTAACCGACCAGGTAGATGTGAGAGTACAGCCTCCTGTTCCTGCTTATGCAGGCAATGATACCACGGCTGTAAAAGGTGTGCCACACCAATTGTCTGCAAGCGGCGGTGAAGATTATTTATGGTCGCCAGCAGCACCATTGAACAGCGCTACGGCAAAAAACCCGCTTGCTACTTTAAATAACGATCAGAAATTTATTGTAAGAGTGACAGACATTGCAGGTTGTATAGGTTATGACACCGTATTTGTAAAAGTATATGCAGGGCCAGCTTACTATATTCCCAATGCCTTTACACCTAACGGCGATGGATTGAATGATGTGTTCAGACCGGTACCTGCCGGCATTGCCCGCACAGAATACTTCAGGATATTCAATCGTTATGGTGAGATCATTTTTGAGACCAACCAATACATGAAAGGATGGGATGGTACATTCAAAGGCAAAAAACAACCAGTGGGTGCTTATGTATGGGTGATAAAAGGTATTGACAGGAATGGCAAAAAAGTAGAATTGAAAGGAACAGTGATGCTGGTGCAATAACCCCGGATCCGGTACAAGTTTTAAATAGAAGAAGAGCCATCAATTTATTGATGGCTCTGTCTTTTGTAGATAGTTATATTAGTTAGGAGATGATGTTATATATCACCCCTGTGGGGTTTAGATGCGTTTTATTATTTTGCTACCGGTATATCATCCCTACGGGATTGATTGCGATCTTATGAAAGTGATAAGAC
>CAYOLS010000382.1:0-2504 GCA_964404845.1 uncultured Ferruginibacter sp. | reverse complement strand
TCGATGACTGGGAAAAAGCAAACTGTGTGAAGAACAGGCAAAAAGCCAGGAAGAAGAATCGGTAAAAGGTCATTTCTGTTAGTGGGAGCTAAAGTGTGTTGAAAGGTCACAATATTATCACATTATTATGAACAATAAAAACCACTCATCAATGAATAGACTGTTTCCTGGTCCTTTTACAAAAAAAGAAGCTTGCTGAATGAGGTGTTCAACCGGTTGCATCCGGATAAATAACAAAGATGTATTATTTGTACTCACCAAATACTGTTCTCAGCGTATCCGCAATTTCACCCAGCGTGCAATAATTTTCTACTGCTTCCACTACGATCGGTAACAGGTTCTGCGTGCCATTGGCTGCTTCCGTAAGTTTGCGAAGACTTTCGGCTGCTTTGTCAGCATTCCTGCGGCTCCTGAGATCAGCCAGCTTGGCGGATTGTATCCTGCCGATGCTGTCATCAATTTTAAAAGGCGGAGGAGCACTGGTCTCTTCCGTCTGGAATTTATTTACACCTACAATGATCTTTTCACCGCTTTCAATATTGCGCTGGTATTCATAAGCGCTGGCTGCGATCTCATCCTGTATAAAGCCTTGCTCAATTGCGGCCACACTGCCACCCATCGCATCTATTTTACCAATGAGGGCCCATGCGGCTTTTTCTACTTCATCCGTCAATGATTCTACATAATAACTTCCGGCCAAAGGATCGGCCGTATCCGGCACACCGCTTTCAAAAGCTACCAATTGTTGAGTACGCAGTGCGATCTTGGCTGCTTCTTCTGTAGGTAAGCTCAGCGCTTCATCGTAACCGTTCGTATGCAGGCTTTGTGTACCGCCCATTACGGCAGCTAATGTTTGTATGGTAACACGGCTGATATTATTCAGCGGTTGTTGTGCGGTTAATGTGCTGCCTCCGGTCTGCGTATGAAAGCGCAGCATCATGGCTTTTTCATCTGTAGCGCCCAGGTCTTTCATGATCGTCGCCCACATTTTTCTTGCTGCACGGAATTTGGCCACTTCTTCAAACAGGTTATTGTGTGCATTAAAAAAGAAGGAGAGACGTTTGCCAAAAACATTAATGTCCAACCCTTTTTCCAAAGCCGCTTTTACATAAGCCTTGCCATTGCTGAGCGTAAATGCAATTTCCTGCACAGCTGTGCTGCCTGCTTCCCGGATATGATAACCCGAAATAGAAATGGTATTCCACTTCGGCACTTCCTTGCTGCACCATTCAAAAATATCGGTAATGATGCGCATGCTCGGCTGCGGAGGATATATATAGGTTCCTCTTGCCGCATATTCTTTTAAAATATCATTCTGTATGGTGCCGTTCAGCTTGGTAAGATCTGCGCCCTGCTTTTTTGCGAGCGCCACATACAAAGCCAATAAAATAAAACCGGTAGCATTAATGGTCATAGACGTAGAAACATCTTCCAGTTTGATACCATCAAACAAACGCTCCATGTCTTCCAGGCTGTCAATGGCAACACCTACTTTTCCTACTTCGCCTTCTGCCAAAGCATGATCGCTGTCGTAGCCGATCTGTGTAGGCAGGTCAAAAGCAACACTCAGCCCGCTAACGCCCTGGCTCAGTAAATAGTGATAACGTTTGTTGCTTTCTTCTGCGGTAGAAAAACCGGCATACTGCCGCATGGTCCACAACCTTCCACGGTACATGGTTGATTGCACACCTCTTGTGTAGGGAAATTCGCCCGGTTGGGGAATATCATTATTGGGTACATCTGTTTTGTTGTAAACAGGTTTTATTTCAATGCCGGAATCGTTCAGCAGTTTTTTTTCAGATGACATATGACTTTGTTTATGAGCGATCAGCTTGCTTTATCCAGTACTTTTTTTGATTCGAAGCGAAGTGCATCCAGTACAATATTGTTCAGCTCCGCATTGTTGGTCATACTGTATTCCAGTATCACTTTGCTAAGGTCCATTGCACTGGCAGTATGCGGCAGTGTAGCCGCCAGCTGATTAATGATATAAGTATTCTGATCTTTTAATTTGGTAAGGGCATTCCATACTTCCTTGCTCACATATATCTGCTGGCTGGTATTGTATTCGTATTCCGATCTTAAATTCTCCAGCAGGGCGCTGTGCATAGAAGCAGCACTGTCGCCCAGGCTGTCTAAGGAAGTACGGCTCACCAGGTTTTTTAATCCTGCTCTTTCGGCGTACAATGTCAGGCGTTCATAAGCCTGTAGCCTTAATTTCAGCGCCTCATTGTTGATGCCTGTTCTTTCCCTTATCTCGTCCTTCATGCCTTTAAATTCTGCGAGTAGCCATGCCATGCAGATAAATGCCATGAATACCCCGCCGATGGCTATACCCAATGCTGTAACTTCCAGTAGATACATATAAATTGTTTAGGCTGCAAAAATAACTACAAAGCAGCATAAAATTCCTGCTTTCGCAAACCGGGCATGTTGCGATCTTTTGAAAATGGCTGTATTTTTGCATAAATGTTTTTGAATATGGAAACGACTTTGAAAGCGCC
>CAYOLS010000381.1:0-2512 GCA_964404845.1 uncultured Ferruginibacter sp. | reverse complement strand
ATTTAAATTGCCTTCTAACTCCTCCTGTTTAAATGCAGGGAAATAACCGTTGATATCATTCCTGTAAAAGTCAATGAATTTGGAAGTCAGCTTTTCATTACCACTAAATTCCAGCAGGTCAAAATTTTCCTGCTTCTTATAGATTTTTATCAGGTAATACAAATTGATGCAAAGCAGTATCATATTGGTGAGGAGTACAGGAATAGCTACCAGCAAAACGGCATACGTAATAAAAAAGATATTGCCCATGCTGTTGAACCAACGGAACTTAAGGTCGCTATTCACCAACAGCGCAATGATAAGGCACAAAGAAGCAAGATACCCGAAATAAGGAGCGATCTCTAACAGCATAGTTTTTGTTTAATTGCAACAAAGAAATGAAAAAATCGGGAGTGTCCCGGGATGAAATTTTATTATCGAGATGTCAGGGCTGAGCTTGTCGAAGCTGCTGTTGTATTTATGAACTCCACCTTCGACAAGCTCAGCCTGGCAATACTTTTAGATAAAGAGATTGTCAAAAAAAATCGATAGTTACAGTAACTTTATAAAAATTACTGTATGGAAAACAAATCACTGATCATAAAAGCCCAGATACAGGTTTCAAAATTGCCTGAAGAAGTATATGAAGCCATTGTTGATCCTGCTAAAATGAGTAATTATTTTATTTCACAAAGCAGCGGCCGCATGGAAGCTGGTGTGAAGCTGGAATGGCAGTTTCCTGAGTTTGATATGAAAGTTCCTGTTAAGGTAGGTGAGCTTCGCAAAAACGAATATGTTTCTTTTTATTGGGATGATACTGATGGGAAAGAAATGCTCGTAGAAATTAACCTGTTGCCCATCGGTAATACAACGCATATTGTTGTTACTGAAAAGCAGCGGGATGCTGATGAAGCAGGTGTCGGTTGGTTAGGAAGGAATACAGAAGGCTGGGCCAATTTCCTCGCCTGTATGAAAGCTTACCTGGAGTATGGCATCAACCTGCGCAAAGGCGCTTTTGATTTTATGCGTTCCTAAAGATCAAAACACAATTTCCTGTTTTAATTTAGGGCTGGTGATGGTGGTATAACTTTCATACCTTGTTTCCAGCGTGATCTTTTTCTTCAGCCTGTATTTAAAATTTTCCTGTTCCTTTTTTCTTTTCTCTTTTTTAAGGGTACACTTTTCGTATTCTTTTTTATAGACCACTTTTTTGGAAGTAATATTAAAATCGAAGCCAGCCCAGTATTCGCAGGGCCTGCCATAAAAAGAGGTATAGCCGATCAGTTCAAAAGTGCCATGCTGAAAACGGTATTTATCTGTTTGTCCCCACTTCCACGCATTGCCCCCGGATTGCCGTATCAATAAAATTCCTCTTTCAATTTCAATGTATTCAAACGGGTCGCCCAATGTGCCGCCTTCCTGGAATGGCAGTATGGCTTTTGCAGAGCTTGTCCATAGTTTCCAGTCCCAGCCATATTTTTTGAATATCCTTAGCTCTCGTATCATCGTTTTGCCGGAAGAATCCAGCATGCTCACTACCGTTACTTTTTCTTCCACACCATCCCTGTCAAGGTCGCCGATCTTTTCATCCAGCACATATTCCTTTTTGATGGGCACAGTTTGTTGGGCATATAAAAATGCCGGGAAACTGAGCAACAGGAGAAGTATGGTTTTAAGCAGCGACAAAATTTTGGGTTACATTATTAACGGTATTCATGCGTTTTTAATATAAATCCACCGGGAAAATCAGGGTATTTTATTCGGTCAGTCAGAGAAATTCGTTGATTATCAGTAGGGTACAGGGAGTTTGATAATGCGAATATCAAAAATACCCTGCCCCTGTTAAATTAAAATTTAAAATTTTTTAATTAAACGTTTGTTTAAATTCAAACAAACGTTTAATTTTGTGCCCGCAAATAAAAGATCAAAATGGAATACGGTGAAAAACAATTGCAGATCATGGAAGTAGCCGAAGCGCTTTTCGCAAACAATGGCTTCAATGGTACTTCGGTAAGGGATATTGCTGAAAAGGCAAAAGTGAACCTGGCCATGATCTCTTATTATTTCGGCAGCAAAGAGAAATTGCTGGAAGCCATTTTTGAACACAGGGGCGATACTACCAAACTTATATTAGAGAATATTGTGAGCAAGGCAGACCTGAGTTCTTTGGAAAAAACATACCTGCTCATCGATCACTATTTACAGAAGATTGAAAGCCAGCAATGCTTTCATCGCCTGATGGTAAGAGAGCAGACGGTGAAAAGCAGTGATGCCATCACTAGCATGATATTAAAATTGAAAAAGCAAAACCTGGAAGTAGTAAAAAGGCTTATTACCGAAGGGCAGAAAAAAGGAGAGTTCCGTAAGAACATTGACACTTCTTTACTCATGATCACCATGCTGGGCACTGCCAACCAACTCATTACATCACAACATCACTATAGAGAGCTGAACAACCTGCAGGATATGCCTGATGCGGAATTTCAGAAATACCTGCACAAAAAGCTCGGTCAACATTTAAAATTTTTATTTA
>CAYOLS010000380.1:0-2519 GCA_964404845.1 uncultured Ferruginibacter sp. | reverse complement strand
GGTAGTGATGCCTGTAGATATAAAACTGTATTCGTCGTCTATCTGAACAAAGGGGCTGCCAAATTTTGTGTGAATATGACCACTATCTGTAACTGCTATCAATCTCACACCGTCGTGCCAGGTACACAACCAAATATTTTTTTCATCGTCTTCGAAAAATGCCACTGATTCTATTGGTTCCCTGTACAAATATTCTTTTGAAGTTGCCAGGTCAATGCAACGGTAGTTGCTGCGGGTATAAGGGATCCAGAGCCGGTCTTTGCTATCAATTAAAAGCCTGCTGATGTACTCTCTTTTCTTTTGCTTTTCTCTGTAGGTAAATTCGTGCAGCTGCAAATTGCCCGCATCTATTCTTGCATAACCGTTTGGATTAACGCTCCAGATGCAGTTTCTTTTTTTATCAAAAACAACAGCATGGCTCTCAAAAATTTTATTGGAAGAATAAATGTTTACAAAGATGTGTTTGTTGGGATCGTAGTAACAAAGCCCTTTTTTGTAGCTTAACCATATCCTGTCCTGTCCGTCTATGGCTATGTCTTCCAGGTCATCTTGCGGAAGGGAATTGCTGTCAAGCGTGCTGTGTTCAAAGTTTTTAAAATTCACCCCGTCAAACCTGCTAAGGCCATGTTGGGTAATGATCCATAAAAATCCCTTGCTGTCCTGCAGGCACTTTTTTGTGTAATTGTGTACCAGCCCGTCGTTGTATGTGTAGGTCTTGAATTTGAAGTTATAAGGATCTTGCCCGTAGCTTTTATCAACAGGTACTAAGCAAACACATAAAAGAATAAAAAGGGAAAACCGCATATTACCATTACAATTTAAGTATTTCCGGTAATAGCGGGATAGCAAGAATGGGCTATTTTTCTATTTCGCCATTCTCATCAATTTTTCCTTCGGCCTGCAACATGCGCATGTTCTTGGCATCCTGCAAAAATTCTGATGCGAAAATAAATTCGTTGAGCTTTTGGTTTTTTGAGAAAATAATGTCCTGGCTGTTGCCGCTCCATTCTTTTTTACCATTCACCATGTAAAGAATATTATCACCTATTTCCATTACACTGTTCATGTCGTGGGTGTTGATGATGGTGGTCATATTGTATTCTACGGTGAGTTCTTTGATGAGCTTATCGATCACCATGGATGTTTGTGGATCGAGGCCGGAGTTGGGCTCATCGCAAAACAGGTATTTAGGTGTGAGTACAATGGCACGTGCAATACCCACCCGTTTTTTCATGCCGCCACTTATTTCGGAAGGATATTTTTTATTGCTGCCGGTAAGATTTACTCTTTCCAGCACTTCATTCACCCGTTTCAATTTAGTAGCATGAGAGTCGTTGGTGAACATGCTCAAAGGGAACATCACATTTTCTTCCACGGTCATGCTATCAAACAAGGCAGAGCCCTGGAAAAGCATGCCCACCTGCTGTCTCAGCAGTTTCCTGTCTTCCTTGCTCATGTCGGTAAAGTTCACGGTGTCGTAGATGATCTCTCCCTGGTCGGGTTCAAATAAACCCACCAGGCATTTTTGTAATACGGTTTTGCCGCTACCGCTGGTACCGATGATGAGATTGGTTTTGCCGGTTTCCATTACATGGCTCACGCCATCCAGCACCACTTTGTCACCAAAAGATTTTTTTAAGTCTTTGAATTCTATCATAAAACCCCAACCCCTAAAGGGGCATTTAGTCTCTACGATTAGTTAGAGCTGTTCTTAATAATTTTTTCAATTCAAAAAAACTTCATTCCCCATAGGGGAACCCTGTTTATAACAGTAATGCCGATAATGCAAAGTCTGCCATCAGCAACATGATACAGCTTACTACAACGGCTTTTGTACTGGCCCTGCCGATCTCCAGCGAACCGCCTTTTACATTATAACCATAATAGGCAGGAATAGAACTGATGAGAAAGGCAAACGTATAGGCTTTCGCCAATGCAAAAAATACGTTGTAGCTGAGAAAGCCTTCGGAAAGGCCCCGGTCAAAAGTATCGGCAGATAAAATGCCTGTGGCAACGCCTGCAAGGCGACCACCAAGGATGCCCAGTACCATCGACATTACCACCAGCATCGGGATAGTGAAAATAGCTGCTGCTATTTTAGGCATGATGAGATAGGTTTTTGTATTGATGCCCATGATCTCCAGCGCATCGATCTGTTCACTCACCCTCATATTACCCAGTTCGCTTGCAATTTTACTGCCTACTACACCGGCGAGTACAATGCAAACCAGTGTGGGAGCGAACTCCAGGATCACGGTATCTCTTACGATCTGTGCAATGGCAGTTTTTGGAATTAAGGGAGAAACCAGCTGGTAAGCGGTTTGAATAGCGCTCACCGCACCAATAAAAACTGAAATGATGCATACTATGCCCAATGAACCGATACCAATATCAGAACATTGATGCATGAATTCTTTCCAGTAAAGTTTAGCGTTTTCCGGCTTGCTGAACATGTCTTTCAGCATCAGGATATAGCTGCCAAGGTGGTTTAATAAGCTCATGTGGTTATTTTATTCCTC
>CAYOLS010000379.1:0-2521 GCA_964404845.1 uncultured Ferruginibacter sp. | reverse complement strand
ATCCGACTGCTGCGCTGGAAGTGCAGAAACCATTAAAGTCTAAGGTCAATATCCGTTCTGCTGGTTATGGGGATACATCCTGGCTGCAATTGAGTAACAGGAACAGCAGCGAGCAGGGAACTGATTTTAATATGGTTGCCATAGGAGAAACCGGTCTTTATTTCAATACTACTTCCGATTGGGAGGCATTTGTCAATGACAGCCTGCTTACCTTAATGCGAATGGGAAATGTAGGTATTGGTACCAAAACTCCTGCGGCCAAGCTGGATGTGATCGGTAATATTCGCATGCAGGATGGAAACCAGGCCATTGGGAAAGTAATGACCTCCAATAGCAGTGGACAGGCCAGCTGGCAGCCGAAAACATATGGCTTTGCAGCAACAGGTAGTTTTCCTGCTATCAGCAACAGACAAACGATTACGAACGCCACCAACACACAGATAAACATTATTAACCTGGAAGAATACGATGCTGCCGGCATGTACAATGCTGCTGCCGGTGTAGTAACGATTGGTGAAGCCGGTGTATATCATGTGGATGTAAGCATTACCTACAGCCAGGCCAGTAATGGCATTTATAATTTAACGCTGGTGAATAATGCAGGAAATATTTTGAGGTATGCCACTCAAAGGGTAAGCAGCGCAACATTCATAGATAATTTACAGCTTACGATATCTGCCGATATCAATTGCACGGCAGGACAAACATTGCGACTTTTTACAGAACAGAACTCAGGTTCTTCGCAACTGGTGTTCGGCGCATTTTATTCCTGGTTCAATATGCACAAGCTGTATTGATAACTCACACTAATTCGGTATTGTTACCGAACAGGCATTGTTCTATTTTGCCTCGAAAAAACAGGCATGAAAAAAATACCGGTATTGTTGCTGTGTTGCTTTTCAACAGCATATTTTTCTTTCGGGCAAAACGTTGGGATCGGCAATCCTGCGCTGGCGGAAAAGCTGGATGTAACAGGCAATATCAATGTAACTGGAACGATCAAGGCAAATGGTGTTGACGGAACGCCTAACCAGGTACTGATGAAAAATGCCAGCGGTGTTATGGAGTGGGGAGACCTGTGTTCATTTAAAGATTTTCTCACTTATTATTCCAGCTCAACATTCACAGTTCCCGCAGGCGTGACCAAAATAACGGTAGAGTTATGGGGCGGTGGTGGTGGAGGGAATTTTTATTGTGGAGGCGGAGGCGGGGGTTATGTAAAAGCACAGCTTGCCGTAAAACCCGGTGATATCTGCACCATACAAATCGGCAATGGTGGCGCCGGTGCCAACAACGCAACTGCTACCGATGGTGGCAGCACTTCCGTTTCGGCAGGAGCGGTGCAATATATTGCCACCGGTGGTAAAGGTGCTGTTTATGTAGCATCCAGCAGGTTCAATCCCGGGCTGGGTGGCGCTGCTGCGTATTCTGCAACGCCCAAAAGTTATATTGTTGTTGCCGGCAGTATGGGCGGCGTACAAACAAGACGATACGGGCAAAATAGTCCCACTACTTTCTTCGAAATAACTACCGGCGGAAATGGAGGATCAACTTATAAATATCCTGATGTTGGAGGAACAGCAGGCCAGAATCTCACCAACTATACCGCTGAAGCAACTGTAATGACAAATGCGGCCGGTGCTGATGGTAAAGTGCCCGGTGGCGGAGGGGCAGGCGGGCTCGTAAGTTTCGGCGCTTCTGTACTTGCCGGTGCAGGTGCCAAAGGAATGGCGGTTGTTTATTATTGATCAAAGATCAACATTGAGCAGTTGTATAAATAAAAAAGAGCCGCCTGGCTCTTTTTTATTTTCAGTTTCTTATTTAAGATTGTGATACACTTTCTGCACATCATCATCCTGCTCCAATTTATCTACCAGCTTCAGCACATCGTTCGCTTCTTCTTCTCCCAGTTCAACAGTGTTAACCGGTATGCGGGTGAGTTCCGCTGTGATCACTTCAATGCCTTTTTCTTCCAGCGCTTTACTCATGTTACCAAATTCGCCGAAAGCAGTGCGGATGATGATATTGCCTTCGCTGTTCTCACCAATTTCTTCCAGCCCGTAATCGATCAGCTCCAGTTCCAGTTCTTCCAGGTCCTGGCCGCTGTTCTTTACTTTAAATTCTCCCATGCGGTTAAAAGTAAAAGCAACGGAACCACTTGTACCTAAAGCGCCTTGTCCTTTTGTAAAATGCATGCGCACATTGGCAACGGTTCTTGTCGGGTTGTCGGTAGCGGTTTCCACCATCAACGCCACACCATGCGGCGCATAACCTTCGTAAGTGATCTCTTCGTAATTGCTCGTGTCTTTACCCATCGCCCTTTTGATCGCAGCTTCCACACGGTCTTTCGGCATGTTACATGCTTTCGCATTCAGGTAACACCTTCTCAGTGCAGGGTTATTATCCGGGTCAGGGCCACCTGCTTTTACAGCAATAGCGATCTCTTTACCGATACGGGTAAAATCCTTGGCCATTTTATCCCAGCGGGCAAACATGGCGCCTTTACGTACTTCAAATATCC
>CAYOLS010000378.1:0-2524 GCA_964404845.1 uncultured Ferruginibacter sp. | reverse complement strand
ATCTCTGCCACTATTGGCAATTTAGAAGAGGCCAAAGAAGTATTACTGGCGCCCTTGCTGCAGGAAGGTATTATCATCCGTGCAAACATTCATAAAAAAATTTCCATCCACCCTGTGATGCCGGATGAAATTGAAAAATTTCCCTGGGCTGGGCATTTGGGAATAAAGCTGGCTGATAAAGTATTGCCCATCCTGCAAAACAATCAAACTACGCTCATCTTCATCAATACAAGAGGCATGAGTGAAAGATGGTACCAGCAATTGCTGAACATTGAACCTTCGCTGGCAGGAGCCATTGCGTTACATCATGGAAGCATTGAGCAGGAACTAAGGATATGGGTGGAAGAAGCATTACATACCGGCGTGCTTACCGCTGTTGTCTGCACCTCCAGTCTTGACCTTGGCGTAGATTTTCGCCCCGTGGAAACTGTGATACAGGTGGGTTCACCAAAAGGTGTAGCAAGATTTTTACAGCGGGCAGGCAGAAGCGGCCACAGGCCCGATGCAGAAAGCATCATTTATTTTTTACCCACACATTCACTGGAACTCATAGAAGTAGCTGCATTAAGAGAAGCAATTGAAAGATCTTTTATCGAAAGCAGGCAGCCGCAGGTAATGTGTTATGATGTGTTGCTCCAATACCTGAGCACACTGGCAGTAGGCGATGGTTTTTATCCTGATGAAATTTTTGAAGAAATAAAAACGACTTACTGCTATGCCGACCTGGGCAAAGAAGAATGGAATCAGCTGCTGCAATTTCTCACACAAGGCGGTGTAGCATTAAAACAATATGATGATTATAAAAAGATCGACATCATTGATGGATCGTACAGGATCACCAGCAGGCGCATGGCCATGCGCCACAGGTTGCATATCGGTACCATTGTGAGCAGCCCCATGCTGAAAGTAAAATTCATCAGCGGTGGTTATGTTGGTGTGATAGAAGAATATTTTATCAGCCGCCTTAATCCCGGCGATGTGTTCACGCTTGCGGGCAGGAACCTGGAGTTTGCAGGTATCAAAGACATGACGGCCCTGGTTAAAAAAAGTAATTCTACCAAATCCATTGTACCCAGCTGGGATGGAGGTCGTATGCCATTGAGTGCGAACCTTGGTTTTATGCTGCGCAAGAAATTATCGGATGCTGAAAAAGCCACGCCAAAAAAAGATCCGGAGCTGCACGCATTAAAAACACTCTTTCAATTGCAGGAAAAGTTATCACATGTGCCCAAAGAAAACGAATTGCTGATTGAGCACATTGAAACAAAAGACGGCTTTCATTTATTTGTCTATCCTTTTGAAGGAAGACTGGTGCATGAAGCCATGGCCGCATTGCTGGCTTACCGCATCAGCAAGATAATCCCCATCAGCTTTTCCTTTGCCATGAATGATTATGGATTTGAGCTGCTCAGCGATCAGCCGATACCGTTAGATGACAGTAATGTATATGAATTGTTTTCTGAAGAGAATTTATTTGAAGAGATCAACAAAGCCGTCAATTCTTCCGAAATGGCCCGCAGAAAATTCAGGGACATTGCAGTGATCGGCGGATTGATATTCCAGGGCATGCCCGGTGAAAAAGTAAAGGCAAGACACCTGCAATCCTCTGCCTCTCTCCTATTCAATGTATTCTCTGAATATGAACCGGGGAATTTATTATTAAGACAGGCGTACAACGAAGTAATGGACCAGCAGATGGATGAACCCCGTCTGAGAAATATGCTCCAGCGCATCCAGCAAAGCAGGATCATCATTGAATTTCCCAAACAGCTCACCCCCTTCTGCTTTCCTATTAAAGTAGATAGCATGAGGGAAACCTTAAGCTCTGAAAAACTGGAGGACAGGATTTTGAAAATGCAGCAACAACTTAGGAAATAGATATGAGATATAAGATATGAACTATGAGATATGAGATAACTGAGCAATTGATAATTTATTCAGGCTTTCAATTCTCAACTTTCAATTTCCACTTTTCTTCTGTTCTTCTAATTTCAACCCATATTTATATATCTCATCAAATATGGCGTAAAAATATTTTACCAGGTTTTTATCCGTAAGCTTCGTGTTGGTAAACAATATCACTCCCACATCTTTTGAAAGACCGGCGAGCATTTCTGTTTTTACACCGGGGTCCGAGCCTGCATGGCCGATCATGGTCGCATTTTTCTTGGTGGCCCAGAAAATACCTGAGTTTAACTTCGCCGGATCAACATTTTCGGGTGTTGCAGGCGCATTGTAATAAAAACGCTGCATGGTATCTACGGTTGCTTTTTGCAGGATGCGTTTTCCTTTGTACACACCGTCCTTTAGCATGGCAATGAAAAAATGAGACAGCTCGGCGACCGAAGTTCTTACACCTCCATCCGGGTAAGTAGGTACACCGTATAAAGGAATTTCCTGCAAGGAATCGGTTTGCCTGTCATATAATTTTGAATGATTGCGAATATTTATTTCTTTAAGGAACCAACCACTATTCTTCATTTTAAGTGGTTTAAAAATTACCTCTTTGCTGTATTCATTCAAT
>CAYOLS010000377.1:0-2534 GCA_964404845.1 uncultured Ferruginibacter sp. | reverse complement strand
TATCCAGCAGCTTTGAGCTGTCAGCACTGTTATAAATACAAGGCAAAGATGTTTTGGCAGTCTCATCTGTTTAAAATTACAGGTTAATTGCAAAACACTTTTGCAAAATTTTTGTCCTTGTAGGCAGATAGTATTTTGTACTCGACTGAATTGCTACCGAATTTTTGTGAAAGGTCATCCATATAATCGTTGTTCCGCTTCTTTAGCACGAGTGTATCGTTATCGGCATAAATCCTTATTTCGCTGGTGTCAACCGGCATTGCAGCAGGGCCGCCGATGTGCTGCATAAAGCTGAAAATGAATTTGCCTTTGCTGTAATAATATTCCTTTATCCAGCCGCCATCGCCGATGAAACCACTCTCCGTTACTTTTACAATGCTGTCGTTATTGAGGTAATAATTCACTTTGCCTCCTTCCACGCAGCCATCTTCGCTCCAGTTAAAGGATTGCACCAGTACGTTCATCTTGTTGATACGATGCACTTCGTTCCTGATTTCTGCTACTTTATCTATAGGGATATGTTCGGTTTGCTTTGATTCAACCGCATGAATGGTGTCAGCTGCTGTTACAGGTGTTGAATTGTCTTGTTGCTTTTGTTCATTACATGAACAGGCAATGAACAAAATTGCTGCATACAAATATTTCCGGTTGAATTTCATATTTAAAGAATTGTGTAGTGCATAAATTTGAAAATACTGTCAGTCCCGATAGTTATCGGGATTGTCGAAGCCGGTATCAGATCATGAATAATCCCACTTCCGACATCCTCAGGCTGACATTTCATTATCTTAAAAATTCAAACTGAGGCACTATTAAGGATTGTTACTTCAATGGTCTTTAGTGCAATTTATCTAACTTTCGTATTGTTTCATTTTATGGAACAATGAAACTCATCTAAACTTATAATGTGTCTTCCATTTCAACCGAACGAAAAGATATTATCCAAAGGATAGCTGCGGTTTCCCAATGGGACCTGCTGGTGATCGGCGGCGGTGCCACCGGCCTGGGCATTGCATTGGATGCTGCCGTGCGTGGCTACAAAACCCTGTTGGTGGAGCAGGCCGATTTTGCCAAAGGTACTTCCAGCCGAAGCACCAAGCTTGTGCATGGCGGTGTAAGGTACCTGGCGCAGGGCGATATAAAACTGGTAAGGGAAGCCAGCGTAGAACGGGGCTTGCTGCACCGCAACGCATCTCACCTGGTAAAAGATCAAACCTTTATTGTGCCTGTTTACAGCCTGTGGAGCAGGTTGAAATATACGATCGGCTTAAAGCTGTATGATAAAATTTCCGGTAAGCTTAGCCTTGGCCCTTCTGAATTTATTTCAAGAAAAGAAACGCTGGAAAAGCTGCCGGGTGTAAGATCGAAAGGACTGAAAGGCGGTGTGCTGTATTACGACGGGCAATTTGATGATGCAAGACTGGCCATCAACCTGGCGCAGACCATTATAGAAAAAGGTAGCGAAGCGATCAATTACATGAAAGTGACAGGACTGCACAAAAATGCAGAAGGGCAGATCGACGGGGCAAGCTTATCGGACACCGAAACAAACAATAGCTTTTCCGTAAAAGCAAAAGCTGTGGTAAATGCCACCGGTGTTTTTGTGGATGATATTTTGCAGATGGATAAGCCCGGCGCAGAAAAAAGCATTCGTGTAAGCCAGGGCGTGCACCTGGTGCTTGATCGTTCCTTCTTTCCGTCAGACCATGCATTGATGATACCCGAAACAAGCGATGGCCGTGTATTGTTCTGTGTGCCATGGCATCATAAGGTTGTGGTAGGAACAACAGACACACCGGTAGAGCACGCTTCACTGGAACCTGTTGCGCTGGAACAGGAGATCAGCTTTATTCTGGAAACCGCCGGTGACTACCTAACGGTAAAGCCTGCACGAAAAGATGTGCTGAGTGTATTTGCAGGCCTGCGGCCGCTGGCAGCACCACAAAGCGGAAATCAGAAAACAAAGGAAATTTCACGGAGCCACAAGATCATTGTATCAGGGTCAAAATTGTTTACCATACTCGGTGGCAAATGGACGACTTACCGCAAAATGGGAGAGGACATGATGAACCGGGTAGAAAAAGAATTGCAGTGGCCGCAAAAGGTATCAACTACGGCAACACTGCCTGTTCATGGCCATACCAATAATACAGATTGGAACGACCCTTTTTATTTTTATGGAAGCGATAAAGGCCTGGTAAAAGCGCAGATGAATACAAATGTGCATCAATGGTTGAGCGAAGACCTGCAAATACACGGGCAACAGGTGATATGGGCCATCCGCCATGAAATGGCAAGAACAGTAGAAGATGTTTTGAGCAGGCGAACCCGTGCATTGCTGCTGGATGCAAAAGAGAGCCGCCGTATTGCGCCACAGGTAGCCACCATTATGGCTGCAGAACTTGGCGAAGGCAGTGAGTGGATCGAAGCACAGGTAAATGCTTTTAATGAAATATCCGGTAAATATTTGTTGTAATGTTTTCCCGGAAGTGTATATACTTTCTTAATTTACTGCTGCTAAAAAATGATGGTAT
>CAYOLS010000376.1:0-2568 GCA_964404845.1 uncultured Ferruginibacter sp. | reverse complement strand
ATCATTAACAGCAATAAATTGTTTCAACTTTTACAATAACTAACTGGTTAAAAAATAATTTTCAATTTTCAGCTTTCAATTTTCAGCTCGCTCTTAAGCGCTTCCAGGAACCTGTCTGCTTCTGCTTTACCAATGTTCAGGGCAGGCAATAAGCGTATTACATTTGGCTTTGCTTCTCCTGTAAATATTTTATGTTTCAGCAGCAGGTTCTTTTTTACTTCTTTTTTATCTTCCGGCAATTCAATACCGATCATCAGTCCACGGCCACGCACTTCGGTGATACCGGGAATCCTTTTTAATTCTGCGATTAAATAATCTCCCACTTCCTTTGCATTCGCCATCAAATTCTTTTCTTCCATTTCTTCCAGTACAGCAAGCGCAGCAGCACATGCCAGGTGATTACCGCCGAAAGTGGTACCGAGCATAAAATGTTTGGCAGCGAATTTTGGTGCAATAGCAATCCCCGCCACAGGGAAACCATTGCCCATACCTTTTGCCATGGTATAGATATCAGCATTTACGCCGGAAATATCATGTGAATAAAACTGTCCTGTTCTTCCATAACCGCATTGCACGGAGTCTGCGACAAAAACGGCATTGTGCTCATCGCAAAGCGAACGGATCGTTCTTAAAAACTCAGGCATTGCTTCATTGATGCCGCCCACCCCTTGTATACCTTCAATAATTACCGCGGCAATTGTGTGATTATTGAATGCGCCTCTCAATGCAAATTCATCATTGAAAGGAAGGAACAAAATATTATCTGTTTCATTTACCGGCGCTACTATATTCGGGTTATCTGTAGCCGCCACAGCCAGTGAAGTACGGCCATGAAATGCCTTTTTAAAAGCGATCACTTTTTTTCTTCCGTTGTAGAAAGAAGCGAGCTTCAAAGCGTTCTCGTTAGCTTCTGCTCCTGAATTGCATAGAAACAACTGATAGTCTTCTTTACCGGAAACCTTACCCAGTTTTTCTGCCAACTCTACCTGCAAAGGAATTTTAACAGAGTTAGAATAGAAAGATATTTTATGCAATTGTTCTTCTATCCTTTTTACCCAATGTGAATTGGTATGACCAATGCTGATCACCGCATGACCGCCGTACAGGTCAAGGTATTCGTTGCCCTTGTCATCCCACACGGATGAGCCTGCTGCTTTTACGATGGTAACATCCTGCAAGGGATAAACGTCAAATAGATTCATAAGCCTTGTTCCCTAAAGGGAGACTTTTATTGTTAGATAATAATTATTCATTAAAAGCCCGAAGCTTTTAGTTTTAATCCTGTTGTTTCTTCTAATCCAAACAACAGGTTCATATTCTGCACAGCCTGGCCACTGGCACCTTTCAAAAGATTGTCAATGACAGAATGCACTACTAATTTGGTTCCTACTTTTTCCAGTTGTACCAATGCTTTGTTGGTATTGACCACCTGTTTGATACTGATAGGTTCTTTGCTGATGCTTACAAAGGGATGCGTTTTGTAATATTCATCATAGATGGTCCACAGCTCCTGTACGCTGAGCTCGCAATCCAATTGAGAGCTGATAAATATCCCACGGGTGAAATCGCCCCTCCACGGAATAAAGCTGACATCGATCTCTCCCTTGGGTTGTAATTGTATCAAAGATTGCCCGATCTCTCCCAGGTGCTGGTGCGTCAATGTTTTGTACGCCTGTATATTGTTTGCCCTCCAGCTGAAATGTGAAGTAGCAGACAAAGACTGGCCTGCGCCTGTTGAACCCGTAATACCTGTTGTATAAATATTTTTCAATAGCCCTGCTTTCGCCAAAGGCAATAATCCTACCTGTATGGCAGTGGCAAAACATCCGGCGTTGGCGATGCTGTCCGCTTTTTTGATTGCATCCCTGTTCAATTCAGGTAAACCATAAATAAATTCCCTTTCATTGATCGCTGCATCTTCCTTCAACCTGAAATCATTGCCGATATCTACCAGTTTTACAGACGCAGGAATATCATTTTCTGCGACAAATTTTTTTGCTTCGCCATGACCGGCGCAAAAGAACAGCACATCAATATCAAAGTGATGCGACTCACTGAAGACAATATCCGTTTCTCCCGCCAGGTCTTCATGTACTTTGCTCAACGGGTTGCCTGCATTGCTCTTGCTTTGAACAAAAGTTATTTCTGCATGCGGATGACGGAGGAGTATCCTGATCAATTCTCCGCCTGTGTAGCCTGCGCCGCCGATGATGCCTATCCTTATTTTCATATTCTATTACACGAATTTTATATCACGAATTAGTCGAATTACACAAATTGCACGAATTAAATACAAGCTGTTAGCCAGCTCATCGTTCATCACTTATCACTCATCGTTCATCACTCATATCTTATATCTCATAGCTCATATCTCCTTCCCCACCTGGTGATAAATATTATTCTGATTGCCAAATATCTTCGAGAACCCTCTCACGTCTTCTCCTGTCCAGCCATTGTTCATTTCACCGTAGCTGCCGAATTTGCTGCTCATGAGGTCGTAGGCGGACTCTATGCCGGCGATCATGAACCTGTAAGGCATCAGCTCAACAAACACATCGCCTGTTACAC
>CAYOLS010000375.1:0-2574 GCA_964404845.1 uncultured Ferruginibacter sp. | reverse complement strand
GCTGCTCTTTACAAACAATTCTCCTTTGTGGTATTGATTAATAATGCGTTTGCTGAGAGAAAGCCCCAATCCCCAGCCTCTTTTTTTAGTGGTAAAACCGGGTTTGAACACATTGGAAATATTTTTGGCACTGATGCCTTTACCCGTGTCTTTTACATCGATCACCACCTGCGCCGTTTCATTTTTAATATCAATGTCGATGCTACCTTTCCCTTCCATGGCATCCAAAGCATTTTTCAGCAGGTTCTCAATTACCCAATCAAATAAAGGGGCGTTCATCAGCACGGTGATATCTGTTTCACCATAACTGTTCAGGCTGAACACCACTTTTTCCGGCGACCTTCTTTTTATATAAGCTACCATTTGCTCTACCTGCTCTACTACGTTGGCCTCTTCGAGTTGTGGCGTGCTGCCTATTTTTCCAAAACGGTCGCTCACCAGTTTGAGCCTGTCCACATCCTTGCTCATTTCGGTGGCTATTTTGCGGCTGCCTTCTTCTTCTTTCAGTATTTCCACCCAGCCCTGCAAACTGGACAAAGGCGTACCCAGCTGATGTGCCGTTTCCTTTGCCATGCCTGCCCATACCTGGTTCTGCGTGCTTTTATTCCTGGTAGTAACTGTTATGAGCGTGATGATGATGAACAATGCCGCCACCAGTAACTGTATCAGCGGGAAATAACGTATCTGTTTCAGTAAAGAAGATTCGCCATAATACACCAGGTTATTCTGTGTGCTGTCGAATGGATTTTTCCAAACGATTGGTTGGTTGAGCGACTTGAATTCTTCCAGCTGCTGTTTGAGATAATTGCCTGTATTGCTGGCATGAGAAGTATCTACATTGTAATGATCCAGTATTTCACCCTTTTCTGTAACAGCGATCATTGGAATGTCCTTACTGTTCTCGGTAAGTATTTTGCCTGAAAGAATATTTTGAGTGCTGGCTGGGTTGTTGATCTCCTTCACTGCTTCTACCCATTGCTCCACTTTTTGTTTTTCTTCCGCCGCAATTTTTTTTGCCAGGAAGTTGGAGTAAAAGATAGTGGCGCTAACGATCACAATAGCGATCAATGCCAGTAAGCTGCGCCAGTTGAATAATTGAGGAAACATCATTAAAAATAAGAAATAAAGGGGTAGGATGCCAAACTACCGACCTGCCATTATCACAATTTTATATTTTCTGATAATTAATAAATGTCAGGCTGAGCTTGTCGAAACCTTTGTTTGACCATGAATAAATTCACCTTCGGCAAGCCCAGGTTGACAGCATCTTCTACAATCGGAACACTGCTCATCTCCGGCTTTTGTTGTTTAAATAAACTATGTTTGTACAAAGGAGAAAGTAATACAGGAATGAGCAATGCTACATCAAATAACACATCATTACAGCCGGAAGTAGCGATCGTTATCCTGAACTGGAATGGCAGAAGATTTTTAGAACAATTCCTTCCTTCTGTTACCGGCAGCACTTATAGCAACAAAAGAATTATTGTAGCAGACAATGCTTCTTCGGATGATTCTCTTAAATTTCTTCAACGGCACTATCCGCAGGTTGAGCTCATCATCAACAAAAGCAATGAAGGTTTTGCAAAAGGGTACAACACCGCATTAAAGCAGGTGCAAAGTGAATACTATGTTTTGCTGAACAGCGATGTGGAAGTATCGCCGGGATGGATAGAACCTATCATTGAGCTGATGCAGCAGGATGAACAGATCGCAGCATGCCAGCCCAAACTTTTGGCCTATCATGACAAGGCGCATTTTGAGTATGCCGGTGCCTGCGGCGGATGGATCGATAAACTGGGTTATCCTTTTGCCAGGGGTCGTGTGTTTGAAAACTGCGAAGCAGATAAAGGCCAGTATGATCAGCCGCAGGAATGTTTCTGGGCAAGTGGTGCGGCTTTATTCATCCGGTCAAAAGTATATCACGAGCTGGGGGGACTGGATGAATATTTTTTCGCACACCAGGAAGAGATAGACCTTTGCTGGCGTATAAAATTGTCAGGATACAAAGTATATACACAGCCGCAATCAATAGTATACCATGTGGGTGGCGGCACATTGCCCAAAGGAAACAGCAAAAAAACCTACCTCAATTTCCGCAATAACCTTATCATGCTGTATAAAAACCTGCCTGTAGCAGACCGGATCAAAAAGATACCCTTCCGGTTTTTGCTGGATGGCATTGCAGCATGGAAGGCATTGTTTGGCGGAGACGGGGGTTATTTCATTGCAGTGGTAAAAGCACATTTGCATGTAATAAAATGGATCCTTTTTCAACAGGATCAATCATTGACCGTAGCCGATAAAAAAATGATCCACACAGGCATATATAAAGGAAGTATTGTGTGGGCCCACTTCATTCAGAAGAAAAAGACCTTTTCAGAAATTGTTGGAAACAAATAATTTTTTTTGGATGAAGCCCCTTATTTTTGCAGCATAAATTAAATAAATGGGACAGGAAATCATAGATAATACGCATAAAGATTTTGCTCATAACTGGGTATCTTCTTCACGTTTCATCTGGTTTTGCCAGGTTTTTTTAGTGCTGGCATTGGTACTGGGTGGCTGCTATAA
>CAYOLS010000374.1:0-2579 GCA_964404845.1 uncultured Ferruginibacter sp. | reverse complement strand
ACCATGTAGCGGAGAAACTTTATTGCTTTAATTACAAAAACGATTTAATAATATTACCAGGTTGATTATAAAAGACATGTATTTTTAGTGGAGTTGCGTATATTTAAGTGTTAGCAGCAAGCTTAGACCAGCCATTTCACAAAAAATGAATAATATAAGAAACTATGCCATTTAAGCTACCTCTCTCTATTGCTGTAATAGGCTTTTTAATTGTTTCGTGTAGCCAGAAAAATCAACAAAAACACGAACAAGAGCAAACCCCAACAACAGAAAAATTCAAACCCTGGAGTGAACAGGAACAATTACCAATATGGACAACATCAGTTCCGGATTCGGAATTGATTAAAGGAAAAGAAACCTACAACGATGGTATGGTATTTAATGTTTCTAAACCAACAATTACTATTTATAAGCCAAAGAAAAATAATACAGGAGCAGCAATAGTTGTTTTTCCCGGAGGAGGTTACAACAAGCTTGCTATTGAGCTGGAAGGTTCTGAAATATGTGAATGGCTTTCTTCAATAGGCGTTACGGGCATACTGCTAAAATATCGTGTACCTGCTTCAGGACATCATTATGACAAAGATTGTCACTGTGGAAAAGACCCGATAAAACCACTTGCCCTGCAGGATGCGCAAAGAGCAGTTGGTATGGTTCGCTATTACGCCAAAGAGTGGAATATAGATTCAAATAAAATAGGTGTTATGGGATTTTCTGCTGGTGGACATTTAGTTGCTGATGTTAGTACAAACTATAAAAAAAGGGCCTATACATTGACAGATGAAATTGACAAAACAAATTGCCGGCCTGATTTTGGGTTATCCTTTTTTCCGGGCCACATGACTGTTCATACCAAACATCCGTATGACCTAAATAATACGCTTCCTGTTGATAGCAATACTCCTCCAATGTTTATTTTACAAGCAGGAAATGATCCGGTTGACAGCATTCAAAATTCATTAGTATACTACATTGCCTTAAAAAAAGCAGGTGTTCCTGCGGAGTACCATATTTATGCCGAAGGAGGACATGCTTTTGGCTTAAGCAGGACAGCACTTAACAATCCAAACTGGGATAAACTTCCAATTGCAGATTGGGAAAATTTAGTAATAAGATATTTGCAAACAATTAAAATGACTTCAAAATAAAAGCCTGCCGGATATTAGCTGTCATTTTTTTTGCTTTATGTTTATCATTAAAAAATAAACAAGCTTTCTTCTTGTCACACTGAGCTTGTCGAATGTGTACAATACAGAATGCCATTCTAAACCCCGACTTCGACAGGCTCAGCCTGACAGCAGAGGTTGATTGAGGTATTATGTTTTACTAAGCGAGCATTTCATTTGTCATACTGAGCCTGTCGAATGTGTACAATACGGAATGCCATTCTAAACCCCGACTTCGTCCCGATAGCTATCGGGACAGCCTGACAGCAGAGGTTGATTTAGGTATTTCGTTTTATTAAGCGAATATTTTTTTTGTCACACTGAGCCTGTCGAATGTGTTATAAAACGAAATGTTGTTTCCTAACCCAGCTTCGACAGGCTCAGCCTGACAATTACGTTTATCAAGTGAGCTTTATTTGTTACACTGAGCTTGTCGAATGTGTACAATACGGAATGCCATTCTAAACCCCGACTTCGACAGGCTCAGCCTGACAGCAGAGGTTGATTTAGGTATTTCATTTTATTAAGCGAATATTTTTTTTGCCACAAGCTTCGACAGGCTCAGCCTGACAGCAGAGGTTGATTTAGGCATTTCATTTTATTAAGCGAATATTTTGTTTGTCACACTGTTTCTAACCCCGCAAAGCGTGGGAGCTTGTCGAATGTGTTACAAAACGGAATGTTGTTTCCTAATCCGGCTTCGACAGGCTCAGCCTGACAGCACGTTTGATATTTGACAGCACGCTTGATATTTGACAGTACGTTTGTTTAATGTACTTTTTCAGCTGACCGTTATGAGGCATTCAATTATCTCTTTTTCTCAGCCAGTTTCCTCACCTGCTCCAGCAACGCTTTGGTATCTTCATTACCACCAAGTAATCCTTTAAATGCTTCCCATTCACCCGCTATTCTTTCGGTTGCGGCCTGTTGTTTTTTAAGTGCTGCGTTCTCAGCCTGCAGGCTTTCTATGGCGGATGCCTGGTTGGCCGTACGCTTTTCAAGCGCCTTCACCAATATCATCAATACACCATCCATATCTGCCGATGCAATAGTGGTATCATTACCAATGGTACCTATTTTGTCTTTACCAAAGCTGGCATAAAATTCCTGCGCCATTGGCCCGTAGTGACGAAAGGCAGGATCGGGTTGTGACTTGTAATTCCATGAGCCCAGGCGCATGTTGCGCAGTTTTTGAAGAAATGATTCACCATCTGCCGCAATAAAACGTTCCTTCTTTGTAGAGTCGGATATACTGCCCCAGGAGTTGCCGCCGGCATTGATGAAAACGCCGGTGGTGGAACTGCTGTTGGTATACATCCTGTAACCGCCTGCATAGCGGGTGTTGAACTGGTTATGTGCTGCCGCAGTAAAAAAAGTTGTTGCAGAACCATCTGATGCTATAAAGCCACCTCC
>CAYOLS010000373.1:0-2612 GCA_964404845.1 uncultured Ferruginibacter sp. | reverse complement strand
TGTGCTGGAAAAAATGGGCATACGTTTCTGGCGCCTCGCAGGTACCAGTGCCGGGGCTATCAACACACTGTTATTAGCCAGCATAGGAAATAAGGATGATGAAAAAAGTGAAAAAATTCTGTCGCATCTGTCAGAAAAAAGAATGCTGGATTTTGTAGATGGTCATCCCATCGTATCACGCCTGCTGACAACCATTGTAAAAAATAAATATTATATCAGCAACACACTGTTCTTTATTATCGGTTGTCTCTGCATTTTTTTACTGAGTATGTTCTTTGGCCTGCTGCACCATAGCAGCGCTATGGTATGGCTGGTATTGGCCATGTTGTTGTTGCTAATAATCGGCGGTGGCTATTTTTACTACCTACTGCAACGCTTCAAAAAAAGCTCATTCGGGCTATGCAGGGGAGATGAGTTCAGCAACTGGATACAAAAGATCATTTCTGCCGAAGGCATTCATACTTTAAAAGACCTTCGTAAGCGGGCATATCACTCAGCGCATAATACAGACATTGATCTCCGCCTGGTAGATGCCCACAGTGAAAACAGGACAGGAGAAAGCGCTACAGTAGACAGCCTGGAAAGCGATGTCACCATGATCGCCTGCGACATTACCACGCAGATGAAAGTGGAATTTCCACGAATGGCCATGCTTTATGGCATGGATGAAACTACGCCTCCGTCCCAATTTGTAAGGGCAAGTATGAGTATCCCTGTTTTCTTTGAATCATTTGGTGTAGAAAACATCAATACCAATGACCCGAGAGTGATAAAAGAATGGGAAAGCATTAATTATAAAGGCCCGCTTCCTTCCAAAGCAAATTTTGTGGATGGTGGTATTATCTCCAATTTTCCCATCAGTGTTTTTCACAACGATAAAATAAGAACGCCCCGACTGCCGGTCATAGGTGTCCGTTTGTCGGAAGGCGATGATGCGCCGCCCGAAGATATTTTTTCAGGCATCGGAACTTATGTAGGAGCCGTATTCAGCACTATTCGTTTTAATTACGACAAGGAATTTTTAAGCAAGAATAATTTTTATACCAAGTACGTGGCGCCTATTGATGTGCGGGGCTTTAACTGGCTCAATTTCTCCATGAGCAAACCGGAGCAGAAAAAATTGTTTTTGCAGGGCGTAAAAACGGCCAAAGATTATCTCATCAATTTTAAATGGGATACTTACAAAGCTGAAAGAGAACAACTATTTGATACCCTCAATAATAAAAAGTCATGAGAACATTATTTGTAACACTGCTGGTATTGACCTGTACAATATCCGTATGTATATGGATCACTTCCCAAAAGACAGGGCTTACGCACATTGAGCTCATTGATAAGGATAAAATGAATACTGTTTTTTCAACCATGGACAGCCAGCCTGGTCTGCAGAAAGCGATCTTAAACCAGCTGAACATTGATTATCTTTTTATGGCTTTTTGCTTCAGCGGCATTGCAGTGCTTTGTTTCATGGCCCGCAAAAGAGCATCGGACATAATGGATATGAAAAAACTGCTCCTTCAGCCATCCAAAGAGCAAGGGATTATAAAACTGTTTATGATACTGGCTTTACTGCAAATAGTAGCCTGGGGACTAGATGTATGGGAAAATTCAAAACTGGAAACATGGGTGAATAACAAAATAGTAGGCGATGATCACAGCACGCTGCAAATAATGGTCATTACCAAATTTGTATTGTCCGTTACCGGTTTTGTAGCAGCTACTATTTACCTGCTGGCAACAATAAAAAAGCACAGGCAGCTGAAAGAGGAAATAAAAACGAACGATGCACAGAAAGAAAAGCTTGTAAAGATGGCCGCTTAGCCTATACCGTTACTTCCTGCATTCTCCCTACTGATTGCTGCAAAAAATTAGGCAGTATATGTGCGTAGGTATGGAGGATCTTATCCGGGTCGTTCAGTTGCTCTATCATGGAAGCCCATTTTTCTTCGCCATGGTTTTCGATCACTGTTTTTTTCCTGTCAGGCGTTTGCAGGTGAAGGCTCATACCAATGGCATCTGCTTCAGGGTGGAACTGTGTGCCGATCATATTTTCATTAAAACGAATGGCCATGATGGCTCTTTCCAGCGGCACATGCGGGCGGTTTTTTTCTATCGCTAAAATAGAAGCGCCCATTTCCCTCAGCTTATTATGATCCGGTTGTGTAACCTGGAAATCCCGGCTGTCAACCGCATAAAAAGGATCCTGCAGGCCGGCAAATACCGGCTCATGCTCTGCATCATGCAAATAATGGATAGGGAAAACGCCGAAGGAAGTACTGCGCCTTTTGGTCACTTCGGCTATTTTATAATGCCTGCACACTAACTGAAAGGAGTGGCAGATAAAGAATACCTGTTTCTTTACAATATTGGCGTCGTTATTATTGTACGATTCTACTTTTTTCAGCCAGCCAAAATAAGCCGCTTCCCATTCGCTGCCTTCGCTTTCCAAAGGACTGCCCGGGCCGCCGGTGCTGATATACACATCATAATTCAGATCGGGAACCTGCTTCTGTAATCTTACTTCAAACTCATCTTTTTGCAGCTCGATATGATTGAACTCTGCAAACTGGTTCAGCAACTCCCTTATACAACGCATACCCTGGTTCTCAAAG
>CAYOLS010000372.1:0-2616 GCA_964404845.1 uncultured Ferruginibacter sp. | reverse complement strand
GTAAAATATGTTGCCCATGATTATAAACGGGTACTCTTTTTCATTTTCCCTTTGTGTAACTGCGTTTACGATATATTTTTCAAGGTTCTCTTTTCCGTTGGCACCTCCGGAATTGTATTCCCATATCCCTGGCTCATTTTCAGACTATTCGAGCAAAATGTCAAAATCTGAATGCTTTAATGGTTGTAATCTTATTGTTTCATTTTCCAGGATATAATCTTCTTTAAAATCAAAGTTCATTTGTCAATTTTTGTATACTTCTAATTTAATTTTTTAGTTATTTATAATCATGACGGCTTATTCGCAAAATGTATTTCCCGGCATAGTTATGCGAAATACTTGTGCCGGCATGCCAACAGAGGAACACTCATAAAATAATTAGTGTTGTTTGGTATCATTAAACTGCCAAAGCACATTTACAATTTTCCAGGTTCCGTTTAGTTTCACAATATGCATATAGTCGATCCATTCGTCCGCAATTAATTTTACAGAAGCTGTCCGTTCGGAAACATCAAGGAATTTTACTTCTTTCTTAGGCGAAGGAGGGAACTTATCACCATTCTTATTATAACTTTCAGCAAGCAGTATCATAGATTCAGCCGTTGTTTCCCGGAGGTAATCTTTACCTGTTGCCTTGTCTTTCCAAAATGTTCTCTTTACCATTCTTGGGTGTAAGGCCCGTTCCATTTGCCCGGGATCTGGTTTATGTTGTGATTCAATATAGTCAAGCGCTGCTTGCTTTATTTCTAAGCTGTCTTGTGCAGTTTGCCCAAAAAGGCTGTTGCTTGCCAGGAGTAGAGTAAGACTTAAAAAAGATAATCGGTTGGTCATGCGGTTCGTAATTATTAGTTTGGAAAATTTTAGCAATGTAGTAATTATAGACCCGGTGTAAGAGGGGAGAATGTTAAACTTTCGATGATGTTTTTAAAACCACTAAGCGGGAAGGCGCAAAGAAAGCTCTCCCAGCGTCCTGGCGACTTTACGGCCTATATCACATTTTTTGGTTTCCCCCTTTTCCCCTAATTTTAGCAAAGTGTACTAATTACACAATGTAAAATTTCAATCGATTGCTATGTCATCCTCTAATGCCCCTCAGCATAAACTAAGTTTTTGGCAGCTCTGGAACATGAGTTTTGGTTTTTTCGGAATCCAGTTTGGCTTTGAATTGCAAAATTCTAATGTGAGCAGGATATTCGAAACACTCGGTGCTAACAAAGATGAGATACCTATTTTATGGATCGCTGCGCCCCTTACCGGGTTGTTGGTTCAGCCAATTATCGGCTACCTGAGTGACCGCACCTGGCATCCATACTGGGGCAGGAGAAGGCCGTTCTTTTTTATCGGCGCAATTTTAGCTACACTTGCATTGTTCATTATGCCCAATTCGCCCAGCCTGTGGGTAGCGGGAGGCATGTTATGGATATTGGATGCTTCTATTAATATTTCAATGGAGCCGTTCAGGGCTTTTGTAGGTGATAAGCTTATTCCGTCTCAACGTACTTCAGGCTTTGCTATGCAAAGTTTCTTTATTGGAGTGGGGTCAGTAATTGCAGCATTGTTGCCGTGGATATTTACGAATTGGTTTGGATTCAACAATACGGCTGAAGCGGGTAAGATACCTGATTCAGTAAAATGGTCTTTCTATCTTGGGGGTATTGCTTTCCTGTTGTCAGTGATGTACACTGTTTTCACAACCAAAGAATTTCCGCCCGAAGACCTGGAAAAATTTAAAGAAGAAAAAAAGAATACAAGTTTTGCTGATGCGATCAAAGAAACATTCGGCGGCATTGTAAAAATGCCTGCAACCATGAAGCAGCTTGCAGTGGTACAGTTCTTTACCTGGTTTGCATTATTTGCCATGTGGATATATGCTACCAATGCGGTAACAGCCAATAAATATGATATGAAGGTTGATCAGCAACTGGTTACTAAAATGGATAACGCATTACGGTTAGATAGTACAAGGCTTGCAGCTGAGCTTTCTGCAGCAACAGATGCTGCTACGTATAAAGAAAAACAAAAGCAGCAAAAATTATTGATAGCCCTGCAAACAGATATTACTGAAGTAAGACAATACAGGGCCGATCAAAATCCCGTTACCATTTCAGTAAATCTTGCCAATCATTTTGCTGATAGTGCTAATACGCAAACAGATGCTGCCGAAAAGCAGGTATTACAAAGAGTAAAACAACAATATAATGATGGGGCAGATTGGTTGAACGTATGCTCTTCTGTAAGGAACGGTGTAGCGGCGATATTTGCATTTATAATTCCATTGATCGCTTACAGGACCAGCAGAAAGATCACGCACCTGATCTGTCTTGTAATTGGCGGCCTTGGTTTGATTTCTATTTATTTTATCAGTGATCCAACTTATATCATCGTTTCTATGGGAATGGTGGGAGTAGCATGGGCAAGTATTTTAAGTATGCCTTACGCCATGTTAAGCAACGCTTTGCCGGCTAATAAAATGGGGTATTATATGGGGGTATTTAACTTCTTTATTGTAATACCGCAAATTGTGGCGGCAAGTATACTGGCGTTCATTACTATGAAAGTTTTTCATGCGAACACATTGAATACGATTGTACTGGGTGGTGTTTCTATGATCATCGC
>CAYOLS010000371.1:679-2631 GCA_964404845.1 uncultured Ferruginibacter sp. | reverse complement strand
CGGCGTTTGCTCGCTCAACCATTTTTTGTATTCTTCTTCAGTTTCTACAACGATCACACCTCTCATACTAAAGTGACCTTTACCGCACATCTGGTCGCAACTGATCTCGTATACAAAATTCGGGTTGCCGGTTTTTTTCTTCATCTCTGCAGTGGTTACGGTTGGTGTAAACCACATGGTGGTTGGGATACCTGGCACCGCATCCATTTTCATACGGAAATGAGACAGACCTACGTTGTGGATCACATCCATTGCATTGATCACCAGTTTCACTGGTTTGTTCACCGGTAAGTGCATTTCAGTTGACCTGATATCATCCCAGCTTTTATCATCTTCAAAATCCACGCTCAGGGTATTACCTGTAGGGTTGTTGTATAATTTGTAATTCTTTTTACCCAAGATCCCGTCCTTACCAGGATAACGCATATCCCATTTGAACTGGCTACCTGTAATTTCCACTACATGGTATCCTGCCGGTGGATCGCCGGTTATTTTGAACCAGAATTTAAGACCGAATACTACCAGCACTGTAAGGAAGATGGCCGGTACTGTTGTCCAGATCAATTCAAGTTTTGTATTATGCGGAAAGTAAAATGCTTTTTTGCCTTCTTTTTCCTGGTATTTAAATGCAAACCAAAACAACAATACCTGTGTAATTACAAATACTACACCTGTAATGGCAATGGTGATCATGAGCATTTTATCGATCTCCTTACCTTCAAGGGAAGCTGATCCCTGAGGGAATAATGTTTTATGATAATAGAGCTCATTGCAATACCAGGCTCCTATCAAACCGAGCACCAGGAAGATCACCATCAAAAACGCATTGATCTTGTTGTTTTGCTTGCGAGACTTTTCCTCTCCTTTCAAAACACTCACGTACTCGCTCGTTTTCGATATCTGGAAGATGATAACGAAGATCATTATTGCAATGACTACCAGAAAAAATTCTTTCATATCATTTATTATTTACCCCAAACCCTTGAAGGGGCTTTTGCACCCTTACTTAGCAAGGCAGGCTTTTCTAAATCTTTTATTATTGTCAAAAATTACACCTACTGTCCCTGGTTCCCTTTTACGGGCCAAGGGATTATGTATGGTGAATTATACTTTCTTTCAAATAAGGATGGTTTTTGGCCACCAGTGAATGGCTGCTCAAATACCTTCCTACACACCATAAGATAATACCAATGAACAGGGCTGCAATTCCAAATTCAAATGGCAGCATGTGTGCATTTTCTCTTACTGTGCCCGGCATTACCATCTGGTAAAAATCTATCCAGTGACCGAAGATGATCAGCACCGCCATAAATGTAATTACCGTATAGCTGCGCTTGGTTGATTTTTTCATCAGTATCAACAGTGGGCAAAGGAAATTCACGATCAGGTTGAAGAAGAATATGCCTTTGTACGGACCAGGGTCTTCTGCTGTTCCGATCCTGTCGATGAAATACCTTGTTTCTTCCGGTTGGTTACTATACCAGATGAGCATGTATTGTGAGAACCATAAGTAAGTCCAGAATACAGAGAAGGCAAACATGAACTTACCGATATCGTGTAAGTGCTCGTCTGTAACATATTCCATCTTGCCCTGGTTTTTAAGCCAGATAACGATCAGTGCGATCAGCGACATACCTGATACAAATGTGCTTGCAAATGTGTACCAGCTATACATGGTGCTATACCAGTGTGCATCGATGCTCATCAGCCACAACCATGGTAAGGTTGATGCTACTGTTAAACCGAACACTACGGTGAACAAAGAAGCCCAAACCGTATTTTTCCAGATCCATTTTTTTGATTCTTCGTAGTCCATTGGTGCTTCATCAGATTTCAAACTCATGCTCCTCATCTTTCTGCCCAATAACCACCAAAGACATATACTAATACCTGAGAATACAAGGAAGAAGCCGGCGTTTAAGAAACCGCTTTTACCACTTAATATTTTATCG
>CAYOLS010000371.1:0-669 GCA_964404845.1 uncultured Ferruginibacter sp. | reverse complement strand
GTGTGCTACTGCATCTTTATCTAACCAGTGGTAAATATCTGTACGATGACCAAATACAATGGCCAGCAGGATAATAAAAGTAATGATACCGAGTACAGGTACTGCGCTTGAAATAGCTTCGGGAACACGGCGGAATGCTACCTGCCAGCCACCATGTGCCATGGTTGTTACACAAATAAAGAACATGGAAGCATTTACCAGCAACAGCCAGTAAGTGCTGTTTTGTAATAAAACGGCCCAGAAGCGGGTACTGTTCGCATGCTCACTACCATGTGCTCCTGCTGCGTGGCTAACTTCTGCAAATGGATGATACATGATAAAACCATATACCAGGGCTACAAGACCTGCTATGATGAGGCCCCATGTCCATTTTTTATAACTGGCCGGTAATTCAAAACGATGTTCCATCTAAAAATTATTTGTGTGATAATGGGTTAATTGCTCCACCCAACTTTTTAATTTATGCTTGCCTCTTTTCTTTAATTATTTTTTTGCTGTAGCAGCAGTGTCAACCTTTACTGCAGGTGCTGCTGCTTTGCCGCTGCTGTCTGCTGTTGCTGCACCGCCCGTACCTTGTAATGTTCTTACATACTTTACAATTTTCCAGCGTTGTTCTTTGGTAAGTTGTGATGCATAGCTGCCCATGTTGTTCTTACCATAAGTTATTAA
>CAYOLS010000370.1:0-2632 GCA_964404845.1 uncultured Ferruginibacter sp. | reverse complement strand
GCCGGTTATACACCTGCGCCACATTTTCATTGGCAGTTACATCTGCAAAAACAGTGTTGCGCAAATTCAGTCGGATGATGCGGTCTACCAGGTCATTGATGTTCCCTGCTTCGCCACCGCTGAGCAACTGTTCCCAGTTCTCAAGTGGTATGCCTTCTTCGTTTACATACAAACATTTGCTGTTGGCAATGCCGGCCAGCTTTATTTTTACATGCAGTTGCCTCATCAAATATTCCTGTTGTTGTTTTAGCTGTTGCAAGAGTTTTGAGCCCACATTGCCTACACCTGCGATAAAGAGGTTGATCTCTTTGATTTCTTTCTCAAAAAATGCTTCATGGATAACATTGATGGCTTTTTTTACATCACTGCTGCTAACCACCGCAGTGATATTCCTTTCGGAAGAGCCCTGCGATATGGCCCTGATGTTAACACCATTCTTGCCCAGCGCATTAAAAAACCTTCCGCTGATGCCAGTGTGGTTCTTCATACCATCGCCTACCAGCGCAATTACGGAAAGCTCTTTTTCCACCAGCAAGGGTTCTACCTTTTTTGTTTCTATTTCGTAAGCAAAAGCTTCATCGATCGCCGCTTTGGCGATCGCCGCTTCTGCTGCGTTAATCCCTACACAAATAGAATGTTCCGATGAGCTTTGTGTGATCAGTATTACATTTACTTTTTTTGCTGCCAGCGCTGCAAACAATCTTTTTGAAAAACCGGGAATGCCGATCATGCCGCTTCCTTCCAGGCTTAGCAGGGCAATATTATTGATGCTGGAAATGCCTGTAACACTGCTTAAAGTTTCTGCCGGTTTTTGTTGTATCAATGTGCCTTCATCCTGTGAAGCAAATGTGTTTTTGATCCACACAGGAATGCCCTTGCTCATAACCGGCTGTATGGTTGGCGGGTAAATAACTTTAGCGCCGAAATGTGATAGCTCCATGGCTTCCTGGTAGGAGATGGAGGGAATTGCTTTTGCGTTGCTTACCAGTCTTGGATCGGCGGTCATCATGCCCGATACATCGGTCCATATTTCAAGCACGGCTGCATTGGTGGCCGCGGCAAAAATAGCAGCGCTGTAATCTGACCCGCCACGACCTAATGTAGTGTTCACATTTTCTGCATCGGAAGCGATAAAGCCCGGTGCGATATAAAGCGGAGAAGGATGCTGCTCAATATATGCTTCGATATTTTGATTGGTTGCAGTAAAATCAACCGCAGCATTGCCATAAGTTGAATTTGTTTTGATAAGTAAGGCTGCATCCAGCCAATTTGCAGCAGGTATTGCTGCGGCAATGATCCTGGAAGACAATAACTCACCATAGCTGCCCATGCGGTCTTTGGTACGGGCCGATAATTCCTTCAGCAAGAAAATGCCATTGCAGATATCTTCCATTTCATTGCAATGTGTTTTTACAAAGCTTAGCACACTGCTCTGGCCGGTAACAGGTATCAGCTCCCTCACTGCCTGTAAATGTCTTTGCTCAATGATGGATAGCTTCTCTTTATATTCCTCATCGCCGGAAGCAGCCAGTATACAGCTTTCCAGCAGCAGGTCGGTAATACCGCCTAATGCCGATACCACTACCAGTGTATTGCCTGCTGCTGATCTTTGTTGAATAATATCGATTACTTTTTTAATGTTGGCTGCGTTGGCTACGGAGCTGCCACCAAATTTTAATACCTGCATACAATTATTTGAAAAAATGAAAAAGCGGGTGAACCTTTTTTGAATTGGGCCGGTGCCCTATGGGATAATATGAAAATTTGCAACCCTTAGCGGGTTGTCGTAGTCGTAGTAGTTGTAGCGGAGAATGCTACAAAAGAAGTATTGCTGATATGTATGTTTTGCGAAAACATTTAATCGAATATAAAAGAAAAATTAATAACAGCGGAAATTTATTTTTAGATCAGCTGTTGTTCTCAAAAAAAATGTCAGGCTGAGCTTGTCGATGCCGTCGTAATAAATGTAAACCCGACTTCGGACAAGCTCAGTCTGACAGTATTACTAAAAGAAGAGATTGTTATTGGATATAAAAAAATAAGGCCCGTGATCTAATACAGGCCTTATTCGAAAAATTCCGGCAACCTATGCTTCTGCCATCTGCTTCAGCTTATCCATTGCTTTGGGCCATGCTTTGTCAAAATAGTCCAGCATGTCTTCTGTAATATCAATATCTACCTGTAAGTGCGTGTTACCGTTCTCTTCTGTTAAGGTATAATTTTCTTCCGCACCCTTCCAGCCATCTACTTCCGGGCCTTCTGTTATTTCTTTGCCACCCATTACCATGCCGAGATGTTGCAGGCCCATATATTCATTATTCCTGCGTTTGGCAATTTTGGCGATCATGCCATCTCCTTTGCCATCGTGGAACAGCACTTTACTTCCTTCCTGCCAGTCAGTATCAGCAGTAGAGCCTTCTGCAAAAACAGCTGTCCATTCTTCATAAGTGCCTTTCCCCCATAAAATATTCCACAGCTTTTCTTTCGGAGCCTTTATGGTAACATTGTATTGACGCTTTTTCATAATAGTGTTTTTAGGATGAAAGTTTGATCTATGCTAAAGCCAAAGCAGGCTGCCTCAGCTTATGCCATGATACATACGATGCAATGAGTATTCCAAAAATAATCAAAG
>CAYOLS010000369.1:0-2637 GCA_964404845.1 uncultured Ferruginibacter sp. | reverse complement strand
AGGGATCAATAAATTAAGGTCGGCAGTAGTGTACCCGTTTGTGTTCAGCGCTTCCATGATCACTTCAGGAAATTTCACCACTGCTTTTTTAAATACGGCCGGCCCATCCATATTGGGGAAGTTCTGTGCCTTATCTACCATGCTATGGCTCATGAACATTTCGCCGATCGGCGCTTCATCGAAATCAGCGGCCTCTTTGAACCAGTGATTGGCATGTGTGCCGGGATTGAACATGGCCAGTATCTCTGCATTTTCACCATCGCTGTGCAGGTGCGTGCTTAATATGCCCCTGTCTTTTTCTTCGGTCGGTTGCAACACTACCGCAGCAGCACCATCGCCAAAGATCACAGATACATTGCGGCCCCTTGTACTGAAGTCGAGACCGAAAGAATGTTTTTCGCTGCATACCAGCAGTACATTTTTGTACATGCCTGTTTTAATGAACTGGTCTGCTACCGATAACGCATATACGAAACCGCTGCATTGGTTACGGATGTCCAATGCACCCACTTCTTTCATTTGCATAGCTCGTTGAAGCAATACACCACAACCAGGGAAATAATAGTCGGGGCTTAGTGTGGCAAAAACAATAAAGTCAACATCGTCTTTTGTAATGCCTGCTCTTTCAAGAGCGATCTTTGCTGCTTCCACGCCCATGGTGGTAGTGGTTTCACCGGTCCTGTCGGCAAACCTGCGTTCTTTGATACCCGTACGTTCCTGTATCCATTCATCGCTGGTATCCATATACTGTAACAGGTCGTTATTGGTGAAAACATTGGCAGGTACATAATGACCGATACCTGCAATAATTGTTTTTGGCATGATACAATCGTTTTATAATACTTAGCAGGTAAATGTAAAACATTTTACTGCTTTTGGTATAAAGCTGTCGTTAAAAATGATGACCGATATAAGCGGCAATTTCCATCATCCAGGCAATGCCGACATGAATGAGCAGGCCGCCCCAGATGCTTAGTGTATTATAGCTGATGATACCCAGCAACAATCCCCCGAAAAAACTGCTGATTGCTTCTGCCATCGGCTTGCCTAAATGTATACAACAATAAAAACATGCAGCGGGTATGATGGCCCTCATTCCGCAGTATTTTATAAATGTTATGATGAGAAAACCCCGGAAGAAAAATTCGATACTTAAAAAATCCATTCCATATACCAATTCAAATAACAGGAAACGCCCTGTGCTATCGCCCGGGTGTAAACCCGCATTGGTAATTGCTTTAGGATATGCTTTCAAAAAATCAGGAGTGCTGCCTGCCAGCATGATCAGCGGGATCATGAATGCGAGTAGCAGCCAGTATATTTTGTTATTGTTACTCTTTGTAAATCCATAGAGCGGATAGTGTTTCCTGTCTTTTACATACCAGATAAAAATTACAGGCAGAACCAGCACAATGATCCTCGTGATGTAGTTGATAAGAGATAACACATAGCGGCTGTTATCCGGGTGAAGTACGGACCTGGTCATGCTTTCATGAAAATTAAAATTTGTTCGCAGTGCAAACAGCATCGGGGCAAGAAATAACAGGAGCCAGAAGCCTTTTTTATAAAACAGGGAACGATCCTCTTTAAAATAAAACCATTGCAATAAGTAAGCAAATGCAAAAGGAAGCAGGTATAACAAATAGGTGAACAGGAAGCCTGGCCACCAGCCGGTTGGCCGTGAAAATGAATGGCTGTAATTGAGGGAGATCACAATGGCGAGCATGCACAGTATGCCAGCAAAATATCCTTTGCGAAAAACCGCATCATACCAGGATCGCAGGTAATCCTTTACAGCAGCCAGTGTTGCCAACATGGAATGCAAGATACAACAACGCTGTAAGAGATTAAGAAAAGCTGTTTCGGGGATGAATTTTTATATTAAAAGAAATGCCAGGCTCAGCCTGACAAGATTTTTCAAATTCATGTATGATCAATGAAGTGTATGCTGTCAGATCTCTGCGGGCGGAGGTGCATTCAATGTATTCCACAGCATATCTTTTAATTCGCTCAGGCCTTTACTGGTAACAGATGAAATAAAAATATGCGGGATCTTTTTCGGCAATTCATTTTTGATGGCTTCCTTCAGCTCATCATCCAGCATATCCGACTTGCTGATGGCAATGACAAAATCTTTTTGCAACATATCAGGATTGTATTGCTCCAGCTCACTCCTGAGTATCTCAAATTCTTTTTTATGATCAGCACTGTCTGCCGGAATAAGAAATAATAAAATAGAATTCCTTTCAATATGCCTCAGAAAACGATGCCCCAAACCTTTCCCTTCAGCGGCGCCTTCGATAATGCCCGGAAGATCGGCAATGCAAAAGCTCCTGCCATCCCTGTATTCCACCATGCCTAATTGTGGCGTGAGCGTGGTAAATGCGTAATCAGCAATTTTTGGCCTGGCTGCTGTAATGCTGCTGAGCAAAGTTGATTTACCTGCATTGGGAAAACCCACCAGCCCTACATCGGCGAGTACTTTCAGTTCAAGGATCTTTAAACCTTCTTTACCTTCTTCGCCAGGTTGTGCGTATTCGGGCGCCTGGTTGGTAGCAGTTTTAAAATTACTGTTGCCTAAACCACCCCGACCACCTTTTACCCAGATGATCTCCTGTCCGTCGTGTAATATCTCTG
>CAYOLS010000368.1:0-2646 GCA_964404845.1 uncultured Ferruginibacter sp. | reverse complement strand
TTCGTACCTTCCACGTGGGTGGTGTGGCTGGTTCTTCTACAGTAGAATCAAGCCTGTACGCCAAGTTCGACGGTACACTGCAATTTGACGGTCTGCGTACAGTAAGCACTGAAAGCGCAGATGGTAAAAAAGTTCAGGTGGTTATCGGTCGTACCGGTGAGATCAGGAACATCGATGTTAAATCTGATCGCTTACTCAACAGCATGCACATCCCTTACGGTTCTATCCTGAACGTAAAAGATGGTCAGAAAGTAACGAAAGGTGATGTGATCTGCACATGGGATCCGTTCAACAACGTTATCGTTGCAGAACAAAACGGTAGCATCAGTTTTGAAAGTGTGGTAGAAGGTGTTACTTACCGTGATGAAGCAGATGAACAAACAGGTCACCGTGAAAAAGTGGTTATCGAAACAAAAGATAAGAACAAACTGCCTGCTATCATTGTAGAAGGCAAAGAAAGAAAAGCTTATAACTTGCCGGTAGGTTCACACATCGTGGTAGAAGAAGGAGAAGATGTAAGAAGTGGCCAGGTACTGGTTAAAATACCAAGGGTATTGAGCAAGCTGAAGGATATTACGGGTGGTCTGCCTCGTGTAACTGAATTGTTCGAGGCTCGTAACCCAAGCAACCCTGCAGTGGTTTGTGAAATTGATGGTGTGGTTGCATTCGGTGCTATCAAGCGTGGTAACAGGGAGATCATTGTAGAAGCTAAAGATGGTGTGGTGCGCAAATACCTGGTTCCATTAAGCCGCCAGATCCTGGTACAGGATGGTGACTTCGTAAAAGCAGGTTCACCATTGTCTGATGGTCAGACAGCTCCGGCAGATATTCTTGCTATCAAAGGTCCGTTCGCAGTACAGGAGTATGTAGTGAACGAGATCCAGGAAGTATATCGTTTACAGGGTGTGAAGATCAACGATAAGCACATTGAGGTGATCGTTCGCCAGATGATGCGTAAAGTAACCATCGAGGATGCCGGTGATACCAAATTCCTGGAAGGAGATACAGAAGACCGTATGGACTTCAACGCAGAGAACGATTTCATCTTTGATAAAAAAGTTGTTACCGAACATGGCGAAAGCTCTAAACTGCGTACCGGCCAGATCGTTACACTGCGTGATGTAAGGGAAGAGAATTCTATCCTGCGTCGTGCAGATAAAAAACTGGTTGAGTTCCGTGATGCTAAACCTGCAACTTCTTCACCGTTGTTGCTCGGTATCACCAAGGCTTCACTGGGTACACACAGCTGGATATCTGCTGCTTCGTTCCAGGAAACAACCAAAGTATTGTCATCTGCTGCTATACAAGGTAAAACAGATGAAATGCTTGGCCTGAAAGAGAATGTTATCACTGGTCACCACATCCCTGCCGGTACAGGTTTGCGTGAGTTTGAGAACATGATCGTAGGTAGCAAAGAAGAATACGAATTGCTGATGACTACGAAAGAGGCAATGAGTTTCGACGAGGAAGAATAATAATTTGCTGATTAGCTGATATGCTAATTCGCTAATGATAGTACAAAGAGCCCCGATAATTACCGGGGCTCTTTTTTGTTTTTATTAAGAAATGATTTTATGAAATACTCCGGCTGTGGTATTCTCTGGATAAGTGTACACAAATAATTTTATTTCTTAATCAAACTCATTTTTATGAAATCATTTAAAACCCTTTTAGCACTTCTTGCATTTTCATTTGTATTGACCAGCTGTTCAAAAGACGATGACGACGGCGCTGCAACAGGCAATGGCAGCTTAACAGCCAAAGTAAACGGTGTTGATTTTAATTCAACATTGGCGGTGCAGGCCACACTAAGCAGTGGTGTGCTTGGCTTTGGAGGTACCGGATCTGATGGGCAGATCACTATTGCTATTCATAACTACACCGCACCGGGTACCTATACATTGGGGGGTGGCAATATGTCGACGGCTGTTTTCAGCCTTACCACTTCGCCCTTTACCAGCTATGTAGCCAGCATGGTGTCAGGCACAGGTTCAATAGTAGTTACAGAACTTGCGGGCGGATATGTAAAAGGTACATTCAGCTTTACAGGCGCTACTACCGGCGGTGCAACCAAAACAATCACAGAAGGAAAGTTCAACATTAAATTGCAATAATGGGATAGTAAAAAGAACCCCGCTGATAGGCGGGGCTCTTTTATTACAATGTATTGGCGTCTCTTACTAATTTTCCATTTGTATCAAAATACAGGTATTTCTTTTGAAGATCGTTCTTCTCTACTTTTATCCTGTATTGAATTACATCAGCAGGATAGTAGATCTTTTTTGCATCGGTTATTTCCCTGTCAGCATATTTGCTTTTATTAAATCCATCCTGTACTTCAGCAGGCAGTGTTTCAAAAGTAGCATGCTGGTAAGTATTTTTCCAGATACCCTTGTTGCTATACTCTGCATTCATCTTTTCACCATCCAGCGTAAAGCGCACATTCACATTCACAATATCATTGTCCCATTCTGCATCCTGTGCGGCAGGGTATTGTTTGGCAAAGTTATCCTTCGCAATTTTTGGAACACTGGTTACCTGGCTGTAAGTAAAATGAAACAATAAAGCCATTGTTATAGTGAGATAAAAACGTGTTGATTTCATATTGCTAAATTTTAGGTTACTTATCACATAACGTAAAAAATA
>CAYOLS010000367.1:0-2658 GCA_964404845.1 uncultured Ferruginibacter sp. | reverse complement strand
GTGAACCAACCAAACTGGTTGGACCCTACAAAGACACCGAGTAAAAAGATAAGTATTAGACCTACCGCAATAAGCCATAGTTTTTTATTCCCTTTTTTAATGGCTTTTATGATAGCAACCATGGCATCTGTGTACACTATCAATACAAAGAGCAACTGGTATAAATTTGACACAGTCTCTCTGACAGGACTGTAATACAGGCCATACCAATCAATGCAGATCCATACTATCAAAACCAGCGAGAGAATGAAAATGCCGGTTATTTTCCAGCGGGGAATTTTTTCGTAAGCAGCTGCATAAAAAAGCAGGGCCCCGAAATTTAAATGCAGTAAAACAAAGCCAAGGAAAACCTTGATATAAAAAACCTGTACCCCCGGATGGGTAGCTACTACCGTTTGGTACCTGGCGTACAAGCCTAAAGCAACAGTAGAAACGAACAGCACATAATACAGGTTGATCTTTTTTTTGGGATAGAACACAAACAACAATAAGTGCAGAAGAATAAGGATACATGCTGCAGATGCACTCATGAGCAGGTAATCCATAAAGCGCTGCGATGATTTTTGCCGGGCGTTCAGCTGGTGCAGGTCCTGTATATAGGAATTGAACCCTATAAAATTGGGAAAGTAATCCCCGTAGTGACTGTAACGGATGGCAAGCAGGTGCGGAAAAGTATCAGTGATAGCAAGCGGTATAGCAAGGTAAGGATTTCTTGCAGCTGTTTCAGTTTGTTTTGAATGGCCGGGCTTACCGAAGGTCATTACTTTTTTTCCATCAAAATAGGTTTCGGAAGCACCGTCGTGGTTGAGGTATAATCCCCAGGTATTGGTGGCGGATGGATCGCTTTTTTTTATCCAGATGCGAAACCAGCCAAAACCTGTCCAGCCGGCAGGTATGGCTGTTCTTTTAAATTCCCCGTTGCCGAAACTCGTATTGGATATGCCGTCCCAATGGAGATCACTATAAGCCGTGCTTGCCCAGCCTGTACTGTCGCCGGGTTGAAACTTCCATTGAAGGGTATCTAACCTTATAATTTTTGTGGGATCGTTTCCTGGAAGAATTACAGGGTTGTTTTGGGCACATGCTGCTGTAAGTAAGAAACCTGCAATGATAGTAAAGAGAAAATACAACAACTTTTGTTGAACAGTGTTAGCATTGCCTTTAAAACCTGCAGTAAACATAGTATAGCATAGCGACTTGGTGAGTTGTTGAAATTACTAAAGTTATTATTAAGATAAAAATATTGATTGCAGCGATAGTGTCTCGGTTTGAATTTTAATTTAAAAGAGATGTCAGCCTGAGCTTGTCGAAGGCGGGGCCATTCATGATTTTATGCCGGCTTCTATAATCCCGATAACTATCGGGACTGACAGTATTTTCAAATTGAGACACTACAATTGCAGCAGCATAAAACTATTGTATAAATGCTGCGAGGTATAGTAAAAAAATGCTGAAAACAAAAAGCCTGCAATTTGCAGGCTTTTCATTAGTAAAAAATTATTTTACAAACAGAGTACAGCATAAGGGCTTAGCGCTCCTGATACGGTGACGGTTCCGGAATTACAGGTTACCTCTACAGGATAAAACGTTCGCCATGCACCACCTGCATAATTGATAGGCCCGCCGGTAACGGAACTCACGAGGCATTCCTGGCAGGGATCGGTGCTGGTGTAAATACGGGCGGCTACAATAACGTTTCCTACAGTTTGAAAATCGAATTCTACTGTAACAGGTACACTGCCGGGCATCATAGTAGCGGTTTTACTTAATGCAATGAGTGTACTCGGGCCAGCTTTGCCAGGAGTTGTTGCAGGATTGTTTCCCATGTATTTGAAGCCTACGAGTGTAAACATGCACAAAGCGAGGCCAAATACCAATAATTGTTTTAGCATAAGGGAGTGTTTTAAAATAAATAAAAATGATTAACATATAAACCTACCCAACATAATCTCCTGTTGCAAGAGGAAAAACCCTGTATTGTTTATAATGGAAACCCCTTTTATTGTAGCATAAAACATGGTCTTATTTTTTAGCATGGATGTTGCACATAATAACTAATTACTCATAATCAGCTGATCATTAACAACTCAGATGAACAGGCAGCTACAACAGGACTATAGACATAAACGGCGTCACTATTTTTACAGGGAAGCTGGCGATCCCGCTGCCCTGCCCTGTTGCCGTTGCATGGTTTACTACTTCACCGGTGATGTTCAAAAATTTAATGACCTTACTTTCTGACAGGTATTACCTGGCTGCACCGGGTTATCCCGGGTTTTGCTTCAGAGATTTTCCTGCGATGAGTACATTTGATTATTCTTTTAAAAACATCGCAAACTGTATTCAACAATTCACAGAAGTTATTCATTTAAGATCCTTCACTATTTACCTGCATGGTTATGGCGCACCTGGCAATACCTGTTTGGATTAATAAGCGGTGCTTTTTTTCGGCGAAGAAACCGGTGTTACTTATATCGGTAATATATAGCAGCTACACTTTAATAAGAATGCAGCGAACTTAAAAACTCTTCTTTTTTCCTTACCGATAAGGGAATGGTTGTTTTGTCTTTTAACACCACGCTACCGCCATCTGCTTTTACATAGTGATCAAAGTAAAGCATATTAATAAGATGCGACTGGTGCGTACGGAAAAAACCC
>CAYOLS010000366.1:0-2660 GCA_964404845.1 uncultured Ferruginibacter sp. | reverse complement strand
TCAATGTCGAGGTGGGTCACCATGCGAACCTGCGTAGGGGAGATGGGTACACAAAGAATATTATGTTCTTTCATTTTGTCGCAGAAACTTACAGGCGTATAGCTGTCGATCACTTCAAAAATGAGGATATTGGTTTCCACCGGTAAAATGCGGCCGACAAAATTTTTGCTGATGAGCACATCTGCGATCTGCTTGGCATGATCATGATCTGCCTGCAACCTGTCTACGTTATACTGTAGTGCATATAAACCTGCAGCTGCCAGGTAACCAGCCTGTCTCATACCGCCGCCAAAAACCTTGCGTACCCGGCGGGCTTTTTTGATAAAATCTTTTTTGCCCAGCAGCAGGCTGCCGACGGGAGCGCCCAGGCCTTTGCTGAGGCAGATGGAAATGCTGTCGAAAACCTCGCCATACTGGATCGGGGTCTCAGCGGTTGCCACCAGCGCATTAAACAGCCTGGCTCCGTCTAAGTGTAATATCAAATTATTTTGCAGGCAGACTTCTTTAATTTTTTGTATTTCAGCGAATTCATAACAGCTGCCACCGCCACGATTGGCTGTATTTTCGAGGCTCACCAGGGAAGTTCTTGCCTTGTGAACATCATCGGGATTGATAGCTGTTTCCACCATTTCGGCAGTCACCCGGCCCCGCTCACCATCCAGCGGTTTTACCTGTGCGCCACTATTAAAAGCAATACCGCCGCCTTCGTAAATGTACACATGGCTCATTTTGTCGCAGATCACTTCGTCGCCCGGTTGGGTATGGCATTTGATAGCTATTTGATTGGTCATGGTACCGCTGGGACAAAATATAGCGGCTTCCATGCCGAACATGTTGGCGGCAAATGCTTCCAGTTCGTTCACGGTAGGATCTTCGCCAAAGACATCATCGCCAACCGGCGCTTTCATCATCACTTCCAGCATGGCGGGAGTAGGTTTGGTAAAAGTATCGGAGCGGAGATCAGTGATCATAATTTGAATTTGAAGCTATATAAATGAAAATCAGGATGTAAAATTCAAAATTAAAAAAATGAACCAAGTTTTTAAAGTAACAATCAGCGGTTTTTAGCGTTTAAGTAGGACTTTGCGGGAATCTGCAAGAAAAACGCTAAAATAATACCCAATTTATGCACTTATCCACCGTTTTTTATCATAGGCCTATGAAATGAGCGGAACCTTTTGTACCTTTGCGTTCAATTTTTTTTGGATTTTGCATATTTTATGTCAGCGTTGCAACGTTATTCCAACAAAAAAGGTCTTTTACCCGTTATATATTTAGTAACTAATACCATACAATGAGGCAACTTAAAATAGCTACGCAGATCACCAACAGGGATTCCCAAGCCGTTGAGAAATATCTGCAGGAAATCTCCAAAATCTCTATGATCACTCCTGAAGAGGAAACCATCCTGGCACAAAAGATCAAGATGGGCGATCAGAGGGCTTTGGACAAGCTGGTGCAAGCCAACTTACGTTTCGTGGTTTCCGTTGCCAAGCAATACCAGCACCAGGGTCTTTCTTTAAGTGACCTGATCAACGAAGGTAACCTGGGTTTGATAAAAGCAGCACAACGTTTTGATGAAACAAAAGGTTTCAAATTCATTTCTTACGCAGTTTGGTGGATCCGCCAGTCTATTTTACAGGCTTTGGCTGAGCAGGGCCGTTTGGTGCGTTTGCCACAGAATAAGATCGGCACCTACAACAAAGCCAACAAAGCTTATATGGCTTTTGAGCAGGAACATGAAAGAGAACCATCTACAGAAGAACTGGCAGAACTGCTGGAAATGAGCGAAACAGAGATCAACAATATTTTCCAGAGCAATACAAGGCATACTTCACTGGATGCACCGGTACATGAGGCGGAAGATGTGGCCATGGGCGACCTGCTGAAAGGTGGTGACGAAACCGATGAAGATGTAATGCACGATTCATTGAAAAATGAAATTCGTCGTGTATTAAAATCTTTAAGTCCACGTGAAGCTGAAATTGTAAATGCTTATTTCGGACTTGATGGCGAAAATGGCGTTACCATTGAGCAGATCGGGCAGAAATACGATCTTACCAAAGAACGTATCCGCCAGATCAAGGAAAGAGCCATCAAACGTTTGCAGAAAGCAAGGTACAGTGGCGCTTTAAAAGCGTATTTAGGATAAGATCATTCTTAATAATAAATAATATTTAATCCCGGACTGGTAAGGCCGGGATTTTTTTATGTACCAGTTTGAAAAAAAGTCGGTTTTTGTTACCAGCTTCCTCTGCCAGATTTATCTAACCGATTAATATTCAAACCGCCCATTGTACCATCGGCACCACCTATTTATAAAAATGTAAAGTAGGTTAGAACAAGCTCTGTAGGATATACCTATAAACTATGGATGGTGCGAAAACAGGAAACTCTTACGGAGTTTGAATAACATTTATTACTTTATTGGGGCTATAAATGGTTGGCTCCTGCGGAGCATGGTAAAGTTGTTATTGTATCAATACAAAGCTGCATTGCTGATGACCGGGCAGGCTTTGGAAGTAAGAATGTTCACTCTTACCGCCGATGTTTTGATTCCTCCCGTTTTTAATATCCGCTTATAACCGATCGTTGTTCCTTCTGCAATTTTTTGCCAACCGCCTTCCTGCCATACCTGTACAGAAAAAGAAGACACCCGT
>CAYOLS010000365.1:0-2660 GCA_964404845.1 uncultured Ferruginibacter sp. | reverse complement strand
TCGGAGGAAAACAGATAAAGATCCTCCCAAGCCTACCATCGTTTTATTATCCTGCCCTTGCAATACATTTAGCTCTGGGCCGAAACTGGGTATGAAGAATTTTTTCCAAAAGGGAGCCCCTTTATTAACTTTAAAATAAAAGCTATATCCTGCAGAACCAGCCGGAACAAATTCATGAGATCCTGTATTAATTGGATTGATCCAGGCGAAGCCGCCGGAAGCCTGACTAGTCCATCCAAAATCTTCGTACTCAAAAACAGTTGTAAATGAGACGCCTCCATCACTTACATTAATGATGCTTACATATAGTTTGTCCTCTGCTTCTACCTTAACATTAGTAGTATTAATTTCAGTTTGTATCGGGGCACCATAGTATCTATCCATGGAATAAGCGTATGTAAGGGTTTTATCGTCCTGCTTATTTTTTTCGAAGTTAGTTTGATTTGTTTCGAGCTTTACATCATAAAATCCTCCTACACCTACGGGTACTATTGACTCATCTTTCTTTTTAATGTAGGCTTTGATTGTAATATCAGTATTCAGCAATTCATATATTTCTTTTATAAAAAGAATATTGACAATACTGCCAGGCCGTATGTAGTGGTAAGAGGCATTATTAGTTGGAATGATGGTAATTCCTTTACCATTTATTGCCGGATTGCGTACCAGGAATTTGGTGAAAGTAATGGGATTCCTGATATCATTGTTTTGTTTTAATGCAGGATTCTCTTTGAGAAAATCTGAATTTTTCATTTGAGGGTTGCGTATTATCTGGGCATTGCTATAATTATTGCGCTTATTATCATTATTTGGACTAACGCCGGCCAGACCAGCAATACCTGCATTTATAAAATTACTTAATTCAGTAGGGTTACATAAAGCAACAGCCCCTCTTTGAATCTGTGTTTGAGATTGCAGGGCCGAATGAATTTCCTGTATTACTGTACTGCTCGTAATGTTTAAAATATTAGCTTTTGTAAACTTGTGAGCAAGATCATATGTTAGTGTAGTTCGAGTGGCCGGTACCGGGTATAAAAAGTTGGTTATAGCAGCATCTGCATAATTTAAACCTTCATGACTCCGGATAAGGTTCATTGCAAACTGTTTGGTTAAAGTGGCATTTGCAGGAAGTAATGCAGTAGTTGATTCCGCATTTGTTAAGGCGATGGTTCTATTTTCGTTCCAGCTAATTTCCAGAGTCTTTTCATTGCCCTGAGACCGCACGTAAGAGGCGGTAAATACTATACCTCCACAGGTGAATTGAAAAGTATTTGCCTGCCCGATTACAGAAATACTGAAGCAGGTGAATGATACTATCACAAACATTTTTTTCATGTGAGAAGATTTTATTGGTTAAGGGAATATGAGGTGCAAAGGATAGTAATTCAATATTTGAGCGTAATGCCGTGAATATTGATGAAGAATTTTCTATAGAGTAGATAACAATGGCTGATCAGGCATTATTAATTGTTGTTACTAATCTATAAACAATACAATTACTGTAGTAGAGGAAAAATCCTGATTTTGAAAAGGAAAAACCCTAAAGCTGTAGTGATAAAAGACATCGCCCGTTTCAATTTTCATGATTAAATGCGTTGCCAGGTGTCTTTGGATCATGTGGACACATGTTCCTTGGACAGACTGTTGAGCATAGCCCTATGGAATCTATTTTATATCTATTACAAATGGGATATCAGTTGGAGGTAAACATTTTTGATTTGTGCAAAGCATATACGTAAGTGTGCCTTTTAGTTTTGTACTGATGTCTGGCCTGACTTTTATCAATTGAACGAACTCTACTTTGCTTTCGAAATATTTTACTGTTACTGCGAATGTTTGTTCATATTCCTGTTTTAGCGTTCCAACTTCTTTTGCTTTGCCTACTAATGATACCAACGGATTTTTGGTAAATTTTATAACCGTAGGTTGCGGACCGCCTGCTGGTGTAAATTGTGAATAGATATGCCAGGCCGTATTTAATGTGGCTGTTAATTTTACTTCATAACTGTTACTGCTGAGTTTATTGGCAGTAAAACTCCATTTTACCGGGTTAATCTGCGCATCAGCTGTTGAACAAAATGGAGAAGCAATTGTTATTATAAGATATGTCGTGAATATTTTAAGCATAACTAATATGTTGTTTTATACATGACGCATATAACAGAATAAAGTAGTAGTTAATACAGCTTTTATTTTGAGATTGAATATTTTAGTGAGTGGTCGTGAATGTGAGGCTATTACAGACCAGTATGTTATTTTGAAGTTTTTGACTATTTTTGGCCTGTTGCATTATTCAAAAATGCCATTTGTCCCTTTATACCAAAACTAACTGTGCATGCGTTCTATTACTTTGAGTTGTATCAAAGACTTACTCCATTTGACTAAAATCAAAGTAATATGAAGGACCCTGTTATCCGACAAATTTTAAGAGACACTGAGCTTGTTGTTTTCCAAAATGACAAGGCTACCCGTGTAGTGGAAGAACTTAAATTGCCGGTAGCAAGTGCCAGGATAGATATTGCGGTGGTGAATGGGCATTTACATGGCTATGAAATAAAAGGATCGCAGGATACGTTGCAAAGGCTACCCGGCCAATTGGATGCTTACAGCAAAGTTTTTGATTACCTCACTGTTGTTACAGAATTAAAATACTACGAAAA
>CAYOLS010000364.1:0-2663 GCA_964404845.1 uncultured Ferruginibacter sp. | reverse complement strand
TACCAGCAAAACCGTTGAAATCTTTTTCAAGCGAAGAGATCGTTTGTAAGGAAAACAAGCTTCCATTTTTTGTATGATACCTGAAGACATCTACGGTACCCTTTAATTCATTAAGCAAATAAACAACCTCTTTTCCGGGATGAAAAGCCAGATGCCTCGGCCCGCTGCCTTGTTCTACAGGCATTTCAAAAACAAGCTGCACGGAACTTGTATGAGCATTGAACCCGTAAACCATTATTTTATCAATACCAAGATCATTCACCAATACAAAACGATTGTCGGGAGAAAAAACCGTAGCATGCACATGCGGCGAAGCCTGCCTTTTATCCGGGCCTTTGCCGGTATGTGTTATGCTAACAGTAGCAGTATCTAATTTACCATCGGGCAATGCAGGAATAAAACAAAAATTCCCGCTGCTGTAATTGCCTACTGCCAGCCAGCTACCCGTTTTATCAACCGCAATATAACAGGGATGGTTGCCTTTGGATGATTGTGAATCCATAACAGCCAATGCGCCAGTTTTTTTATCAAAGGCAAATGAAGTAACCATGCCCCCATTGCCCGCTGTATTGGCATTTTCATTCACTGCATATACAAATTTTTCATTGGGTGCAATGGCAAGAAAAGAAGGATTGGATGTTTTGGCTGTGTGCAACAGGTAAGCAGTACCATTCTTTGTATTAAAGTCATAAACATAAATACCCTCACTGCCGGAAGCTGTATAAGTGCCGGTGAGCATATAATATTTTTTCTGTGCCACCACAACAGAAACTATTGTCATCAACAGTGTGCTAAAAACTATTTTCATCAATCGTATATTTTACTCAAAGTTTGTTTTTTCAATAATTTCCCGATCATGGTAACGATTCTTGCTGCTTTTGTTTCGGAACGTTTGGCAGCATTGATCCAGTTCACGTATTCTCTTTGATAACCTTCCGTCAGGCTTCTGAAATATTCCATGGCCCCGGGCTCATCTTCCAGGCATGCCCTAACTTCTGCAGGAATTACCAAAGTACTTTCATCTTCATACAGGATCACTTTTACCTTATCCCCTTCTCTTTTCATGATCGCTTTACGTATAGCGGCGCTCACAGGAAGAAAGACCATATCGCCTGTACGCATCAACCGCAGCTGGCTTACAATATGATCATCGATCCTTCCTTTAATTTTCATGCCGCCTGTTTTCCATTTACCCTGTTCAATTATTTCCGGAAAAGCAATATAGGTCCAGCCACCCTTGCCACGGAAGCGCTGTAAAATATATTCACCCTGTATGAATGGTATTGCCTTCATTATAAGCTGATGCCTGCGCCGGCATAAAATGTTCTGCCGGCAGCCACATTAAAATACCTGCCGCCAAACCCGTTGATATCATTGCCTAAGCTATAGCGTGTACCGGTAATATTATCTGCGCCGGCAAACAAATGTACCGTTGATCTTTTGCTCCGGAACCTGTACCCTGCTTTTGCCGCCAGTAAATGATAAGCGTTTGCGGAAGCGCTGTTGGCATCATTGAGCCATACTTTATCTGTATAAGCATACGTAAGGTTCAGGTAATAACCCGGCTTTGTTTTAAGATCAAAAAGCAGGTTCACATTATTGGGCGAGACACCGGGCATATCGTTACCCGAATAATCATTGCCTGCCTGCTCAAACTTTTTATAACGGAAACGGTAATGGCTGTAAGTTGTTGTTACCGAAGAGCCAAACCAGTAACCTGCGGGGTCATTGCAAAGCCTGTAGAGTAAAGCCATTTCAAAGCCTTGCTGGGCTGTTTTCCCGGCGTTCACATAATAATTGCCACCGCCTGCATCACGTCTTGTTACAATGCTGTTGCTCAGGCCTGTGGTAAAATAACTAAGGTCAACATCCAAACGGTTATTGAATATACTGCCACGAATACCGGGTTCATAGTTCCAGCCCTTTTCTGCGGCCAGTGCCAGGTTGTAGCTGTTGTTGTCTGCAAATATCTCATCTGCCGCAGGCGGGGAAAAACCTTTTGCCACATTTACATAAGCAGCTACTGTTTTATTGATCTTGTACAACACAGCGAACCTTGGAACAAACTGCCCGCTGAATTTTTTCTGCTCATGAATAGCAGGAGTAGTGCTCAACCTGTCAAAGTCAAACTTTAATTGGTTGATACTTGCACCTGCACTGATGATCCAGCTTTGATAATTCCAGCTGGCCTGTGCAAATGCAGTGAATTGCTGAACCTGTAATTCATCTTTTATCCTTAATGAATCAGGCTTGCCCGCAACATTCTTAAATGTTTTGTAACGGAAGTTCCCTTTTTGAAATTCCATGCCGGCACTCCATTCAATCAAAGACCGGCCTGCCTTAAAATGATGATCGAATACAGTTCTGCCACCAAAATGCGGTTCTTTCTTTTTTTCATAGTTCTGCACCGTAGGATTGCTGATGGAATTGAAAGAACCATAAATACCGGTTGTATTTTTCAGGTTGCCTGGCAGGCTGATGGTATTGCTGATACCCAGCAAAAGATTCTGCTGGTCAATAGATGCCTTTGCCTGTTCTGCTCCCGGGAACGCAGGCGTAGCAGGCCTTGCAGCACGGGGACGGGCATTGTATTCACTGGCTGTTAAAGCGCCGGGTGTTTCATAAAAAAGATCGCTGTAAATAAAATGGGCTTTCAATATATT
>CAYOLS010000363.1:0-2677 GCA_964404845.1 uncultured Ferruginibacter sp. | reverse complement strand
AACAAGGCGCTTAAAAATGCAGAAACGATCACCCAAACAGCCTCGCTTTGCTTTTGATATTGTATGAACGCGTTATGATAAGCATTTTCAAATTCCTGCCGCTTTTGGCGGTACTCGCCTAACATTACGGCCTCATTGGTTTTTGCTGCATTGATCCTTGCCCTTTGTCCTGCAGTAAAGATCGGAATGCCTAAACCAAGCTGTACAGATTGAAAACGGGGAGTACTATTGTACATTTTATTATCAGCACCCATACCACGAATGGACATGATATTATAGCCAACGGTAAAGTCTGGCAACAGCTTTGCCCTTTCTGCTTTTGTTGCGGCAATGGCAATCTGCTGCTGCTGTTCCAGGTATTTCAATTGCGGATGAGCGGCTAGAAGCGATGTATCTAATTGCGAAGCAAGATTCAACTTCAACGCCTGTTCTTCAGGAATAAATCTTGTCGTTGTGTTTAGTAATAGTTGAAACTGTGCCTGCAGCAATTCCTTATCCTGCAGCAATTGCGTAAGCTGTAAAGCAACCTGTCCCCGTTGTGTTTCAGCTGTTGTTTTTTCCAATACATTACTTTCACCCACATCAAACCGCTGTGTGGCTTTCGTTAGAAAATTACCAAACAGGCTGTCTATTCTTTGCAACAGCCTTTCTTTTTGCTGCAAATAAATCAGGGTGTAATAGGCCTGTGCTACCTGACGTTTCAGCAAAGATTCCTGTACCCCTATGTTCAGCACAGCACTTTTCCATTCTTCCTTCAGTAATGCTTTTTGTGATGCATACACTTTTGGCAAACTCACCGTTTGTGCCACACCAATCTTTGTATCCGCGTAGGAGCTATTGATCTGACCGTAATCCACTATCGCAGCCGCAGGTGAAATTATTTTTCCCGTTCCTGTAAGCTGCTGCCTGTACTCCGCCCTTAGTTTTTCGTTTTTTACTAAGAGATTATTTTTTAATGCTGTGTCCGTTGCTGCCTGTAAGCTAATGGGTGTTTGTGCGTTTGATTTGTTCACGGATAGCAGTACCGCAATAACAAGTATTGTGGTTACCTGTGTTGCTTTTTTATGCAGTGTAAATCTCTTTTGAAACATAATATAGAGTATGGGTAAAACAAAAAGAGTAAGGAATGTTGCTACCAGTAAGCCGCCAATAACCACTGTAGCAAGAGGTCGCTGTACTTCGGCTCCTGCGCCGTTGCTTAATGCCATGGGCAAAAAGCCTAATGACGCTACCAATGCTGTCATTAGCACCGGCCGCAGCCTGATTTTTGTACCTTCCAGTACGATATGGGTCAGATCAGTGTGCCCTTCTTTTTTCAGACGGTTGTATTCTGAGATAAGCACGATACCGTTTAATACTGCTACCCCGAACAACGCAATAAAGCCTACGCCTGCACTAATGCTGAAAGGCATTCCACGAAGCGCTAAAAACAAGATCCCCCCCATAGCAGACAAGGGAATGGCAGAATAGATCAGCAGGCCCTGTTTTACAGAATTGAAGGCGAGGAACAATAAAATAAATATCAGAACCAATGAAATGGGTACGGCAATCATCAGCCGGTCTTTTGCTCTTTCCAGATTTTCAAAAGCGCCGCCATATTCTACATAATACCCCGGCGGCAACTTTAGTTGGGCTTCTACTGCCTTCTGCAGATCTTTTACAATACTTTGCACATCCCGGTTGCCTACATTGAAGCCAATGGTCACCCTTCGCTTTGCATCGTCCCTTTGAATCTGATTTACACTTTCCTTTACAGCCACATCCGCTATCTGGCTCAGAGGGATCTGCGTACCTCCGGGTGTAGGTATTAAAAGGTTTTGGACGTCTTCCACGTTCTGTCGTTGCTCGTTACCCAGCCGTACTACCAAATCAAAACGCTTTTCATCTTCAAATACCATTCCGCTGCTTTGCCCTGCCAGTGCGGTATTCACTACTTTGTTTACGTCCCGTATGTTTAAGCTATATTGCGCAATTACATCCCGGTTGTAGGTGATGATCAATTGCGGAAGCCCGTCAATGGGTTCCACATATACGTTTTCTGCTCCCTTTATTTTGCCCGCAATGCCGCCCAAACGTTTGGAGTATTCTGAAAGGGTGTCCAGGTTTTCACCAAAAATTTTGCATACCACATCTTGTTTTGCTCCCGTCATCAGCTCATTAAAACGCATGGCCACCGGATACTGAAAACTGAAGGTAACACCAGGGATTTCGGCCGCCAGCGCCTCGCTCATTTTTCCAGACATTTCATTCCAGGAGCTTGCAGAGGTCCATTCCGATTTATCTTTCAGGATAATCATCATATCACTCGCCTCCATGGGCATCGGGTCGGTAGGAATTTCACCGCTGCCCGATTTGCCAACGATCTTTTCAACTTCCGGAAACTTCCTGAGCAAAATTTTAGAGGCCTTCAATATGGCTTCGGATGAGGTTTTCAGGTTGCTACCCGGCAATACTCTTGTTTCCACCGCAAAATCGCCTTCGGGCAGTTCGGGTATGAACTCGCCGCCCATTCTTGAAAAAATAATGAGCGAAACTGCAAATAATCCTAACACAACAGCAATGATAGTCCTGGGTATCTGCAGCACCTTTTTTAGGGTCCGCTGATGGATCCCCTCTAAAAATCCAATGATCTTATCGGATACATTTTTTTTTGTGAGATATTTTCTTGCTGATGAAT
>CAYOLS010000362.1:0-2679 GCA_964404845.1 uncultured Ferruginibacter sp. | reverse complement strand
ATTGCCGGGTTCTGAATGGGATCATACGTTCAGTGAGCAAAACGGGAAAACAAAAGTGAACATTTCTATTTATAATGAATCGCTGGAAAGATTAGAAAGAGTGCTTGAAGGCTTTACGCAGGGAATGAAAATGTCGTTGGTCAACCTCGATGACCTGTTGGCCACCTTATCAGGCAAGTAATTTTCTTTAACATTATTTAATACACTAAAAAATAAAAATCATGGCAATTATCAATCCTCACATCAACTTCAATGGAAATGCTGAAGAAGCATTTACCTTTTACAGATCGGTATTTGGCGGAGAATTTGCAAAGATCATTCGCTTCAAAGACCTTGCGGGCCCTGAATTCCCAATAGCAGAAAAAGAAGAAAATAAGATCATGCACATTGCTTTGCCAATTGGTAAGAGTAATATGTTGATGGCAAATGATGTTCCTGAAATTATGGGACAAACAAATGAAAATGAGAACAGGAGTAAAATTGTAATTAATACAGAAAGCAAAGAAGAAGCAGATAAATTATTTAACGGGCTTTCTGCAGGAGGCCAAATAGAAGGCCCTATCGGAGATGCCCCATGGGGTTCTTACTTTGGCTGTTTCAGGGACAAATATGGTATTGAATGGATCATTCAATTTGACCCGGAGTATAAAGGCTAAATGCAGCTCAGGCTTTGTATCATCAATCAAAAAAGCAGTGTTATGAAAAATTTACGCAAGGCACATAATCCTTTTAGATCACTACTACTAATCGCACTTATATTTATGACATCATCATCAAGCGGGCAACAGCTCAAACCTTCCGCCAGTGGCTACGCACCTGTTAATGGCATTAAAGTTTATTACGAAGTATATGGCGAGGGCAAGCCTTTGGTTTTACTGCATGGCGCTTTTTATACGATCGATATGAACTGGGGAGAATTGATACCGGCGCTATCAAAGAAAAGGAAAGTAATTGCAATTGAAATGCAGGGTCACGGGCATTCACCATTTTCGGATAGAGCATTATCGGTCGCCACTTTAGCAAGTGATGTAGAAAAAGTGATGGATCATCTGAAAATAGACAGTGCAGATGTAGCAGGCTTTAGTATGGGCGGCTCTGTGGCTTACCAGTTTGCTGTACAAAGCCCCAGGCGATTAAGAAAATTAGTGATCATTTCTTCTACTTATAAAACCCAGGGATGGTTACCCATAGTTAATGGCGCCTTCAAAGATTTTAAGCCTGAACTTTTTGATGACTCGCCGCTAAAAACCGTTTATGATGCAACAGCACCTGATAAAGCAAAATGGCGGAATTTTCTACAGAAGATGTTTGTTTTCGCCAAAGAACCATTCGATGTTGGTGATGCAAATATTGCAAAAATTGCTTCGCCAGTACTCATCATAGCGGGCGACAATGATGGAACAGATAAGGTTGAGTTAATGAAAACATATCAATTACTGGGAGGTGGCGTTTCTTTAGACCTCCAGCCGATGCCAAAATCACAACTGGCTATTGTTCCAGCACAAGGGCATGTCAGCCTGATGATGCAGACAACAACCATCCTGAATTACCTGGATAATTTTTTAGAATAGCAAACGATAAAGTAAGTAACCCGTAATTGTATGTTCACATGAATGTAAAAGATCAGATCAAACAATATATCAGCAGCCAGGCTGAACCCAAGCGCAATGAAATGCAGGAGTTACATCAACGCATACTCCGGGTATTGCCAAAATGCAAACTATGGTTCCTGGATGGCAAAGATGATAAGGGTAAAATTGTTTCCAATCCTAATATCGGATATGGATCTTATACCATACAATATGCAGATGGGTCAACAAAGGAGTTTTACCAGGTTGGTTTGAGCGCCAACACTACCGGTATCTCCGTTTACATTATGGGCATTGAAGATAAAACATACCTGCCTCAAACTTATGGGAAGCAAATAGGCAAGGCAAGTGTAACCGGTTATTGTATTAAATTCAAAGCACTACAAGATGTCAATATTGATGTACTGGAAGCCGCAATACGGTATGGATATGAGGCAACAAATAAAAAATAGAATTTTATAAAATAATAAACATTTAACTGGTAATAAAAATATTATCATTGCAATACGATCCGGGTATTACTACAACCATCATTTCTTTACATTATAATATTTGACACAACAGGATAAACATGACAACCGGGTTTAAGCTAATTGGCATTTCCACACGTACCACTAATAAAGATAACCAGGCCGCACAAGACCTTGGGAAGCTTTGGGAACAATTTTTCACTGACAATATTTTCGGGAAGATCCCGAACAAGATCTCTAATGAGATTTTTTCTATTTACACCGACTACAAAAGCAATTACACGGAAGATTATACTGCAATAATCGGTGTTCCTGTTGCTACACTTGATAAAATACCGGAAGGCCTTACCGGGCGTGAATTTCCGGCTGGTAACTTTCAAAAACTTACTGCAAAGGGTGAAATGCCTGCCGCCGTTGTAAGCACCTGGGTTGATATCTGGCAAAGAAACAATGAACTCAACAGGGAATACAGCTATGATTTTGAAGTTTACGGTGAGCGTTCGCAAAACGGGGCAGACTCAGAAGTAGACATTTATATTGCAATTAAACGGGCAAAATAAATACCCTTTATTAGCCAGACTTTCCGCAAATCTCTGAAGCGGACTACTTACAATACCAAA
>CAYOLS010000361.1:0-2679 GCA_964404845.1 uncultured Ferruginibacter sp. | reverse complement strand
TAAGCTTTGCAACAGCGCTCACCATTTCACCGGAAAGTCCTTACCAGGCTTATATTATCAATTACCTTAAAACAATTGCAGAAGTAAATACAACTGCCAACGAATTGCTGCAGAAATACAAAGCGGGCAAGGAAGACAATTTTGATGAAGTGCATGACATCCTCATCAGCAAAGCTGCGCTAAACAAAAATTATAAACTGAAGGCAGACCTGGAAGACCAGATCGTTCGACAGCTGCAGGTGGTGGTAGAAAAAATTGAATTCAATGCCAACGACAAAGGTTTCTGGATGCAATACTATGTGCCACTTTTCAAAAAACTATGGGACGATGGGCAGTTCGAACCATTGGTATTTACCATGTTCAGCGGACTCGATATTAAAAAAGTAAAAGAGTATAACAACAAAGAAAAAAAGAAGATCAACCAGTTTGTTAATACCACCACCACTTACCTGAGTGAAATAAGGGAGAGCCAGGAGCTGATCGTGGCAAAAAGAGAAGGCCTGAACAACCGTTACTACATAAAAGATTCCTACGTTACCGGTAAAGGCAATTACACCAAAAACAGCAAAGGTGAACTGGAAGTAATAGGCCCATGGGAATTTTATTACGAGAACGGTGTAAAAAAATCAAAGGGCAACTTTGCTGAAAATGCAGCACGCAGGGGCGACTGGTATTTTTATTATTCTGATGGTACAGTGAGTGAAATAACAAAGTATGTTGACAACAAAGCGCATGGCAAAAGTGAGATCTGGAGTGAGAACGGTTTGCTGTACCGCAAAGGCAACTATATAGATGATGAAAAAGATGGCGAAGAGACAAACTATTATTACAGCGGCCGCCTGGCCTCTGTTATCAACTACAGGAGCGGTAAGAAAAATGGCGTTGCCAAATATTATAACAAAGATGGTTACCTGCGTTCGGTAGTAAATTATATCAACGACGAACAGGATGGTATGGAAACGGCGTATTATGAGAATGGTAAAGTAGAATCTGTTATCAGCTACACAAAGAATATTGCCAATGGTGAATACAAAGAATATTATGACAATGGCGAGCTGAAAGTAAAAGGAATGATCACCGATGGCAAGAAAACAGGCCCGTGGAATCATTATTTTATGGGCAACAAACCCGAACTGCAGGAAACCTATATCAAAGGCGAGCTGGATGGTGAATCTGTGAGCTATTATGAAAATGGTAAAGTAGCTTCAAAAAAAGTATATAGAAAAGGCGAGCTGGAAGGCAAGCAGGAAAACTTTGATGATGATGGCATCGTATTCAGCGAAACTATTTTTGAAAAAGGAAGGCTGAGGGATATTAAATTCTTTGATAAAAAAGGAAATGTTATCAGCAATACCACCAGCCGTAAAGGCAACGCCAATGTTAGCTTCTACGGCCCTGATGGCAACCTTAGCAGCGAAGGCTATTACACAAAAGAAGGCCAGGCAGAAGGTGATTTTAATTACTACTATAAAAATGGCACTATCTCCGCTACCGCTACTTACAAAAAAGGTTATGCTGAAGGCAAAAAAACATTTTACTACGCCAATAAAAAATTAAAGCAGGAAGGCACTTATAAAATGGATAAGGCTGACGGTTATTTTGTTGACTATTATGTTAACGGCCAGGTATCAAGAGAGGGCTGGTATGTGAACGACGATCAGCAGGGAACTTTCATCAGCTACGACCTGCTGGGTAAGCTTACCAACAAACAATATTACCTGCACGACCAGGTGGATGGTGTTGCAGAATTTTTTACGCCTGATGGTAAAATTGACAACAAGCAGTATTACAAGAATGGCTGGTTCTACAAAATAGAACAGTTCGACAGCACAGGAAAAATATTGACCACTTCTGTACTAAACAAGGGCGAAGGGAAAGTGAAATTCATTTACCCGAATGGTAAAACATATTTTGAGAGCAGTTACAAATACTACCAGCTCAATGGCCCGTACACAGTAATGAATGGCGACGGCAGCAAAAGAAGCATTTCTTTTTATAAGGACGGCGCAAGAGACAGCATTTACACTGTATGGCATCCAAATGGAAAAGTACAGCTGGAAGGCAAATACAAAGACGGCAAAAAGACCGGCGTTTGGAAATACTATTCTTCAGAAGGTAAACCAACAGAAACAGAACCCTACACTGATGGCCTGCTCGATGGTAAAAACACACAGTACAACGAAGATGGCAGCGTAAGGGCTGAATACAATTTCAAAAAAGGAAACCTCGACGGCGAAGTAAAACATTTTGGCGAAAGCAACCAGCTCTCTCATATCTTATATTACAAAAACGATGAGTTGATCGGCTACAGCTATGAAGATAAAGCCGGTAAGCTGTTGCCAATGATACCTATAAAAAAAGGTACAGGCACCATTGAATGTTTTTATAAGAATGGCCAGAAAAGTGCCCGCATGAATTTCCTTGTGAGCACACTGGATGGAGAGCTTAGCATGTACTACAGCAATGGCAAACCAAAACTGCAAATGAGTTATGTGAATGGCTGGTACAACGGTTCGTATAAAACCTATTACCCAAGTGGTAAAATTAAAAAAGACAACAACTATTATTTCGGTTCCGACCATGGTTCATTTAAATATTACAATGAAGATGGTTCGCTTATTTCCGAATCTACCTATTACCTGGATGAGCCGCATGGCGAAAGCAAATACTATACAGCCG
>CAYOLS010000360.1:0-2690 GCA_964404845.1 uncultured Ferruginibacter sp. | reverse complement strand
CATTAATCTTGTTGATGTACACAAAAAAGCGGTGATGTGTTCTCCAGAAACTGGCGATATTGAAAAAGGAAAGAAAAAATGCCAGGAATACATGCCATTGCTTAAAAATATCTGCAAAAGTTAAATGCCCGCTTTCCGTTGCTTCTATTTTTATATCGAGCGCCAGCAGGGTAATGGCAATGGCGATAATGGCATCAGAGAAAAATACCAATCTGTCGAGCTGGAGATTTTTTTCTTCCATGGATTAAAGTTTAAAAATTCAAGGTTTAAGAAGTTCAGGGTTTTATAGCAATTAGGCTAAAAGCATTTGACATATTAAGTTCCAGGTAAATGTAAGCATAAGAACTATCTCAATAAAGACCTGGCCTCCTGTTCAGAATCAAAACAGGATCATATCAATAAAATAAAGAATAGTGATCAATGAAATGATGCCCCAGGTTTTCACAGAAACCTGGTATTTATTCCTGAACTCTTTTTGTAATAATAAAATGAGCACGGTAATGGCTATTCCCAGCAACCCAATAAATACCAGGTAGGGTGCCGGTTTAGTTGCTTTGTCACCCGAAATATCAGCCTGGAGGAAAGTGTAGCTGTACATGATAGACCGTATAAGGCAGGTAGCAACTGCCAGTATCCAGCCTGTTTTTTTATTCAATAGCAGGAATAATCCTGCGAAAAAACCAAGAAGCACTGAAATCAATTGTGAATGATAGTTGATGAGCAGGGCGATATAGGACACTTCGAACTTTTTGACAAACTCCCTGCCCGATGCTATTTCTACAATGTAGTTTATCTGCCAGTAAAGTAAATAAGCTTCCAGGCATGCAAAAATGATCAATAAACTGGCTATGATCTTTTCAATAATGGTCATTCGTTTCGACATGTAGCCGGAGATCTATTTGTTTTATATAAGTCTTTAATTATAAGCATTATACTTAAAAACAGTGAATTTGTAGTATATGCTCCTGGAAAATTGATAAAAATCAATCGTATTTGGCAGATGATTTTCCGCCATTCACCCTCTTTTTTTTCCTTTTGGCCGATATTGATGCTGTGCCGAAAATATCCGTGCTATATTTGCGGCGTCAAAAAAAGTATTGTCATGAAAAAGTCATTCGTACTATTAGCTTTCGCTTCCCTGCTTTCTTTGGGCCTGATGGCGCAGAAAGTATCGGGAGTTGTAAAAGATGAAAGTGGTAAAACGTTTACGGGCGCAACCGTAACATTGGTAAAAGCTACAGATTCCTCTTCTGTAAAATTTTCTGTAACAAAAGCAGATGGTAAATACACATTTGAACCTATTCCTGCAGGTAGCTACAGGGTGAAGGCAACGCATGTTGGCTTTGGAACCAGCTTCAGTAATGTGATAATGGTGGATGCAGCGGATGTTGCTGTTGCCGATATCGCCATGAGCAAAGCATCTGCAGACCTTGGTGCCGTGGTAGTAACGTCTAAAAAGCCGATGGTAGAGATCAAAGCGGATAAAACTATCCTGAACGTAGAAGGAACCATCAACTCTGTGGGAACAGATGCATTGGAACTGCTGCGTAAATCACCGGGTGTAATGGTTGATAAAGATGATAACCTGAGCCTGAGCGGTAAAAACGGAGTGCGTGTGTACATTGATGGTAAACCATCACCGCTTTCCGGTACAGACCTAGCGGATTACCTGAAAAGCATGCAGAGCTCTAACATTGAGTCGATCGAGATCATTACCAATCCTTCTGCCAAATATGATGCAGCAGGTAATGCAGGTATCATCAACATCCGCCTCAAGAAAAATAAAAGTCTTGGTACCAACGGTTCTGTAAATGCAGGCTGGGGTATCGGTCATTTCCCTAAATACAATGCGGGGCTTAACCTGAACAACAGGGGTAAAAAAACAAACGTATTCGGTACCTATAATTACAATTATAACAAAGGCCTTAATACCATTGATTCTTACAGGATGGCTGCCGATACTATATTTGATGGCTTTACCAAACTGATCAGTAAGAACATTGGCCATAGCTATAAAGCGGGTGTTGACTATTTTATCAATCCCAAACAAACCCTGGGCGTAATGGTCAACGGTAATATCAATGACGGTAGCATGAATACCAATTCAACTACCCTCATTCAATACCAGCCTACTAAAGCGGATGTAAAATCGCTGGTAGCGAGTAACACAAACCTGACAAAGCGTAACAACTTTAATAGTAATATCAACTATCGTTTTGCAGATAAAGGCAAAGAGCTGAACATTGATGCTGACTATGGCCGTTATAATATTGATGGCGACCAGTTGCAACCTAACTATTATTATGACCTGAGCGGAAACGAGATCAACAGGAATATTTATATGATGATCTCTCCAACGGTGATTGATATGTATTCTTTGAAAGCAGATTATGAAACTGATTTTAAGAAAGGCAAATTAAGCTTTGGCGCAAAAGCTGGTTTTGTAAATACGGATAATGATTTTAAACGTTACAATGTATTTGGTACTACCAATGCTTACGACTCAGGCCGTAGTAACAAGTTTGAGTACCATGAAAATATCAATGCTTTGTATGCTAACTATAACAAACAATACAAAGGCATCATGGTACAGGTTGGTTTAAGGGCTGAACAAACTTCACTTACCGGCGACAGCTATGGTTTCCAATGGGATGAAGACCAGGAAAAATTTGTGACGTATAAAGGTGGTT
>CAYOLS010000359.1:0-2692 GCA_964404845.1 uncultured Ferruginibacter sp. | reverse complement strand
CATTGCCCGATCCCATGGGAATGATGCCGATATTCACATCGCTGTGCAATAAGGATGCAGCTACCTGGTTTACAGTGCCGTCGCCACCACAGATGATGATATCGGTGATGCCTTCTTCTTTTATTTTATCAGTAAGATACCCATAATCACCGGCGGCATTGGTTTGCAGTATTTCAAATGCAAGTCCCTGCTCATTTGTTTTTGTACGAATGAGGTCCAATAAAGCCTCTTTGCTCTTTGTTCCGGAGATAGGATTGTAAAAAAAAATGAGTTTGCGTGGCATATACTGCGAAAATAAGCAGCAAATGCTGCTCTGCCAATATTGGCAGCAGGCTTTACCGGCATAAAAATTAATCCGGTTGGATACTCATGAAATATGCCCCGATACTATAATTATAGCGGACCGCTACTAAAAATTAAGTTACTTGAAGGCAAATAATCAATTATGAAAATTTCTTTTACCGGGACCTTTGCAGGCTTTTTCCTGCTGATCAATTTTTCTACATATTTAACATCCTGTGCACAGCAGGAAAAAAAGAATACAACTATCTCCACACCACAGCCCGGAACAACTGGCCAACAGGTATTTGAAGTGGAGCTGGACAAATCATTTTATATGACAGGAGATGCCATGGACGACCTGTATATAACTGTTGCCGTAAAAAAAGGGTCGGTAATGCCCGGCACCGCCATTGATCTTGTTAAAAGAGCATCCGGCGAAAAAATAACCGGCACCGTTTACAAAGTCACCAACAGGAAGCACAAGGATATTGCCGAAGGCAAAGCCGGAGAGGAAGTGGTATTGTATTTAAAGCTAAAAAACGATAAAAATTTTTCGCTGGGTTATACCGGTGATCAATACAACCTTGTAAAGTCCGGTACCGCTGTAAGCCCTGTTGCCACAAAAGAAGCAGCCCGGCCTGTTGTTAAAATCGATGGCAAAGTATGGGATTATGCCTATGTAAAAGCGTATCATTATACCAATCCTTCCGGTGTTACAAAAGCAAGGCCCAATATTATGATCAGTTTTACAAAGCCCAATGCAGCATTAACCACCCAAAAGGAAGAAGTGTTGCAGGTGAATATTTATACAGTAAAGCAACAGCCTTTTTCGGTTGATCAGAAAGACCTGGATATTTCCTACGTGGGAATGGTCAATGGAAAGGAAGTAACCTATACCAATAATAACAAAGACCGGTCATTGCCGTGTGTTGGCGATATTACTGCCTATACGGTTTCCGGTAATTCAGCCATTATTTCGGGAAATATACAGGTTGCTGCCGCAGAATATTTTTGCAAGGGTTGTCCGCCCCGCAAAATCGACATAAGCATTAAAAATTTACCTGTAGAGTTATACAATAATTGATTATTTTTTGCGGCAATTAAGTGTATTATAAAAAGATCATAGCATTTACCTGCTGCTTATGGGCCACATTGTGTACGGTTGGTCAATCGTATAACTATCGTTTTGTTAATTACTCCTACAAGGACGGGCTGGCAGACAAATTCATTTATGATGCGGCACAGGACAAAAACGGGTACCTATGGTTTGGCACCCTTTCAGGACTTTACCAGTTCGACGGTCACCAGTTTAAAAAGATCCGCAGCCCGCTTGATAAACCAGGAGCCTCTATCGGGAATGTATTACAGGCTGTGATGGCAGATGAAGCCGGGCACTTGTGGCTGGGCGCTTACACATCGCTGCAATGGTATGATCCTTCCAGAGGTAAATTCTGGCAACCGGCCGGTAAAAATAAAAAACTGTTTTCCGGAACTGCTATCAATAAAATTACACAGGGCAAATACACATGGATCTGTACTGCATCTAAATTCCTTTGCAGGTTCAGCAAAGCCGATTCTGCTTTTACAAGTTTTGCGCAAACTTACCCAGCCGGCGCATCAACTTCTGTATTGAATGCAATTGAAATAAAGAACGAGGTATATGCCATACATGCAGAAGGTATTTATGTTTTTGATACGTCAGGACATTTTTTGCGTGCTGTGGCACACCAGCCTGCTGATATAAGCGCTGCATGTTACAACAAGCAAAACCAGGAAATATTGCTTAGCAGCTATGGCAGCGGCATACTAAGGTTGCGGGAAGGAGAAGCTGTCATAGGCAAAGTAGCGCCTCGAATAAAGCTGCTTACACAAAATCATCTTCTCAGTATAGCAGTTGCCGGTAATGGCGATATCTTTTGTGGCGGCTATCCTCTTTTTATTTATCACCGGCAGCAGGATACCATTACTTCCTTTGGCACAGCAGAAAATAAAAATGAATTTTCTATACAGAATAATAAGGTGGTAGCTGTGTTTAAAGACAGGGAAAGCAATATGTGGCTATGCAGTCATAATGGCCTGTCGATGCTGCCCTGGCAAAACAGCCAGGTAAGGAACCTGCCTGTGCATACAGAAAGCGGGGTATCGGCAGAGCCGTTTGCAGTACAGCGGGAGCCCGGTAACCCGGGCAAACTGCTCGTGGCCAATAATGGTGCAAAGGGATTGCTGCGTATAGACATAAATACGGGCAGCGCACAACTGATCCGAAATCCGTATGCAAATTTACCGGGAGGTGATTTTACACGTACCATCATTATAGCGCCGGACAGTACTGTTTATACAGGCGACGATAATTATTTTTTCAGGTACGATCAGCGCCTGCAACAGCTGAAACGATTTACTGTAAAAGACC
>CAYOLS010000358.1:0-2702 GCA_964404845.1 uncultured Ferruginibacter sp. | reverse complement strand
TCATGCTACGTCAACTCAATGCCATGATAATCAGGCAGGAAAATAGTTTGTTCACTCAATTGGAGGTTGGAGTGCCCGTCAGCAGGGTAGAAGAACTACTATACAGGGTAAAAAATCTTCGCAACGTAGAAGTACTCGATTTATTGTAACTGTTAACATTTTTTTATGATTTGGTAATAAAGGTTTAACATTTTGTTATACTTTTAAAACCACACTTATACAGAGCTATCATGAAAAAATTTACTACACTGCTCCTGTTAATTCTTGCAATTAACAGTGAGAGCGCCTCTGCGCAACAACTGCACTTTACCAGTCAGTACCTACAACACAACGCCATGTACAACCCTGGTGCTGCCGGAATTTCCAACAAGGATATGATCGGTATTTCATTCAGGAGCATGTGGTCTTCCTTCCCGGGCAACCCACGTACTTATATGGTATATGGTGATGCCAATCTTGAAAAATTAAAATCCGGTATCGGCGCTTACGTGTACAGGGATGAAACAGGTCCTACCAGCCGTACAGGTATCCAGCTCGCATTTTCTAAACACATCATTTCCCGGGACGGAAAAAATAAACTGGGGCTTGGCCTGGAAGTAAGAGGGCTTCAATATGCTATTGATAAAAACAAGCTCGGTGGTTCACTGGGTTCTGATCCTGCACTTGCCGGAGCTGAAAACAAACTGGCATTTGATGCAGGAGCAGGTGCTTATTTTACCAACGGAAAACTGAGCGTAGGCGCTGCGGTAAGCCAGCTGGTGCAATCAAAACTGCAATTGGCTGATGTACCGAATGCAAAACAAGGTGGTAAACTATACCGCCACTACAACTTCAACGCTAATTATAAAATTCATACAGGGGCAGATATCTATCTTATCCCGAATGCACTCGTAAGGGTTATTGAAAACTCGCCCAGCGAATATGAATTTGGTATGAATGTAAACTACCAGGAAAAAATATGGTGGGGACTCAACTGGAGAATAGAACAGTTCTGGAGCCTGCAGGCCGGATTTAAATTATTGAAGAGAATAGGCATTACCTACAGCTACGATTACTACCAGACACCTATCAGCAACTTCACAGAAGGTTCTGGAGCTCACGAGCTGGGATTAAGATTTGATCTTAAAAAAGACAATTGATCCTTCACAAATTTTTTAAAAGATAATTTCTAATAAAATGAACTCAATAAATACATTTCTAACCATCCTTACTAAATACAGCAGGCAAGCCTGGCTGCTGATCGCAGTGCTTTTCAGCGGTTACACAAGCTTTGCGCAGGTACCTGCAAACAATGATCCATGTGCCGCAGCTACGTTGCCTGTTGCAACTACCTGCACTTATCAAACATTTACAACTGTCAATGCTACGCTTGATATAGGTTATCCTATCCCGGGTTGTGCCGGCTTTACGGACGCAACTTTTGCAGGAGGGGATGTATGGTTCCAGTTTACAGTGCCTGCGGGTGGAGCGGTAATTATTAATACACAATCCGGCGTACTTACTGATGGTGCTATGGCTTTATACAGTGGTGATTGTAATACCATGACCTTTATTGAATGTGATGACGATGACGGCGATGGAGCAATGCCATTCATTCAAAGATCAGGATTAACCCCGGGAAGTACTTTATTCATACGTTTCTGGAAATATCCCGGCACTATCGGTGGCGTTGAAGGTACTTTTGGTATTTGTATAACCACGCCTCCTCCGGCACCGGCAAATGATAACTGTACAGGGGCTGTACCAGTACCGGTAAATGCAAACCTTACCTGTACACAGTTTGTAAATGGTACAACGGTTTCTGCAACGCAAACCACCGGTGTTCCTGCCCCTTCCTGCGGCGCTTCCGGTGTGAATGATGATGTTTGGTATTCCTTTGTAGCTACAGGTCCTACACATGTTATTTCACTCACCAATGTAGCAGGTATTGTTACTGATATGGCTATGTCAGTTTACAGCGGTGCCAGTTGTGGCGCCTTAACGCATATGCAGTGCTCCGATCCTGAAACAATGACCGTTAGTGGTTTAACTTCCGGCCAAACCTATTATGTAAGGGTATGGACCTGGACAGCAACTGTAGGCAGCTCAGCAAGCTTCAGGATATGCGTAGGCACACCTCCACCGCCTCCGGCAAATGATAACTGTGCCAATGCTGTATCTCTTACAGTAAACCCGGATCTCAACTGCGGTATCGTAACAGCAGGTACTACTTTATCTGCAACACAAAGCACCGGTGTTCCTGCACCATCCTGCGGCGCTACCGGTACAAATGATGATGTATGGTATTCATTTGTTGCAACAAGTGCACAGCATACCATCCGTTTATTGAATGTAACAGGTAATGTAACCGATATGGCCATGTCATTGTATAGCGGTGCCAGCTGCGGTGCTTTAACACATATGCAGTGCTCGGATCCAGAGACCATGTCTGTAGGCGGCCTGACCATTGGCCAGACTTATTATGTAAGAGTATGGACATGGACGGCAACATCGGGTAGCTATGCTAATTTTAATATTTGTGTAGGTACACCACCTCCGCCACCAGCCAATGATAATGTATGCGGTGCTATACTGCTACCTGTAGGTGAAAACAATGATTGCAACTTCCAGCAGTTTACCAATGCTTCTGCAACCGCTTCTACCGGTGTTCCTGATCCGCCATGTGCCCAATACATGGGTGGTGATGTCTGGTTTAAAGTAGT
>CAYOLS010000357.1:0-2708 GCA_964404845.1 uncultured Ferruginibacter sp. | reverse complement strand
GCAACGATCTGCAGGTGGTACAATAAAAATGCAGCCAACAGGTTTTTACGGCTGTTTGCTGCGCCGGGGCAAATGGCACTCACCAATTATCTCATGCAATCTATCATTGCCATCTTTATTTTTTATGGCATTGGTTTGGGATATGGCGCTACCACCGGGCTTGCCTATGTTTTATTAATTGGTATTGCTGTGTATATCATTCAAATGATCTGCAGTTATTACTGGCTGCAATATTTTAACTATGGTCCTTTTGAATGGTTATGGCGTATGCTGACCTATGGTAAGTTTTTAAAACTTAGGAAATGATTCATTTTCCGATTGAAATGTCAGGCTGAGCTTGTCGAAGCCAATGGCAGCTCCGTAAGGGATATCTTAAAGGTAGCTGCTAAGGAGCTGCTTACAGGTTATTTTGGGGTTAGAAAAGGCCCCCCCACAGAGTTACGGCACCCGTTCTATTTTTAGCAAAAGACAAGCGGTCATTTTACCCCTGAAGATAGCACCTGCTTCATCCTTCGTCTTATATCTTATATCTCCTGTAAATGTTAAAATTTTTATAAGTGGTAAATGCCATTACGAATATTTTCATACTTTAGCTTACGAAATACATCGTAATATGGATAAATCTAAAATTATAAAGCCCACCGAAGGTGAACTGGAGATACTGGGTGTGTTGTGGGATAAAGGTGCCGCTACCGTAAGAGAGGTGCATGAAGAGCTGTGCAAGAACAAGGAAGCAGGCTATACCACTACCCTCAAACTGATGCAGATCATGTTTGAAAAAGGATTGGTTACAAGAGACAGTAGCAGCAAAACACATATCTACCAGCCGGCGGTAACCCGTGAAAAAACACAAACGCAGTTTGTAGATAAAATGATCAACAGCCTGTTCGCAGGTTCGGGCGCTGAACTGGTAATGCATGCATTGGGTGGTCACAAGCCCAATACCGATGAACTGGATAAGATCCAGCAGCTCATCAACCAACTGAAGGCAGGGAAATAACAATAACAACTAACGCTGTTTATGGAACAGTTTGCTTATAGCTTCGCAATAACAATGATGCACAGTATCTGGCAAATGGCTTTGCTTTTGCTTTTTTATTATGCTGTAACTGCTGTATTCCCTAAATGGCCGCCTATTGCCAAACGAAATCTCCTGCTGTTCGTATTATCGGCACAGGTCATCAGCTCTCTTGTAAGCTTCTATCTAATTTACAGCAAACCTTTTTTAGATTACAGGGAAAATATTCAGTCACTTTTACAAAGCCTGAGCGCTTCGCAAAGCTGGCTGCAGCAATATGCACCGGCATTGTTCTCGCTTTATGCTTTCGGTTTGTTGTACAAGCTTACCTATGCCTGGTTCAACTGGAAAAAATTCAACCGCTTTTATAAAAGCTCACTGGTAAAGCCTTCTGTTGATATACGTTTGTTTGCAGAAGCAAAAGCACATCATTTCGGTATCAAAAGAAAAGTACAGGTTTGGTGCAGCGAACATATTCAATCGCCGGTTACATTCGGATTTTTTAAACCAGTGATCCTGTTGCCCGTTGCTTTGATCAGTCAACTGAACATGCAGCAGACCGAATCCCTGATCGTACATGAGCTTACGCATATCAGGAACAACGATTACCTGTTCAACTGGCTGTTGCTGGTAACAGATGCGATCTTCTTTTTCAACCCATTTGTAAAAATTGCTGTTCAGAAAATAAAAACAGAAAGGGAAAAAAGCTGCGATGTACAGGTGCTGCAATTCAACTACCCCGCTATCACTTATGCAGAAGCGTTGCTTTTTATTGCACAACAACAGCAAACAAAAGCGGCAGTTGTTGTCGCAGCAGTTAATAAAAAAACTGAATTATTGGACCGTATCCGTTATTTTTCTGATGATAAGAATATAAGCGAACAACAGACCCGCCATTTTTCTTTTGCAACTTTATTTATATGGAGCTTTATTGTGCTCAACATATTTTTTGCAGGGGTTTTTGTTACTGCTTCCAAACCGGGACAAAATAACCAGGTAAACAATCTTTTTGCAGCCACTCCTTTAAACGAATGGAACAAATCTTTTTCTACAGATGCTGCTCCTGTTGTTCTTAAAGATGAGCCTGTTGCCATTGCTTCTGCGCCTTCAGCAGAAGAAAGCAGGATCATTGCAACTTCTACTCCCTTTGTTGCAAAAAGCACTGGCAAGATCGCTTTAGCCGGTGAAGAAATACATACACCGGAAACATATCCTGCGTACACGGCTACGTATCCTGCGGAAGCACCTATAAAATTCACCAGCGTTGCATTGAGTGACTCCAGGCCACAGACCGTAAAAGATGTGATCATTAATGAAGAAGCATCCGGCGTAAAGATCACACAGGCTTACAGGGTAACTACTACCGTTAATGGTGAAGTAAAGATGGAGCCGCTGTGGATGATATCGGAAGTAAAGCCTTCTGATAGTTTAAAACTGGCAATTGAAAAGGATAGCAGTGTGATCAAGGTGATACCAACGGTACAATAGTTTTATTACACGAATTGGATACAAGATGCCAGCCTTTAGCTATGAGCTATTAGCCTGCTTTCTTATTCCTTATTTTATATTTCTTATTCCTTATTCTATTCCTCTTTGTTCTCCTTCCTCTTTATCCTCTTTGCATATTTACACCACGAATTTCAGGCACTAATTACACGAATTGAATGTAAGCTGTAAAAGCTATGAGCCT
>CAYOLS010000356.1:0-2736 GCA_964404845.1 uncultured Ferruginibacter sp. | reverse complement strand
CTTACTACTTCATCATTCCGGCTTTCTATAAATGATCTCCCCAGGGTAGAAACAAACTCCTGTGCAAACAGGCCCGGCACACCACTAAAAGTATAAGTAGCATCGTAGTAGCCTTCAATATGATACAGCCCGGAAACATTAATAGTAATGCTATTCGCTGCAATAGTTACTGCTGCAGTGTTGTAATTATAGTAACTGCTATAGTTGAGTGTAGGATTGCTAAGGCCACCTGTACCACTTTCAATAAAGCTGGCTTCAAAACGTGTATCGTTGTCAGAAGAACTGGAAGCTTTCTGCCAGGAAGCAGCGCCTGTTCCATTGGATGTAAGCACCTGGCCCTGTGCGCCTGTATTACCATTCAGCTGCAAAGCGCCGTTTACATCCACGCCGAATAAAGAAGTATGATTGCCGTTCAACTCGTAACGGGCCACCTGGAAAGCTTTGCCCGGCATATTCGGGATGCCCATGGTAAGCCTGCTGGGTTCCATAAATAGGCCCCAGCGCCCCAGGCCATCGTAAGGTCCGCTGGTAAAGGGATCAAAGCCACGGGTAACAAAGGGGCGGTCTGCTGCATTTAGTTGTACGCCTTTCCAGCTGTTGTCGAAGCGAAGATTACCATCGGCAAGGTGCAGCCTTTCCTGCGGGTTAATGGTCAAAAGTCCCATGTAGCCGTTACTATTTAAGGAAAGCACATAATCCGAGCTGTTGCCGATACTGAAACCGCCCGCCGGGGTAGCCGTGCCGGTAGCGCCGCTTCTTAAATACCAGCTTCCGCCGCCGGGTGCCGTATTGGTAAGCTGGATACCTGTGGCAAGGCCATTGCCGGTAGATTCAGCCCCTTGTATGGTAAGCTTTGATTGTGGGGAAGGAGTACCGATACCAATATTTTGTGCTGAAATAGCAGAAATATATAATACGCTGATGGCAGAGAGTAAAAGACCTTTCATATTGTTGATTTTATACATTAAAAATAGAAGAAGCAGGACTGGATAGCAATGGCCCAATCGGGTAATAAGGCCCCGGGTTTTAAAACGCTGTTAGGCTGAGCCTGTCGAAGCTGTAGTCAGATAACGAATTTGCCTTCGACAAGTTCAGGCTGACATTTTTGTTCTTAAACGGAGGTTATAACACTTCTCTGAGGATTTTTTTATTAAAAGCAAATGCCCTACTTTTGCAACCCAATTTGCGGATGTGGCGAAATTGGCAGACGCACTAGACTTAGGATCTAGCGGAGCAATCCATGTAGGTTCGACCCCTATCATCCGCACACTCACACAATCCCTCTTTACGAGGGATTTTTAAAAACAATAAAATGGCTACAGTAGTTAGAGAGAACATTGGTTTATTGAATGATAAGCTCACTGTTAAGATCAGTAAAGAAGATTATTTCCCCGCATTTGAAAAAAAGCTGAAAGAATATAGCAAAACAGCTAACATTCCAGGTTTCCGCAAAGGAATGGTGCCTGCCGGCATGATCAAAAAAATGTACGGCGCCGGTATCTTCAACGACGAAGTATTGCGCAGCGTAGAAAAAGAACTGTACAACTGGCTGAATACAGAAAAACCGGAGATTTTTGCTCAGCCTTTGCCGCTGAACAATGACCTGGCGCTGGATATGAACAAACCAACCGATGTTGAATTCGGTTTTGAAATTGGTTTGAAACCAAACTTTGAATTACCATCCCTGGCAAAAGCACCGGTAACCAAACACCTGGTTGAAGTGACCGATGCTATGGTGGACGAAGAGATCGACCGCATGCAGATAAAAGGTGGTAAAATGACCGAACCTGAAACCGTTACAAGCGAAGAAAACGTACTGAACGTATTGTTTACCGAAAGCGATAAAGACGGTAACGCAGTAGAAGGCGGTATCAGCAAAGAAAATTCTGTACTGCTGAAATACATGGCTCCAAAAATTCAGAAAGAACTGATGGGCAAAAAAGCAGGCGATCATTTTGTATTCCAGCTGAACAAAGCATTCGACGGCGATAAACTGGAAATGATGCTGCAGGACCTGGGCTTTGCAAAAGATGACAAAGAAGCTGCTAAAAAATATTTCAAACTTGACCTGGTTAAACTGGGCCTGGTTGAAAAAAGAGAATTGAACGAAGAATTTTTCAATGAGATTTTCCCAGGCAAAAGCATTGCAACAGAAGCAGAGCTGAGAGCAGAGTTGAAAACAGAAATTGAAAAATACTGGGAATCTCAAACACTGAACCAACTGCACGACCAGCTGTACCATTACCTGCTGGATGAAACTAAAATGGAATTTCCTGAAAGCTTCCTGAAGCGTTGGTTGGAAACCGGTGGCGAAAAACCAAAAACCACGGAAGAAGCGGCTGCAGAATATCCTGGTTTCAGCAACCAGTTGAAATGGACCCTGATCAGCGACAAACTGATCACCGACAACAAACTGGAAGTGTCTGAGCAGGAACTAAGAGATTACATGAAAGCAGAAGTAAGCCGTTACTTTGGCCAGATGAACATGGGCGAAGATATGAGCTGGCTGGAAAGCTATATTGATCGTATGATGAAAGATGAAAAGCAGGTGGATGCTACTTACCGCAGGCTGATCACTGAAAAAGTATTTGGTTATGCGGCGGCTCAAACCAAACCAAAAGATAAAAAAGTGACTGCTGAAGAACTGGTTGCTATGCAACACAATCACCAGCACTAATCAATAAAAACTTTGATACAAATCCCCTGAATAATTTTAGGGGATTTTTTATTTCACAA
>CAYOLS010000355.1:0-2736 GCA_964404845.1 uncultured Ferruginibacter sp. | reverse complement strand
GCTTTTGTTTCATCATTTTTTAGCAGCAGCTTTGTAAGCTTTTGAAGCCAGTTCCGGTAATACTATTTTCATTTCTGCATATACCAACTCTGCTATTTTTCTTGCACCCAATTCGCTGAAATGCGTATCATCAATCTTACCTTCAGGATAGTTGGGATGCTCTCCGGGCTTCAGGTGATTGAATAAATATTGAGAAGCCAGAGGTCCCATCTGCTGCAGCAAAGCACGGCTTGACAGGTCTATATCCAGCAATACTACGTTTTGTTCTTTGGCTGTTGCCCTCGTTATGTCAGCATATTGCTTGTGTGTATCGACGATATTACCGTTTGAGTCAAATTTTCTTCTTGCAACGGAAGTGAGCAAAACCGGAATGGCTTTTCTGGAACGGGTATCGCTGATGTATTTTTCAAGATTGGCTTTAAACTCAGCAGGCGTGGTAGCAGTTTTTTTTGTTGGTATCTCATCGTTGTGCCCAAACTGTATAAGTACATAATCGCCTTCGGCTAAAGTATTCATGATGGAACTCCAGCGTTGCTCTTCCATGAATGACCGGGTGCTCCTGCCATTCTGCGCACGGTTGTCTACGGTAACGGTGCTGTCCCAAAAGCCGGCAAAGGGCATTCCCCATCCGGTTTCAGGATAGGATTTCTTATCCTTGATGCTCATGGTGGAATCACCGGCGAGGTAAATCTTTATATGTTTATTATCAGGCAGTGCAAAAGACATGGTCAATAAAAATACAATGATGGCTGCAAAATTTTTCATATAGCTTCTTTTAGTAGCATGTCCTTTCTAAAAAATACTGCCAGGCTCCCCGAAAGGTATCGAAACGAAGCAGGGTTTAGTAAAAGCGTTTCGTGTTGTAACACATTCGACAAGCTCAGTGTGACAAATAAGCTAACATTTATTAAAACGTACTATCAGGCTGTCCCGATAGCTATTGGGACGAAGCCGGGTTTAATACAAAACAACATTTCGAGTTGTAACACATTCGACAGGCTCTGTGTGACAAAATAATTACCGCTTACAAACAAAAATATAAAACAGCAAACCTACTGTCAGGTTGTCCCGATAGCTATCGGGACGAAGTCAGTTTTAATACAAAACAGCATTTCGTTCTGTAACACATTCGACAAGCTCAGTGTGACAAACAAATTAACGTTTATTAATACGTAATGTCAGGCTGAGCCTGTCGAGGCCGGGTTTAACAAAAGTTCCGTGTTGTTACACATTTGACAGGCTCTGTATAACAAACGAACTAATATCTTTCACACTACTTTACAATACTGTTGATGTACACTTCTATATTACTATAATTTTTATCAATCGTAAAGGTTGCTGCATCTGAAGCATCATTGCTGTTCAAACCATTTTTCTTTTCCCATGCATCGGGCATGCCATCCTGGTCGCTGTCCGGTGCTGCGGGCTGCGACCTCAATGCAGGCCATGCATTCACCGTTAATTCATAGTCTGTGCCATGCGGAAATCCACCCTGTACATCTATGAATTTTCCGGTTCGGTTCTTTACATCGCTGATGACCCTTTCATCCAACGTATCTCTCTTGTAACTGGCGCCCACTTTTTGTAACACCTGCTGGTAAGCGGCTGTAGCGGCTTCCAGCGGAATGGGGTCTGCCGGGAAAGCATTGTCAGCCACAGCAGATTTTTTATCTGCTTCCGTATCATTTTTACTCATGTGTATGCCGAGCCAGTTGTTGCTGCTTACATCGGGGGCTTCATCTACATAATTTCCCGACACATACCATTTGCCAAAATAAAGCTGGTCTGTTTTAGAAGGATTAACAATGCGGTAGCGTACAGACTTGCTGGTAGAAAGCCCGTACTTGTAATAATTGTTTACAATATTGTACTGCCCTGCTTCACCTCCGTAAATATTATTGCCGCCCCAGTTGTAGATGACGTTGTTACGGAAGTCGGCGTTCTCCTGCGTAGCGCCTAACCTCGTACCGTTAAAGCGGGGATTGCGGCTGACGCAATGGGCAAACAAATTATGATGAGCAGAAAAATTGCTGCCGCCCCAGATGCCGCCAAAGCCGTGGTGTTCCCAGTCCTTATCGCCTGTCTCAAAATGATAGGAATAATTAAGGGGTTCAGAAATGATGTTCCATTGCAAAGTGGTGCTGTCGCCGCCATACACAGAGCATACTTCATCCGTGCTCCAGCTCATGCTGCAATGATCTATGATGATGTTTTTTCTCCTGGATCCGCCAAAGGCATCATCGCTGCCATTGCCATCTACCATGCCGCCTTTCTGGTAGCGGTCGCCCATGCGGAAGCGCATGTAGCGGACAATGATATTATCGCCACCGAGACCAACGGAGTGATCAGCGATACAGATACCATCGCCCGGCGCTGTCTGCCCTGCAATGGTAGCGTTGCCTTTAATGGCCAGCTTCGATCGTAAATGTATGGTTCCTGAAACGGCAAAAACAATGATGCGTTTTTCATTGGCTTCTGCTGCTTTGCGAAAGCTGCCGGGGCCATTATCTTCTAAGTTGGAAACAATAAAAACTTTTCCGCCTCTTCCGCCGGTGGTATATTTTCCAAAACCTTCCGCACCGGGGAATGCAATGCTGCGGCCATTACCAACCACATTGTTAGTGGTAAGTTTCGATTGGGATGTACAGGAGCTAAACGTAAAAAAGGTCAGCGCTGTGATGGTGGCAAGTCTGGCATTCATATCATCTGCAGATTTAAAAAAAGCTGCCCGGGAGC
>CAYOLS010000354.1:0-2739 GCA_964404845.1 uncultured Ferruginibacter sp. | reverse complement strand
GATAAATGTTTTAAAATGAAATACAAACATATTTTGTAAGAAAGAGGTCAAGATGATTATTAATATATAAATATACAAAACCCCGGTTTTATCGTAGAAGTAACAATGTAATTTTATCTCTTTATATCTATCATCAGAAAACTGAAATTCAGTAAAGTCTTATCGTCTTCCATAGTTAAAACGAGAAATGAAAAAGTTTTTTGTTATAATTTATTATCCTTTTGCCCCGCCAAAAAAAATGCCCCCGCACTTCCCACCCAAACCGAATAATCCAGCGGTGCCTTTACTCCCAAAGAAATACTCATCGATAAAGCAAATATCAATAAGAGTATTCCTGTAGCCATTGCTGTGTATTTTATCTTAAAGCCAATGATCAATAACAGGGATAAAACAACTTCTAAAAAGGTAGCGGCATAAGCAGAAAATGTGCTCAATGCCGAAGGAAGAAAGGAAGTAAGCTCTACGGTATATTTTTCAAAATTCTGCCAGTTTCCCCAGGTGGAATTTTTACCCCACAAACCGAACCTGTCTGCAACTGCAGAAAGCATTGTGATGGCAAGGGCAAAGCGTAAGAATAGTTGCGGAAGTTGAGCTATTTTATTGGCCATTGTTTTGTTTTTTAATGGTATAAAGTTGGGCAATAAAGGGTAGAAAAAAATTAAGGTGGTTTAAGAAGGTCAGACCCGTATAGAAGAAAAGAGATCGCCGGGCCTGACCTGCGGTGCCGTCCCTAACAAAAAGCCCCGATAAAATCGGGGCTTCAAAATATCATTACAGCTTTATTTCCTCATCGCTATCATCAAAAAACCTGAACTCGGTCAAATGATACGTACTGTTGGCTTTCACTTTAATTTTTTGCTTGTACTTCCAGCTCCATTTAAAGCGACGGCTCGGGAAACCGGCAGTGAGGTAAGTATATAAAATAGGATGTACTTCAATCGTCAACCCCTTGTGCTTTTGCATAATGAGGTAGCTCAGGTTCTTGGCTATCTCGTCTTCTAAAATAAGTGTAGAAGAAATTTTGCCGGTACCTTCGCAGCTCGGGCAAACCTCGCTGGTATTGATGTTCATTTCCGGCTTCATGCGCTGGCGGGTGATCTGCATCAAACCAAATTTGGTGATCGGCAGCACCGCATGTTTTGCACGGTCGGGTTTCATGAACTGGTCCATGGCATCGGCCAGCTTCTTTTTATTTTCCAGCAGCTTCATATCAATGAAGTCCACTACGATGATACCGCCGAGATCACGCAAACGCAACTGGCGTGCAATTTCTTCAGCAGCTTCCAAATTTGTTTCAAGCGCATTCTGCTCCTGGTTATTGCTCACACTTTTGTAACCGCTGTTCACATCAATAACGTGCAGGGCTTCGGTATGTTCAATAATAAGATAGGCCCCACTCGGCAGGTTCACGGTTTTACCAAAAGAAGCTTTCACTTGTTTAGTAATACCATAGCTGTCGAAAATAGACTGGCCATTGTTATAATAAGAAACGATGTCCGCTTTATCAGGCGCAATACGCTGGATATAATTCTTGGTATCGCTGAAAATATTTTTATCGTTCACCACTATACGGTTGAACTCTGCGCTCAGCAGGTCACGCAACATGCTGGTGGTCTTGCCCTGTTCGCTCAGGATCTTTGCAGGAGCTACAGCGCCTTTCAAATTATCCTGGATAGTTTTCCAGGTGGCGATCAGGCTAAGCAGGTCTTCATGCAGTTCGGCTGTATGCTTGCCTTCTGCAGCAGTACGAACGATCACACCTAAATTTTTAGGCTTGATGGCTTCAATGATCTTCTGCAACCTTTTTCTTTCCTCGCCGGAATGTATTTTACGGCTTACCGCCACAATATCATTAAAAGGAGTTACCACCACGAATCTTCCGGGCAGCGATAATTCGCAGCTCAGGCGTGGACCCTTGGCAGCAATAGGTTCCTTTAATATTTGTACGAGAATATTCGGCCTTCCGTTGAGTACTTCGGTGATCTTGCCGGTCTTGATGATCTCAGGTTCTACTTTGAACTTGCCGAAATCAAAACCTTCTTCCGATTTATCAGATATGGCCTGGTTGGTAAATTTGAGGATCGATCTTACATAAGGGCTAAGATCGGTATAGTGAAGAAAAGCGTCTTTTTCAAAACCTACTTCTACAAAAGCGGCATTAAGGCCGGGGATCAGCTTTTTTACTTTTCCAAGATACAGGTCCCCCACGGCAAAGTTAGCATCGGCTTTTTCGCTGTGCAACTCTACCAGTTTCTTATCCTCCAGCAAGGCAATCTCAACTCCCTGCGGCAGTGCATTAATGATCAGTTCCTTGGTCAAAGTGTAAAAAGTTTTCCGATATCATTTGCGGTATAGGAAACCACAAACGGCATGGTACATACTACCATAGCAGGTACGATATACGCATGCTTACATATAGAAGAGAGTGCCCCGAAAAGCATCGGGGCACCAGTTATAAAAAGAAATTATTTCTTTTTATGACGGTTTTTTCTCAAACGCTTTTTACGTTTATGAGTAGCAATTTTATGACGTTTTCTTTTTTTACCACAAGGCATGATAAATAATTTTTGTTTTGAATAAATAAATTAAAATATGTTGTTCTTCTAAGCTTCTTATTTCATAGCAGCTATCCGCTCGTCCACCTGTTTACTGTAAGCAGGTTTATTCACCATCCGCTTGCTTACATTGTACCATTTCACCGCTTCTGCTTTGTTGCCATGCGCAGCATAGGTATCTGCT
>CAYOLS010000353.1:0-2747 GCA_964404845.1 uncultured Ferruginibacter sp. | reverse complement strand
TTGCTCTTAAAAAAATCTAAATATTGTTGCCTAATCTGGCCGGCAGTAGTCATATGCTCAATTATTTGGATGGGTTGATTATTGTTAATTATCAGTTTATATTTGTAGATATTGCAATCAGTGTGCAAAGGTAATGAATGAAGGCATTGAGAACTATGGTCAGCCGTCCTCTTTATAATGTTTGGTGCTTTATTTGCTGCTGCAATGTACTTTTTAAAAAATCGTTCTGTTTTTATCCAACAACCTTTGATCTCAATTTTTTAAAACCAAAATTGACAGTTGCCCCGTTCAGGCATGAAAAAAATTAAATATTACTATAATACACATACGCTGCGGTATGAGAAGCTGATCACCCCCCTCAGGGTAAAATTGCTTCGCTTATTCGGTTTGCTCAGCGGGCTGGCTGTGGGGTCCGCCATAGTTATTTACCTGTACAACCGCTTTATTCCCAAACCTACTGACCTGGAAAATAAGAATAAATACGGGGCGCTGGCAGACAATTACAACCAGCTGAATAAAAAGGTGAAAGTGATGCAGGAGCAGATGGCTGCGCTGGAAAAAAGGGATAATGAAGTGTACCGCTCTATTTTTGAGGCCAATCCTGTGCCGGACAGCGCCCGTGCCAAAGCCATAGAGCAAAAGAAGGAGCTTGACAAAGTGACTTCTATTGATGAGGACGAATTAGGAAAAAATATTGCAGCACAGCTGAATAACCTGGGCGCAAGGGTAAAATACCAGTTTGACAGTTATACTTCTATTGAAAAACTGATCAATAACCAGGAAGCCAAGCTGGCGAGCATTCCGGCTATACAACCGGTAAGCAATAAAGATCTGAGCCGTATTGCCAGTGGCTTTGGTATGCGTATCGACCCGGTGTATGGTACGCCTAAAATGCACAAGGGGCTTGATTTTACGGCGCCGCAGGGCACGCCTGTTTATGCTACAGGTGATGGAACGGTTGTAACGGCCGGTTATTCAGACGGCGGTTATGGCAACCACGTGGAGATCAACCACGGTTATGGCTACATGACATTGTATGGCCATATGGTACGTATCAAGGCAAGGGCAGGACAAAAAGTAAAACGTGGGGAAGTGATCGGCTGGGTAGGTAGCACAGGTAAGAGCACGGGCCCGCATTGCCATTACGAAGTAAAGATCAACGGCAACCAGGTGAACCCGGTTTATTTCTTTAGCAATGATCTTACGGCGGAAGAATATGACCGCTTGCTGAAGATTGCTGCTACGGGTAGTGCAAAAAGTTTTGATTAGGAAAAATTTAACCGCAAAGACACAGAGACGCAAATAAATAACAAAGTAGTTCACCCTCTTTTAATAACTTTATATCCTTATGGGCCTGCAACAATTAGGATTTGATTTTTTTAGCGCTGAACCGGAAGAAAAAGTTCCGGCGAAGGAAGTTGTGGGTAAGAAGGTTGCAGAGGTGACAAAGGTTCCCGAAGTTCCGAAGGTTTCAGATGTTTCAAAAGTTGAGGAGGTTTTAGAAGAGCCGGTTGCTATCGTAGTGGATGAGACAATCAGGGAAGTTGAATTTATTGCAGCTGAACCTGCGTCAAAAGCGGCAACGAAAGTACCGTCAAAGGTCACCACCGAAAGAAAATCTACCCGGGGCCGCATGAAGCTGGCGGATATGGATGTGCTTGTTGACTTGGTGGAAGTGCCTGAAGATGAAGTGTTGTTTCAAAAAAGATATTATGGTATCGGCGAAGTAAGCGCCATGTTCAAAGTAAATATTTCTCTTATCCGCTTCTGGGAAAATGAATTTGATATTTTAAAACCCAAGAAGAATGGCAAAGGCGACCGCCTGTTCCGCCCGGAAGATATTAAAAGCCTGCAGCTGATTTATCATTTACTTAGAGAGAAAAAATACAGCATTGCCGGCGCAAAAGACTTTTTGAAAAAAAATAAAAAAACAGAAGAGGCTTTTGCAATGATCGAGACCCTTAAAAAGACAAAGGCTTTCTTATTAGATCTAAAAGCTAATTTATAAATTGTTGCCATGCCTCATTTCCCGGCATGACAGGCTAAATAAACATCCCACATGAAATTATTTTTTGTTTCTCTTTGCTTATCTGTTTCATTATCTGTTGCAGCACAAAGCCCTTATGTTTCGGCTCCCGATCCGCAAAATCCAAAAGTACATATACTCAATGGCATCATTACCAAGTATGCGCTGATCAACGATTCTACTTTTAACTGGTACAATAGCAGCCAAACCACTTATAACCCGCCTGTTGAATATAAAACGACGATGACGAATGCGGCAACGGCCAACACAAGACTGGTGGTATTTGGTGGTACCTGGTGTGAAGACTCCCATTTTATTTTGCCTAAGTTTTTCAAATTACAGGAGCAGGCAAATTTCCCGGATGCGAACATCAGTTTTTTTGCCGTGGACAGGAATAAAAAAACCATCGGTGGCATTACAGATGCATTTAAGGTAGTAAATGTGCCTACCATTATTGTAATGAAAGACGGCAAGGAAGTTGGCCGTGTGGTGGAATACGGTAAAACCGGCCAATGGGATAAGGAGCTGGCGGAGTTGCTGAAGTAAAATGTGAATTTCTAATACCGGCTTCAACAAGCTCAGCCTGACAGTAGTATTTAATTTAAATTTTATTTCGGTAAACTTGGTCTTACAATGCCTTGTTAAACGAATTTGTTCTTGTCACACTAAGCCTGTCGAATGTGTTACAAAAATAACTTCGATCAACACTAAATAATTGGAT
>CAYOLS010000352.1:0-2763 GCA_964404845.1 uncultured Ferruginibacter sp. | reverse complement strand
CGTTTCATTGAACTACCTATTATCGAGTATCTATCACTTGTTTCCCAAATAGCAAGCAGTTGCTCAATATTTCCTACTGCCTTTTTAATGATATTTAATTTGCTTATTGTAAACTTATCATCCACCTTTTTTTCAGCTATTGCTTTGGCAAAATCAACGATAGCCTGTTTCACACTTATATTCTGAAAAATTTCAAGTGAGGTAACATTAAAATCAGCAACTCCCGATTTGAATAACTCATTGAATATTTCGATGGCTTTTGTTAGTTCATTTAATTCTACATAGGCCTTTGCCTCCAATTGCTTTAACGAAGGATTTTTGAATTTTGCATTTTCTATAGCTTTGGAAATATCATATAGCTCTTCTTTTAACTCATCTGCTGTATAAAAAGACACTTCGGACTTGCTAATGATATTTTCGAGCTTATTCTCTGCTTCCTGTGGAATATCAAATGTAGGAACATAGTTTTCCCCTGGCCCTATTTCGAGTTTATATTGAGGCTGCCCGTAACATTGAAACGCTCCCCAGGTATTGGTGTTTGGAAAGTTTTTATATACATCCTGCCTTGCTACATGTACAGCATCGCCGAAATTTCGCCTATTCAGCATTGTTTCATAAAATTTTTTTGCAAATGCAAGTGCTGCGGCATCATCCACTTCCCAGCCTGCTACTACTACGGCTTTTACTCCCTTTTGTATCAACTGTGTACCGATATTAGCAGCCATTTTACCCCTGCCGGAACTATACTCTTCTGCATAAGCATTTACCTTACCAAGGAAACAACAATTTATAAACACCAGCTCAGGTGTACCGGGCAATTGCGCAATATTAGCAGGTGTTATATAATGCGGCTTAGAAGGATCTTTTTTACTTCTGCCGATCACAATACCTGTTTCATTATTATTCTTTTCATTAAAAAATCCGTGGGCTGCTATGTGTATTATTTTATAATCCTGTTTGTACAGGTTAAAAAGTATCTGGGTATGCGAAGCATTAATCCATGGCTTATCCAGGTTTAATTTTCCCCCGTATTTCGGATCGGTCAATAAATTATATACTTCACGGGCCTCACGGGCAGCACCCGGGAGCTGTCTCGCTTTTTCAAATCCATCCAGGTCAGGGTCTCCAATAACAATCGCATTGTTACTTTTTACAGGAACGATAGGATCAAAATTACTTGTTGCCAGCTGCCTTATCATAGGTGCTGAAATACATAGGGGTTTTTCATTTTGCGGGCCGGTCTGTAGCAATTCCAATGGAAATGACGCCGCATATTCATCCAACACCCATAAAATGGGAGACTTTCTTTTGATCGTTTCCTTTACATAGGAAGGAATAAGTATTTCAAACAGCGACCTTGCTTTCTCATAAGTCCATTGCTTATTGGTGGATATATCTTCTATCATATCCTCAAGTGTCTCCACATTCTGGCTTATTTCTACTTTCTCTTCCCTTGCATTATTGGTACTGCTGTAAAATGAAAATTTTGCGCTTGACAGTGGTGCATCTTTATTGATTTCCGATAATATACAAAGGCGCTGCCACCATGCATTTGTATCATTTGTAAACAGTCTTTTTCTTACACCCGGGTTTCTGTTGATGGCCCTTTGTGTCCACCCAATATTCAGGCCATCAAGGTTATTTTTTATAAACGAGTTTATGCTGTTAAAGCAAGAGATACTTTTATCTTCATATAATTCAATAAACTCCAGCTCATTGATATACAGATCCTGCATCTGTGTGAGTGAGATCACACTCTGATTGGCATTGATCACTCCTTTAATAATAGCACGGCATGCACTTTCAACGGCCATCCCTGCATAACCGGCACCGATCAAAAGCGTTGACAACCCGAGCTTTTTCCTGTTATTATTGGTTTGTTTTGATACATCATTTTTACAATGGGTAAGCAAATAATCGCTAACTGCTTTCTCAATGGTAAGCGTAAGCTGGTTAACATTTAATGTTTCAGAAAGGCCAAGGCCTACTATCACGCAACCGGGAAAACCATTGCTTTCATCCGGGCTGGGGAAACATTCGCTAGACCCTATCGGTCCGGGATACAAGGCCAGCTTATGTTTGTAGTGCAACGCATCTTTTAAATAAGTATTGGCTACATCTTCGGCATTATAAATATCATCATACGCAAAATGCCCGATCATTACAGGATAGCGGGCAAACATAAGGTCGCCGCTGCTTACAGAAATATTAAGTATAGGCGTATTGGTCTCTTCGCCGGTTATCAGCTCATCCAAACCAAGTATGCCTGTTTCAATAGCAGCTTCGGATGTTTCAAATTCAAATTTTTCCTTGCTTTCAAAAGAACGTTCATTTTCACTGACAGGAAGTGGCACCCGGCTAAACTCATGTGATACGGTACTACCGGTCTTCAAAATATCCATGATACCCTGGAACAAAAATGATTTTTTCGACAAACCGCCATGTGTGGCATTGGTATAATACAAAGACTTATTGCGGTCTATTTTTGCCGGTATGCCCGATGCCCATGTTACACTTTGATCCCCTTCGGCCGTAGAATAAAACTGCAGCCTGTCATTTTCTATTTTGTAGTCTTTCACCGTTTCTTTATCCTTGCCGGCCACATATACAATATTGTTGTAGTCGATATTATCGATATTGGCTTTCATGACCTTTGTGTAATCGACAAAATTTTTGAGCAAACCAGGAGGAATTTCTTCGGTATTTAAACCCGCTGCTGTTATAAAATCTTCCCATATTTTCTTGCTGCCAAAATCCCTGCTG
>CAYOLS010000351.1:0-2773 GCA_964404845.1 uncultured Ferruginibacter sp. | reverse complement strand
GCACAGGAAAAGATAAAGTAGAGCTCAATGTGAATGTAGGTTTTGCACAAGTATCAAAAACGATTGATGTGCTTACACCCGGTGAATATGCAGCGTACCAGAACCTGGCTTATGCCAATTCCAATAAGTACGATGGTACCACTTACAATCTCCCTTATCCGGACCTGTCGATATTTGATGGCAATAATAACAACTGGCAGGATGCTATCTTTAAAACGGGGCTTTACCAGAACTACAGTGTGAATATCAGCGGCGGATCTGAAGCCGGTAATCATAGCCTTTCCTTCAATTACATGAACCAGGATGGTGTGATACTTAATTCTGATTTCAGGAAGCTGGGTCTGAATTTTAATATTAACCGTAATCTTGGAAAAATATTCCGCATTGGTACCAGCACCAGCATTGCCAATACCGTTACCAATGGTGTTAAAACAGGTACTGATAAATCGGATGCAGCAAGTGCCGGTGTTATCCGTTCTGCCATTACTTATCCTTCTACCATTGACAGCGTGGAAGCGTACGAAGGAAGCGGCGAAGGTTTCTTTATAACCAATCCTGTTATTTATTCAAGAGATGTGCTGAACAAGGTAACCGGCTATACTATTTTTTCTTCCAACTTTTTAGAAGCGAATATTACAAAGGGCTTAAAATTCAGGCAGAACATAGGTTTTAACTACGGCAGTAATACAAGAGACCAGTATTACCCTGTAACCGTGTATGAAGGTTTTAGTGTAAAAGGCTGGGGTTTGAAAGCGGATAATTTATGGACAAGCTTTGTTTCGGAAAGTATCATTTCTTACAATAAAAAAATAAAACAACACAATATTACGCTTACAGGGGCAAGCACATTTGAGCGTACCAATGGCCAGTGGAAAAGAGCGGAAGCAAAAACTTTCCCGAACGACCTTTTACAAAATGAAAACCTGCAGGCGGGCGAACAGATCATGCCGGTAATTGGCAGCCGCTATCAATCCACGCTTATCTCTTTCTTAGGCAGGATACAATATGGTTTTGATGACAGGTATTTGCTTACGGCTTCTTACAGGAGAGATGGTTCCAGTAAATTTGGTGCCAACAACAAATGGGCGGGCTTTGCTTCGGCAGGTCTTGCATGGAAAGTAAGCAATGAAGCTTTTCTTAAAAATTCAAACACTATCAGCAATCTTGTTTATCGTTTAAGCTTTGGACAAACGGGTAACCAGGGTATCGGTTCTTATGCATCTTTATCAAAACTTGCAGTATACAATTATCCTTTTGGTGGTTCGCTGCAAACAGGCTTGGCAGATGATATTTTTTCAGGCCCGGCCAATGCCAACCTGAAATGGGAAACTACTTCTTCTTACAATACAGGTGTTGATATCGGTTTCTTTAAGGGACGCCTGAATTTTACCGCAGACCTGTACAGGAAAAGAACGAAGAACCTGCTGCAATATGTAACTACACCGCCTTCTACCGGCTTCCAGCGCCAGCTGAAAAATTCCGGCACAGTAGAAAATAAAGGGGTGGAATTGTCCATGAATACGGTAGCTGTTAAAAAGGGTGATTTTCAATGGGGTGCCAATTTTAATATCGCTTTTAACAGGAACAAGATCATCAGCCTGGGTGATGATATCAAAGAACAATTTGCAGGGAATATTTCTACCGGTGATGCACCGTTCATTCAAAGGGCCGGTCAGCCGATCGGTGCATTGTATGGTTATGTAGAAGATGGCTATTATGATAATGAAGCAGAAGTAAGGAATGACCAGGTGTACACCAACCAGCCGGATGCTATCATACGTCGCATGGTAGGAGAGATCAAGTATAAAAATTTCGACAATGATCCTACTTCTATTTCCATCAGCGACAGGGTTATTATCGGCAACACCAATCCTGATTACATTTTCGGGTTCACCAATAATTTCCGTTACAAACAATTTGACCTGAGCATTTTCATCAATGGTGTGCAGGGCAATGATATTGTGAACATGAACACCCGTTTTAATTCCAACATCGGTACCGGTAAAAATATAAGCCAGGAAACTTTAGATGGCGCCTGGGATGAAAATAAAGACAACAGTAATGCAACATCTCCTAAAGTGATGCGCCAGTTCTGGAGAACCATGTTGTTCTCAAGAAGGTTTATTGAAGACGGAAGTTTTGTAAGGATCAAAAATCTTACACTCGGTTACAATCTTCCAAACAACCTGGTGAAAGGGATCAGCTCTATCCGTTTGTCGGTAGGTGTGAACAACCTTTACACTTTCACCAACTACAGCGGTTACGATCCTGAAATGAACAGCTATGGCGATAATCCTGCATTGTATGGGGTTGATCTTGGTGGTTATCCAAACAGCAGGACCTATAATATTACCCTTCGTTGTGGTTTTTAATATCAACAATTCAAAATAAGAATCATGAGAGCTTATAAATATTTATTCATTGTTTGTTCTTCGGTTGCGCTGCTGGGCAGTATTACTTCCTGCAAAAAACAGCTGGAAGAAGAGACCTATTCTTTTATTTCTCCCAATAACTTTTACAAAAATGAAAGTGATGCCAAAACGGCCATCAATGGGGTGTACAGTGCATTGTATAGCTGGGACCTTTACCTGCAACCTATGTGGAATATCACCATCCTGGATGATGACCATGTATCCGGCGTAGATTGGTTCATGGGTACAACAGGTGCCGGGAACCCGCAAGGCTATTGGGGTGTGGATGGTCCATGGGTAGGTTGTTACAGCATTATTTCAAGAGCCAGCACGGTAATTGAAAATGTTGCAAAGATCCCTGA
>CAYOLS010000350.1:0-2823 GCA_964404845.1 uncultured Ferruginibacter sp. | reverse complement strand
TCGCTGCTTTTGCAAGTGCATCTACAGAGCTGTCAGCATAGGCCATTTTAAAAGCATTGTTCGCTTTTACTTCATCCCATGGCAATTTAGCGTTCAGTGACTCACCGTTCAGGTGAATTACCACTACAGCATCTTTGGGTACATAACGCCCCTGGGTGTTTGTCTTTTTGCCACCGCAGGAAGCCAGTATCAATACGGCTGAAAATGCAGCAAGCAGGGTAGGCAGAAATTTAATTCTCATAAAATTGATTTATTATTAATACGCTAAATTATTATTGGTAACCGAAACTACCGCTTTATTTTACCGAAAGGGTTCTTTAAATCTTTGAACGGCCCTTTTACGGGATCCAGGTCTTTTATTTCCTCTGCAAAATGCTTAGCCCAAAAGGCTTGCAAGCTGTTCAAACGATACATTTTGCTGTTTACCTGATGCCAGGTCTTTTACAACCGCTCCCTTATTTTCTATTTCCTTGCTGCCGATGATGATCGCAAAAGGAATAAGCTTTTTATCGGCATACTTAAATTGTTTGTCCATTTTAACCGGCTCATGATACAGTTCGCATGCAATGCCGGCAGCACGCAATTGCTGCATTTGTGCAAAGGCAACCAGGCTTTCTTCCCTGCCCATATTAAAGAACAATGCTTTGGTACTGCTTTGCAGACTGGCAGGAAAAAGGTTCAACTCTTCCAGTACATCATATATCCTGTCTACACCAAAACTGATACCCACGCCGGGAATATTCGGCACGCCGAATAAGCCTGTAAGGTCATCGTAACGGCCGCCACCGCCGATGCTGCCTATTTTTACAGAAGCGGGTCCTTTTACTTCAAAAATGATACCTGTATAATAATTGAGGCCACGGGCCAGTGTAAAGTCGATGGACAAATTGGTATTGGTACATTGCGATGCCACATAACGGATCTCTTCAATTCCTTTGGCAGCAGTTTCATTGCCGGCGAATAATTTTTCTGCTGCGGCAATTTTTGTTTCGTTGCTTCCGTCAATGTTGAGATAGGTTTCGATCACTGCTATTTGTTGTTCATTTAAACCTCTTTCAAACAATTCTGCTTTTACTTTATCAATGCCGATCTTATCCAGCTTATCGATCGCAATGGTGATGTCGGTCATTTTTTCACTGCCGCCGCATAGCTCTGCGAGGGCTGCCAAAATCTTACGGCTGTTGATCCTGAGCTCATAATCTTTCAAACCCATGTTCACAAAAGCGCTGTGGTAAATATTGCAGAGCTCTACTTCATTCAGCAAAGAGGTGCTGCCCACTACATCCGCATCGCATTGTGTAAACTCACGGTAGCGGCCTTTTTGCGGGCGGTCTGCACGCCACACCGGTTGCACCTGGTAGCGTTTATACGGGAACGTTAGCTGGCCGTGGTTCATGGCTACATATCTTGCAAACGGAATCGTAAGATCATACTTCAAAGCTCTTTCTGTAAGATCAGAAGTATTTTTTCCTTCCATTAATTTTTCAAAACCTGCTTTTGCTTTGCCTGTATTTTTCGGATCGTTCAACCCGTTGTTGAGTATTTTAAAAATAAGCTTGTCGCCTTCTTCACCATACTTTCCCATGAGCGTATCCAGGTTTTCCATTGCCGGTGTTTCCAGCGGCTGAAACCCGTAGAGCTCAAAAACGGACCTGATATTATTGAGAATAAAATTCCTCTTGCGGATCGTCTCTGCAGAAAAATCACGGGTGCCCTGAGGAATGCTGACTTTTGACATTATATTGCTGTTGTTGGAATTTTTGAAAAATAGTTTTTAATGACCGCATCGCAGGCCCTGTCGATCAGTGTATACACTTCTGTATAACCGTCTTCTTCGCCATACCAGGGATCGGGCACATTTTTATTGCAGCCCGGCTCCAGCTCATTCAGGAAATAATCCATTTTGGCCTCGTTGTAATGTCTGCCGGCAATTCTTTTGATATCAGCGGCTACATCGCCTGCCATGGCGTAAATTTTATCATAACGGTCAAAATCTTCTGCCACAAACTTCCTCGAAACCTGCCCGCTGATGTCCACGCCATTCCTTTTGGCCACTTTCTGGCTCAGGTGGTGGGGCGCTTCGCCGGTATGATAACCATTGGTCCCGGCGCTTTCCACGGTCCAGTCAAGCCCCGCTTCGCCCGCTTTTTTCTGTAAAATGCCCTCTGCCAGCGGGCTGCGGCAGATATTTCCCAGGCAAACCATTAAAATCTTCATGGAGCAAAGATAACGTGAAGTTTGAAGGGTTCAAAAGTTCAACGGTTCAAGGTTCAGGATTGCAGCGTTTTGTGGATTCCGGGAGTGCTGTGCATCTTATTGATAAATAAATACACTAACAGCATCTCTTCACTTTTAAAATTTACCAAAATGAACAACGAAGACATTCTAAAATCAGACTTGCTCGACATCGTTTTTGACAAAAGGAATAAGAATTATGGTGCTTATGAATTACGCAAGCACTATAAAAGAAGATTAATTAAAGCGCTTGTGGTAGCATTTGTGTTTGCAGGAGGAATTGCGGCACTCACCTCTTTTATAAAAGAAGAAAAATTATTGGTAAGTGTATTTGAAATTCCTGATAATGAGACAGCTGCATTACCACCAGTGGAGGATGTTAAGAAACCGGAAAAACCAAAGCAGCCGGAAACGCCTAAGGCTCAAGAACCGGCAATTGCCAGTAAACCAACAGCTCAACAACAATTTTCGAATATAGAAATAACAAATGATCCTTTGCAGGCATCCAAAATAAATACACTTGATGAAAGTAAAGCCATTGGAGGAGAAAATATTGAAGGGCCGACTTCTACAGTGATCGTTCCTCCT
>CAYOLS010000349.1:0-2835 GCA_964404845.1 uncultured Ferruginibacter sp. | reverse complement strand
GTCAGTTCAGGGATAGTTGTAACTGGCTCATGCAGGAATATCGATTGTACCTGCTTCTTCGCCTTGCTGATAAAAGGATGTAGGGTTATATAAATCAAAATTCCTCCAAAGAAAAGCCCCGCTGCGATCACTGCAACCTTTGGTCCCAATGCTTCCGCAGTAAATACCGGCGTTACTTCATTCATCAGCATTTTTAAATTAAGGAATACCAATACAGAAGCAATGATCCACGCTGCAAATTTTACAACAGGCTTTATCACAAAATTGCCCATCGTTTTTTTATCGCTTACAAAATGTATCAATGGAATGATAGCATAACCTAATTGAAGGCTCAGTACCACCTGGCTCATCACCAGTAAAGCATCTACTTCGCCTTCGCCATAAATGCCGATCACAATAATGGCCGGAACAATGGCTAACAAACGGGTGAGCAATCTTCTTAAAATAGGATTAAGGCGTAGGCTCAGGTATCCTTCCATTACTATTTGTCCGGCAAGCGTGCCGGTTACAGTGCTGCTTTGGCCTGCGGCGATCAATGCAAGCGCAAATAGGATAGGAGCCGTATTACCTAAAAAGCCCGGTAATAACCGGTGTGCTTCCTTGATCTCTCCTACATGCGAATTGCCTGTCTTGAAAAAAACGGCAGCTGCTAAAATTAGAATAGCTGCATTTACCAGGAAAGCAATATTCAGCGCAACCGTAGTATCGATAAAATTGAATTTCAATGCCTGCTTAATTCCCTTATCAGTTTTATCAATTTTTCTTGTCTGCACCAATGCAGAATGCAGGTACAAATTATGCGGCATAACAGTGGCGCCGATAATACCAATAGCAATGTACAGCGCCTCTTCATTGGGGAAGGAAGGAATAAAACCTTTCACTACTTCAGAAGCAACAGGTTTGGCCAAAATGATCTGGACCAAAAATGAAACAGCGATCACTGCAACCAGTGCTATGATAAACGCCTCCATTTTTCTTATACCCAATTTCTGGAGATAGAGTAATAGAAAGGTATCCAGCACGGTAATGCTTACGCCCCATATCAATGGCAGGCCCGTGAGCAATTGTATACCAATGGCCATCCCCAGCACTTCAGCAAGGTCTGTTGCAGCAATGGCAACCTCAGCCAATAAATACAAAATGAAGTTTACAGGTTTGGGATAAGTAGCCCTGTTGGCTTGCGCCAGGTCGAGCCCACGTACAATACCCAATCTTGAAGAAAGACTTTGCAGTAACAATGCCATCAGGTTGCTCATAAGCAAAACCCATATCAGGGTGTAGCCAAACTTACTGCCCCCTGCCAGGTCAGTTGCCCAGTTGCCCGGGTCCATATAACCCACGCTTACGAGGTAAGCAGGCCCGAGAAATGAAAACAATTTTTTCCATTTGCCCTCTTTTGTCACTATCTCTACACTTGCATGCACTTCACTGAGGGAAGCATGCGGATTTTTATTAGAACCTGTCATATTGTACAATACAAATTTGAAGAACGCTTCCGCTCATCCTGTCTTTAAAATTCACTGTTACAATTTAGTAAAATTATATTTCATTAGTCGAAATATAAAGTTAGATGTATCTAAATATTTTTTCTCCTAACTTGTGTGCCCGTTTGAGGATTTATGGGGGAAAGTTTATTTAATGTGTATCTTTTACACAGAACTGACAATTTTCCTATATTGCAGCCAAATAAAAATTAAAAGAATGGATTTTAAACAGTTCCAGGTTCCTTACGAAGTGGATCCTGCTTACGGTAAGAAGGTAGCTTATTTCTCAATGGAGTTTGCAGTGCATCAGCCACTTAAAATTTACAGTGGCGGGTTGGGTTACCTGAGCGGTTCACACCTGCGCAGTGCTTATGAATTGCGTCAGAACCTTGTAGGGATCGGCATTTTGTGGAAATACGGGTACTACGACCAGGCACGCAACCAGGATCAAACCCTGCAGGTGCAATGGAACGAAAAAATATACAACTTCCTGGAAGATACAGGCATCAAATTCCAGATCAATATTCATGATCATCCTGTTTGGGTAAAAGCATTTTACCTGAATCCTGAAACGTTCAAATCGGCGCCGCTGTTTTTGCTCAGCACTGACTTGCCTGAGAATGATTATGTATCGCAAACCATTTCGCACCGTTTATATGATGCGAACGTTGCTACCAAAGTGGCACAATTCATTTTGCTCGGTGTTGGTGGCGCAAAGCTGATGGATGAACTCAACTTTAATCCGGAGCTGTATCATTTAAATGAAGCGCACGGCATTAGCTCTGCTTTTTACCTGTACAATAAATTTGGCAGCAAGGAGGCAGTAAGACAACGCCTGGTATTTACAACACATACACCTGAAGAGGCCGGCAATGAAAAACATGACATTCACCTGTGCGAAAAAATGGGTTACTTCTGCGGCATGCCGCTGGAGCTGGTTCGTTTGCTGACAGGTATTACGGATAACCAGTTCAACCATTCACTGGCCGCATTGCGATTTGCAAAGCTCGCCAATGGTGTAAGCCAGCTGCACGGGCAGGTGAGCAGGGAAATGTGGGGCAAGTATCCTGATATCTGTGAAATAAAAGCTATTACCAATGCACAGAACTGGCATTACTGGGCCGATAAGCAGCTTTACAGGTTTATGGAGGAGAATATGGAAGATGGATTTATCGATCGCAAAAGATTTTTAAAGAAAAGAGCTTTTGATGTAGTGGCGGACCAAACCGGTAAATTGTTTAACCCTGATGTGTTCACCCTGGTTTGGGCACGCAGGTTTGCAGGATACAAAAGAGCCGACCTTATCACAAGAGATGAGCAAAGATTCAAAGCGCTGATGTCGAATACAAAA
>CAYOLS010000348.1:0-2848 GCA_964404845.1 uncultured Ferruginibacter sp. | reverse complement strand
TTTGCCGAGAGCATACATTTTCAGGGGTGCAGGAGATTCAACCAATCTTCAATCCGACAGGCTCGAAGTGGATCTTACCGGTGTTAATGACAATTCTATCGGAAGCTCAAGTAACGTGGTATTGCAAACGAATGACGTTGTTCAGTTGTTTTCGGTGAACGAGTTTGGCGAACAACAATATGTGGAAATACGTGGTGAGATCAGGAAGGAAGGAAGGGTTATTAAATATGGTGGTATGACGCTTGAAGACCTGCTTTACCTGTCCGGCGGTATTAAACCAACGGCAGAATATGGCCGCCTTGAAATATCAAGTGTAGTAGATATTGATTCTGCAAAGAAAAGTTTAAAACCTACCCGTACAATAGTAAGGTCTTATGCGATCCAACCAAATTTACAACTGGATAGTGCTGCAGCAAAGATCATATTGCGTCCTTATGACCAGGTTTTTGTCCGTAGAAATCCAACATTCGAATTACAACAGAATGTTGAACTGAAAGGAATGGTAAAATACCCGGGTCTGTATCCCAGGTTGTCAAAATATGAAAGAATATCGTCTTACCTGCAAAGAGCCGGTGGTGTGCAGGAGAATGCCAACCTGGCCGGCGCTGTTTTGTTTAGAAACAAAACAGATATGCTGAGAGAAAAAGTTGTAGTGCCTGAAGTAAAACTGGATTCCCTGGGCCGCCCTATTCCAGACAGTCTTTCTGAACTGGCAAAAGTAGTTGATGAACCGGTTACCATTGACCTGTACAAAGCCATGAAATATAAAAACAGCAAACATGATATTGTACTGCAGGAAAGTGATGTTGTTTTTATTCCTGAAATAAATCCTTTTGTAAGTGTAAGAGGAAAAGTACAGTCGCCTTTAAAAATTGCCTTTGATAAGGAACACACCAGCCTGATGTATTATATTGATAAAGCCGGTGGATTTGCGGTAAAACCATGGCGCAAGCGTGTATATGTAACGTATGCAAGTGGCAAAAGCAGGCGTACAAAAAGCTTTCTCTTCCTGCGCTTTTATCCAAAGGTAGAAGAAGGTGCCGTGATTACAGTACCACAAAGGCCGGAAACACAGGATGCCGGCGACATCATTAAAACCGTTCTGGTAGGATCTATTCCTGTAATATTGACCGGCATTATTTTTAAATATATCAACTAAAATAATAAGAGGTGACATCCAGAGAACTGATTCAGAAAATATACCTGCGGGTTGGGAAGTTCAAGTTGTTGGTACTCCTTATCGGTGTGGTTGGGGCTATTGGATTATTTATTTATGCCAAAAGATTACCGGTTAAATATAATACAAGGGCAACAGTATTTGCCTTAACTGCTTCCAATGAAAGCAATGCTGCTTCCAGTGCCATTTCGCAGTTTTTAGGTGGTAGCGAATCACCGAAAAGCTTCAGCCAGGAAGCATCTATCAACATTGTAGAATTGGCTACCAGCCGCAATACAAGGGAAGCGGTTGCTTTACAACGCCTCAAAGAATTTGGTAACAAACGCATTGCAGAGCTGTTAATAGAAAACTACAACCAAAATAAAAGCCTGTATACTCCTGCAATGAAAGTACCGGCTGACACAGTTTTACTGGCTGCCAGGGGTGGTAAATTATTAAATGATAATTTCAATGCCAAAACACTCAAAAGCGGCATACTGGAAATTACTTATACCAATTCCAATCCCGAGCTGTTAACACCGGTCACCTATGCTATGATCGATAAGATATCGCAGTTTTATATCGATCTTAAAATTAAAAAGGCAAAAAGGGATTATGATTTTACTTTAAAAAAGATCGACTCCTTACAGGAAGTGCTGGATACTTACGACAGGAAGGCTATTGTAATGGCCAATACTACCCGGTTTGTTCCAAAAGATCGTATCGAGTACAGTATTCCGAAAGAAAACCTCATCAATGCAAAAGAAAGAGGCGTGCGCCAAAGAGATGCATTGACCAATAACAAAGAAGAAGCATTGTGGCGCCTGCAAAAAGCTACTCCTATTATTGCGGTGCTTGATAAACCAGAAAGGCCTTTCGACCAGACAAAACCTTCTGCTATGATCTATGGGGTTGTTGGTTTTATACTCGGTCTCCTGCTTTCAGTTTTATTGCTCATTTCACCGATATTGTATAAATACATAGAAACAGAAGCTAATAAAGCAGTATTTGGCGATGATGAATTACCAAAAGAAGAATCGTCAACAACAACAGTTTCCGCTTAAATATCATTTCAGTAATAAATAAAAATGGCAACCTTATTGGTTGCCATTTTTATTTATAGATTGAAAGATCAGGATTTCCTGAACGCCCATTTCATCATTTCTTTCCAGCTTGGTTTTTTACCATACATTAAGATACCGGTACGGTATATCTTTCCTGTTATCCAGGTAAAGAACAGGAAGCACCCGATCAATAGCAGCATAGAAGTTGCCAGCTGCCAGAAAGGAATATCGTAAGTGATCCTTCCCATCATTACAATAGGTGAGGTAAGCGGGAACAGGCTGCCGAATACCGCCATGCTGCTGTGTGGGTTCGACAGTGAGTTGGACATGATCACAAAGCCAAGGATGATCGGCATCAATACCGGGAAAACAAGTTGCTGTGCATCCTGCTGGTCTTCGCTTACCACGCTTCCGATAGCTGCAAACAAAGATGCATAAGTAAGGTATCCTCCGAGGAAGTAGAACAGGAACAATGTAACGATCTTAAACAAAGGCAACGAAGAAATTCCCTGCATTACGGTACTCATCATGCCGGCATTCCCTGCTGCCGGTGCACCACTTGTTATCTGGCTCATAAAATCTGCCGGCATAAACAAAGGAAGCAGGCTATTGAGACCGATCATAAGAA
>CAYOLS010000347.1:0-2855 GCA_964404845.1 uncultured Ferruginibacter sp. | reverse complement strand
AAGTAAGATTTAATATTAAGCGCCATCGTAATTGATGGCGCTTTTTGTTTTATAATGCTTCTGTAATAATCAATAAGCAATAATCAGTAATTAATAATTATTGATTATTGCTGCACGCCATCACTATTGACCATGGACTACCCGCTCATTGAAAAAATTTCCTTGTATATCCATCCTTCTCACCCGCATGTGTGTAGGTTCTGAAAAATTCATCGGCGGAAATATTGCCGCTGCCCAGCTTTGCAAATAATACGAGCAATACCAGTGCAATGATGGATAGCAACAGGTTGCCTGCACCACCGCCGATACCTAAGCTGAAATTAAGATAGACAGCGCCGATGAGCATAGGGATGAGCAGGATACAAATGAACCTTGTAAAAAATCCTGTGGCAATGAAAACCCCGCCCAGTAAGTTGAAATAAGTAATGACTGATGCCCACACTTCTGCATTGCCGCCTACAAATGCCAGGTTGCTTCGCTGCAGCAATGACATTAGCAAAGTATTGTCCATGAAAAAGGAAATGCCTTTCAGCAGGATGATAACACCCAATGCAATTCGTAGTAAGGTTAGCCATTTGGGTTTGTAGCCACTATATTGATGGGTAGATGATGTTGTTGTGATCGTTTCCATAACATGAAATTTTATGATGATGGAATAATGTTCTAACAATTCGTTTCAAAAAAAGTTGAACACTTACAGCTGGCAAAATACGATCTTGCCTGCCGAGATACAAGCAAAAAAAATGCCCCTTTGATAAGGGGCATTGCCAATTTTATATCGTTTTGATTACCAGATGCGTATCCTGTCTTCCGGTTTTTTGTAGAGTTTTTCGCCAGGTTTTACATCAAATGCTTTGTACCATGCATCCATATTTACAGGTGCCCCGATAGTACGGTAAGGCCCCGGTGCATGGGTATCTGTAATGATCAGTTGTGCTGCTGTTTCGGGTAAAATATTGCCCACCCATACCTGCGCCCAGCTCAGGAAGAAACGTTGATCCGGTGTAAGACCATCAATCTTTTTATTGCTTTTTCCTTCCTTGGTCATTTTAAATGCTTCGTAAGCTACGTTCAGGCCACCGAGGTCGCCGATGTTTTCACCGAGGGTCAATTTACCATTTACATGTATGGTATCCAATACAGTGTAACCATCAAACTGTTTGGCGAGTGCTGCTGCTTTTGCATCAAATTTCTGGCGGTCCTCTTCTGTCCACCAGTTGCGGAGTGTTCCGTCTGCATCGTACTTGCTGCCGTTGTCATCAAAGCCGTGGCTCATTTCATGACCGATCACAGCGCCGATACCGCCGTAGTTCACTGCATCATCTGCATTGGCATCAAAGAAAGGGAACTGCAATATGCCTGCAGGGAAAGTAATATCATTCAGCGTAGCGTTATAGAATGCATTCACGGTAGGAGCCGTGGTATTCATACGTTCCCTGTCAACAGGTTTACCCAGGCGGGTCACCATGAATTCATAGTTCCACTTGCCAACATTTTTTGTGTTCTCAAAATAGGCATCCGGTTTTATCACCAGGCCTTCATAATTTCTCCATTTGGAAGGATAGCCAATTTTAGAACGGAATGCCGCCAGCTTGGCCAGTGCTTTTTGTTTGGTGGCATCGCTCATCCAGTCAAGGTTTTGTATGCGGATAGCAAATGCTTTGCGGAGATTGGCTACCAATTCTTCCATGCGTGCCTTGGCTTCCGGCTTGAAATATTCCTTTACATACAATTGTCCCAGCAGGTCGGGAATAGACGCATCAGTTTGCTGGCTCATGCGCTGCCAGCGGGGCGTTTGAATGCGCTGGCCCGACATTACTTTATTGTATTCAAAAGTAGCATCTACAAAATCGGAGCTTAAATAAGGCGCCGCTGCTTTTAAAATATTCCATTGCAGGTATGTTCTCCAGTCTTCGGTTGGAATAGTTTTGAGCATGTTATTGATCTCAACAAAAAATGCAGGGTTGTTTACCAGTACAGTGTCTTCGCCGCTTACTTTCAGGCTGGTCAATACCTTTCTCCAGTCAATGCCCGGCGTTGTTTTGCTAAAAGCTTCTACCTGGAATTTGTTGTAGGTCTTATAAGCATCCCTCATGTCCACACGACTCAGTTGTGCTGCCGCCATTTTTTTCTCCATGTTGAAAATGGTCGTGGCATTTTTACTTGCCTGCTCAGCGTTGCTGCCGGTCAATCCAAATAATGTAACAATGTATTTTTTATATGCTTCCTGTATCTGTGTAGAACGTTTGTCGTCTTTCAGGTAATAGTCCCTGTCAGGCAGGGTAGTACCGCCCTGGAAGAACTGCGGCACCATGTTCTCCACATCTTTCCTGTCCTGTGCCACAGCAAAGCCATACAAGGGTGCGCCCGTGCCCTGTACTCTCAGGGAAGATATTTCGGCCATTATCTCATCCGTGTTTTTCAGGCCTGCAATTCTTTCCAGGTCTTTTTTTATAGGGTCGTAGCCTCGTTTTTCAATGGCCGCACTGTCCATACCGGCAAGGTAAAAATCGGCCACTCTTCTTTCTATGGAACCCGGTGCTGCATTTTTAAGGGCGGCTGTTTTTTCCAGTACCGATCTTACAGCATTGATGTTGAAGTCCCTCAACATATTAAAAGCCCCCCAACGGGTTTCTTTGGCTGGCACGGGATTGTTTCTTATCCAGGCGCCGCCTGCATACATATAGAAATCATCCCCGGGTTTATAGGATGGGTCCATGTTTGCAGGATCAATGTATTTTTTTTGCGCATGCGCTGCGGGCAGGCCGGCAAAGGCCAGCAGTAAAGTAGCAGCTGCAAGGTTTTTGCTGATAGTAAGCTTCATGATCTAAAAATTAGTTGCTTCGAAGGTATTA
>CAYOLS010000346.1:0-2883 GCA_964404845.1 uncultured Ferruginibacter sp. | reverse complement strand
GATTACTTTTTAAAAAATACTATCAGGCTGTTTCTAACCCCGCAAAGCGTGGGAGTTTGTCGAAGTCGATCTAGATCATGTAACGCCGCCTTCGACAAGCTCAGGGCTGACATTTCTGTCTTATAATACTTCACATTAAAAGCACCATAATAATTTCCATTGCCTGCTTTTAACCTTTCCTTAAAAATTTTCCTTCTATGTTTATGCAATATCCGGCGCCTGTTATCTAATAATAAAATCAGCTGCTATGTCAAAACTATTTTTTGTGCCGGTGATGATACTGGCCATTTCCTGCAAAGCACAATTACAACCCAAAGAAACGGTATCGCCTATTCCCCCACCCGATACCATTTTTACCGGCAAAAGCTACAATGGTGAATTTGAAGTGTACAGCAACGGGCTTATTTACAGCCCGCATACCATGTCGCAGCTTACGCATATTGTGGATTCGCTTAACCTCCGTTTCAGGCGCTGCGATCTTTCCAAACCATATTTATCCGTGAGGCAGGCAACAGGGAATTTTATAGAAGTAAATGAAAAAGCTGCAAAAGCCGCACTGGCAGATCTTCGTGCAGGCATCAGCTACCAGGATTTTATAAATAAATACCACAAAGCCAAAAAGCAGGAGAACCTGCTTGTACTAATGGATAATTATGAAGATGAAGGAAAATTTTATACCAGGGTCTCAGGCATTAGTATGGATGAATACAATGAGCCAGGATTTAGAATAGAAGCAGGTGATCTTATCTCCGCTACTCCTCTACAAAACAGGTGGGTATATGAAAAGAGCACGGAATATGGGCTTTGTGCTGTTTATTTTACTGCCGAACCTTCTGCTGCCCCACTTCCTGAAAAATATGCACGGATGCTGTTGTATGCAGATTGCATGGTAGATACCAGTGCAGATATTTCTCTTGTGCCTAAAGAAGACAACGGATACTTTGGCAGCCGTGATCCTGAGTTTGAAAAAGGCTATTCAAAAACAAAGCTGTATGCTTTTTTGCAATACCTGGAAGCGCAGACAAAACATATCAACGAAAAGCAATTGCCGGCCGGTTATAAGGATCACGAGTGGATGGGAATTGACAGTATGAAAAAAGCGCTCGTGCATTATGAATTGTCCCGCACAGAAAAATTCAAACAATTATTAGCAGATGCAGTGAAAGAATACAAGGATAAAAATACCGGCAGCTCTGATGAATTTGAATATTATGTGGCCATGTACCAATCCAAGCCGCTCGCTTTGCAGATGAAAAGAAGCAGGCGGGTAATGGGCATGTGCAGCCAGGATTCAAGGCCCAGGGACCATGCGCTTAATATTGCAATGCTGAGCGCAGAGACCGTTAACTGGGAAACATTTTTAAGAGCGCATCTTAATATTATGAACGACCGTTTTGAACGGATGATCGACGGGAGCTATGCCTACGGCAGAAGAAAGACCTACATACGGGAACTGGAAGAACTCAACATTGATGTAAATGACCTGTTGTTCGGTATAAGCCTTCGCAGCTCCAATACCACGGACAGGCATTATTACGGCAGCATTGGCCGCCTCGGCCGGGCCATTGCAGAAACCAAAAACAGGGAACTGGTGGAAAGATCATTGCTTGATGCCATTAAAGACAGCACACTTGATGCCTACAACCGGTATTGCCTGTTCAATCTTTACGAGAATTATACTTATTATTTAACAGAGAAAAAATGGCGGCTTGCCAATTACGAAAAGTTAAAGGAAGCCACCACATCATTACCCACCTGCCTCAGGAACAGGATAAAACTTAAAAAAGATATTTACGAAAAAGGCTACCAGCAACTTTGGTAAAAAAGAGCCGCATCTTTTGATGCGGCCCTTTTTATTGTACCACTACTTCCCCATTTTCATCGAGGTACATAGTATTGAACATACCATCCTTCATGGTTCGTATAATGTAGATCGTGTTGCTGTTGCCATATCTTACCTGCCTGATATCATACAGGTTATCGCCATACAGGTTTTTAAAACGATTCACTACCTGTTCCGAAATATAAGTTTGTCTTATTGGCGAGCTGTTGCCACGTTGAGTGGTGAGAAGGGTTGTCTTGTCTGTTGTCCTGCTCAGGTCGGTGCCCGTGGTATTGTTGTATATCACTGTAGTGTTCACTACTGTGTTGCCGGTAGGTTCTGTTACTGGTGTTGGAACCCTCATTACCGTATCAGACGAAACACTGGTAGCAGCCACTACTGTGGGAACATTGGCTGTGCCTTCCGTTGCAACATTTTTAGCAGGCGTGTTTTGCTGCGAATTATTGTAAATGATCCGGTTGTTCTGTGCCATATAACCACCCATGTCCACTTCAAGGCTCGATGGCTTGTTTAAGATCGGTATGCTCGCCTGTACACTCGGGTTATTATTCTCCACCGGGTTGCTCACCATGGGTGTCCCTTTGTTCTGCGGATTATTATATGCAGGCGAAGGAGCCGGGTAATATGGCGGTGCCGGGGTTGTTTGGGCAACTGTGGCAATACTGCAACACAACAGCCCTATGATCGATAGTAGTTTCATATCTGTAGATTTAATAGTAACAGGTACAACAAAACAAGGAGCATGCCTAAACGTTCCATGCACCTGTTTATTTAACACTTATTCTTAGCGACTGGGGATATTAAAAAAGTGGCTGTTTATGAATATGTAGTATTTTAAATTTTATTAATCAACAAAAACAATATATGATCCGGCATTTTACATTCATCGCATTGGCCTGCCTGGTTTTAGCAGCCGGCTGTAAATCAAAAGAAGAAAAACCTACGACGGAAGAAGCAAAACAATTCGCACTCAACCTTGAAAAAGATGCCGCAACAAGGCAGATCAATTTCCTGGAAAAGAACATTCTCATTCCCGCTTT
>CAYOLS010000345.1:0-2886 GCA_964404845.1 uncultured Ferruginibacter sp. | reverse complement strand
GAAGCTGTCGGCATTGTCTGTATTCACCCTGATGGCTTCATCACCTCCCAGCGCAAGCGCTTTGCGGATGATCGGCTCACTGTCGGCACCGCCTACGTTCAACAAATGTAATACGGCAGAAGCATCTGCTTCTTTTAATTCGATGGCACGAACCAGTGCGTACCACTCATCATAAGGATTGATGATCCACTGAACCCCGTCAGCCGCAAATTTCGTATTGTTATCTGCGAAAGCTATTTTTGCCGTGGTATCAGGTGTTTTACTGATGCAAACTAATATCTTCATTATCGCTGTTTTTTGCCAGAGGCAATTAAAAATAAAAAAAAGTTGTTTATGCAACTATGTGCAAATATAAGCCATGCAAAGATAGGTTGAATGCTTACTTAAAAAAATATTGAATGAGCCGGATAGAGAAATTACTGGAATACTTAAAAACCAATGACAAGGATAGTTTTTTGCAGCATGCGCTGGCTTTGGAGTATATAAAAGTAGGAGAAGATGAGGAGGCCCGCAAGCTTTTTAATGAACTGCTGCTGCGGGAACCAACTTATGTTGGATCTTATTATCACCTGGGCAAATTACTGGAACGGCAGGGAAATTTCGACAAAGCTATACGCATTTACGAGCGAGGTATGGAAGAAGCAAAAAGGGCAGGGGACAGGCATGCGTATAGCGAGCTGCAGATGGCGAAGGAGGAGATCGAAGAATAATTTTTTATTACATGAATTATAGGGTCGGTACCGAAGGTCAGATCCGGGGATTTTTTTATAGCACAAATTTCAGGCACTAATTACACGAATTCTCCTTTGCGCCTTTGCGGTTAACAAAAAATATTAGGTGTATCCCTGACTTTCTCATTTCTTATTTTACATTTCTTATTCCTTATTTATTATACAATTGTCGGCATACCTTTACCGGACTATTTACCAAGGGCATGAATTCATTTGTTGAGACATTTAAAAAATTTGTTTCCAGTAACCATCTTTTCGTTGCAAAAGATCACCTGCTTATTGCCGTAAGCGGGGGAGTGGATTCTGTTGTGTTGTGTGAATTGTGCTATCGATCCGGTTGTACATTTTCTATTGCCCATTGTAATTTTCAATTAAGGAATGAAGAAAGCGAGGGCGATGAACAATTTGTAAAAGCATTGGCCGGAAAATACGGTGTTCCATTTTTCGTAAAAAAATTTGCTACTGAAAAATATGCCGCCGATAACAAAATTTCCATCCAGGTAGCAGCACGTGAATTACGGTATGATTGGTTCCGGGGACTGATCGACCCCTCAACCGGTCAACTCCGATCCCTGCTTACCGCTCACCATGCTGACGATAATATAGAGACCATTGTCATGAACTTTTTCAAAGGTTCCGGCATCAATGGATTAAAAGGTATCCTGCCCAAACAAAATAATATTGTACGTCCGCTTTTGTTTGCAACCAAAGAAGATATTCTTCAATTTGCTAAAGACAACAACCTTGCTTTCAGGGAAGACAGCAGTAACAGCAGTGATAAATATACCCGCAATTACTTCCGCAATCAATTGTTGCCGGCAGTTGAAAAAGTTTTCCCACAGGTAAAAGAAAACCTGTTACACAATGCAGAACGTTTCAGGGAGATCAATGCTATCTACCAATCTGCTTTGGCGAAAATTAAAGCAGGATTGATTTTTACAAAAGGGGCAGAGCAGCATATTCCTGTTTTAAAACTACAGCGCACGGAAGCTATGCCCACAGTGTTGTACGAGATCATAAAAGATCATGGTTTCAGCGCTCAGCAAACAGGCGAAGTAATAAAGCTGCTCAGCAGTGAGTCCGGGCGATATGTACAGTCAGTCACACACCGCATTCTACGCAACCGTAAGTGGCTTATCATTGGCCCTTTAAACAGTGATGAAGTAATCAATTATCTTATCGAAGCAAATGATAAAGAAGTAGTATTTGCAGGAGGTAAATTAACTGTTCAGCAAATGGGCAAACCCGGAACGATCAGCAAAGATCCTTTTGCGGTACAATTGGACAGCAGGAATATTCAATTTCCATTATTGCTACGCAAATGGAAAACAGGCGATTATTTTTATCCGCTTGGCATGGCAAAGAAGAAAAAGATCAGCCGCTTTTTAACCGATCTTAAATTATCGCTTAATCAAAAGCAGCAAGTCTGGGTAGTAGAAAGCAATAAAAAAATTGTGTGGATAGCAGGCCATCGCATTGATGATCGTTTTAAGATCACCGGTTCAACAACAAATACTCTATCACTTTGCCTGGAACCTTCCGCCCAAATAAGCTGAAGTCTTTCAACTCTTCTATTATAGGTGTTACAACACCCGGTTTCATTGCTATCAGCAATGCCAGTGTAAACACCAATCCGAAGATAGAGCCCCACAAATGGGCATCATGATTAACATTATCATTATTCTGTTTGCCCATGTACACACAATAGAAAATGTACAACACTGCAAACAGCAAGGCCGACATACGAAGTGCCCCATACAGCCTGATCTCCTGCCATGGACTGAATATGATCACCGCAAATACCACCGCAGAAACAGCGCCTGAAGCACCCAGCGACCTATAGTAAGCATCATCCTTGTGTTTAATATAAGAAGGGATATCCGCCACGATCATTCCCAAAAAGTAAATGGCAAGGTATGCAACAGGTCCACCCAGGTTAAAAACTTTCAGGTAGATCTCCAGGTTGGAGCCAAAGAAATAGAATGTGAACATGTTAAAGATCAGGTGCATCCAATCAGCATGCAAAAAACCGGAAGTAATGAAACGGTAATACTGGTTCTGCCTTTTGGTATAATAAGGCCAGCCGATGGTTCTGTTCACCAGGCTATCATTGGAAAAACCAATGAATGAAAAGATCACATTGGCTGCTATCAGG
>CAYOLS010000344.1:0-2912 GCA_964404845.1 uncultured Ferruginibacter sp. | reverse complement strand
GCGTAAGCAATAGTTGAAGGTTGTCCTTGCTTCTTGCGATCATCAGCTGCAGGTAGAAAGAGAACAGCATCATTGCCAGCAATATCACCAGTATGGCAAATACACCAAGCCCGCTTACTACTGCCTGCAACACCTGTTTAACCCTTCCAAACCTTGTTTTGTCTTTATTGACCTGGTAGTCTTTCGATTGCAGGTAATTTAAAAAATCAACATTATTGGCGTCAGTAGTTTTAACATAAACCCTGGTGGCATTGCCGCTCGGGAGGTTGGCAATATTCCTGTTGGCCCATTCCAAAAAATTCTTCGGTACGATCACAGAATTGATCCGATCACTCAAGGCAACAATATTCCCCTTGAAAGTTTTGGTGCCGTAAATTCCGGTGCATTCCAGTTCTAAAATAAGCGCACCTACTGTATTCTGCGATATCTGCGGAAGGTCACGGCTGGGTGCGAAAACAGTATTATACAATTCAAGGTAATCAGATGAAATGATAATGGGAATAATGTCCTGTCCTTCTGTCCACTTAAAAGAAGGCGGAACCGTGTCGATGAAACTTTCATCAATGGCTTCTAAAAAAATATCCGTAGTAAATGGCAATGCAGCGCCGCCTTTGGCAGATACAATGAATTTATTGGCCAGTAAGGGCGTTGCATCAGTAATAAATTTCTGCGATTTTAGATCTGTAATATCAGCAGGCGTAAAGCTGTGGTCCTGTCCCATATTCTGATCGGTGATCTGCTTGGTAATAGAAATAAAATCGTAATTACTTTTTTTAGGATTGCGCTCTTTCATCAGTTGGTTGATATTGATGAACAGCTGTACAGAACAAAGCAGCAGCAGTACACCAATGCCTAACCCAAAATAGCTGAAAAGCCTCGAGCTTTTGTTTTGGCCGATGACGAGGAAGGGGGCGATATTTTTAAAGGACAATGCCATAAATGAGATATAAGTTATGAACGATGAGTTATGAGTGATACGATCATATCATTCATAAATGAAACGTTTTATCGGATCTGTAAAATGGTACAGCTTCAAGATCGGCGAGGATGATGCCTGCGTTTCTTTTAGCGGCTTCTTCTTCAATGAGTGCTAATGCTTTTTTGCTATTGGCTTCATCAAGGTGACTAAAGGGTTCATCAAGTACAATAAAATCAAAAGGTTGCTGCAATGCCCGGATGATGGCAATGCGTTGCCTTTCGCCATAGCTGCAAATGCCGGCGGCTTGTTTTAACTTGGATAAAACACCTAATCTTTCTGCCATTTCACTGATCCTGTCTTCGCCAAAAGGATTCAATACCCTCTTGATGCTGATGTTCTCCAATGCACTGTGATCAATGAACAAACGCAGGTCCTGGAATACAATGCTCATCTGCCCGCTGCGCATGGCCGCAGTTTGCGCTGCAGTCATTTTAGCAATTTCCTGCCCGTTGAAAAGCACTGCGCCGGTATAATCTTTTCGCATACCATATAAAAAATGAACGAAAGATGTTTTACCGCTGCCGCTGGGCGCTACCAATTGAATTTTTTCTCCTTTGTTGAAAGAAATTTCCTTGTTCCATATTTCGGATCGCTGGATCTTTTCTTTTTCAAGGAAAGTAGGTGCCAGCTGTTTGATCGTTATCTGCATATTAAACCGAATAAAAAAGCCGTCATTTTTGTGTGCATGACGGCTTTAAAATTAAAGTGTTTTTATTTAAGGCGCTACGGGCGCTGCTACCGTTACTGAATCAACCACAGTAGGCGGTAACATAATATCGGTTGTTTTGTAATAATCTTTCTTTTGTTTTTCGATCAGCGCCAATGCATCAATGTATTTGTTAAGCTGCTTCAGGCTGTTGGTCGTTTTATCCATGAGGTTAATTTCCAGGTGCTGAACAATACCGCCATCTTCAAAATCGCCACCACTGAGGGTAATATCATTCCAGAATTTTTGTGATGCCTGTAAGGTCATCAACCCAAAACTGTCCCTTGCCGCCTCTTTGCTAAGCGCATTCATAATAGTTTGCAGGTTAACATAACCGGCAATTGGTCCGCCGCTGATCTTATCCCAGAAAGCAGGTTTGCTTCCGCCTTTGCCGCTGATGAACTGGTCGTTGCCAGCTTTATCATTACCAATAACAAAGTATTTGTCATTTTTGTTGTAAGCTATTTTACCGCCCATATCATCGCCCTTGCCCATTTTCTTTCCTGCATCAATTAATTTATCAAAAGATGCTTTATCACCGATAGAAGCAGAGAACAATACTTTAGGTTCCGGACGACCAAAACTATCAACTCCAAAATCTGAAATGCTCAGCAACACATCGCCTTTGTTTGCTTTGATAAAATCTTCCATATTAAAACCAAGCATCGCAGTGCCCATATTGATGAGGCCTTCCATGCCGGTGAGTTTTATCAGCTCTTTAATACCTTCCGGTTTAAAGTTCAGCGCAAAAAATACAGCAATGTCTTTTGCAGGCAGGTTACCCGCCATATCAACGCTCACTTTATTACCTGCATATTTTTTGTAGATGTCAGAAATTTCTTTACCACCATAAGAGATCATGTCCACTTTTATCTGGCCGTTCTCAAAGTTGCCGGTTGCAGCATACCTTGAATCTTCGTAAAGCTTGGTAAGGTTGATCATGGCAAGTGCTTCCATACCTGGCATGCCTTTGTACAATGATTCTGCATTCATCCAGAAATGCACATCGCCTTTGTTGTTCACCATTTTGCTGAAGCGCTCTTCTTTTGCAAGGCTGTTATCTTCTTTAAGATTATACAGTGCAGTAGCGGCAGCCACTGTGTTCCTGTATTCCACAACAGGAGCGCTGTGTATAACGGTATCGCCTGCTTGCCATTGATTGGCACGGTTTGCCTCGTTCATTTCCGGCAGGTCGCTCAGCATAATGAATTTGTCTTTATCCCAGCT
>CAYOLS010000343.1:0-2945 GCA_964404845.1 uncultured Ferruginibacter sp. | reverse complement strand
CAATAATAACAACCGGGTTAGGAGACTGACCTTCGTATTCGAAAAAACTATAATTATTAGAAAAAGTTGTCTTCATTTTTTTAACCCTTCTCTGCTCATCATAATCAAACCATACAATCGTAGATGTATTGGAAGGAGTGGCAACTGCGCCGCTATCGCCGCCAACAATAGCTATTGAATCCAGAGCTCCTGGGAAGCTATTTATCTGTTCAAAAGGCGTTTCATCCTTGCCACAGGCAGCTAAAATGAAAGTAGCTGACAAACAAAGTACAAAAATTTTTGTCATCGTTTTTCGCCAAATATATATAATTGCTGCTTCAGCGATTGATATATTTAAATATCATATGTATGCTCATTTAATTTTCACCGATCTTTTACGCTGTCAACAATCTAAAATTGTGCAGCAGTTATTGCAGGCAACATAATCATGATCATCGGTATTTCATAAAGGAGCTTTGACATTTAAAATTATCCTCCAAACAAATTCGGTTGAGAGCCTCTGTTCATATTCCTCCCCAAATGCTCATACGCCTTTGCTGTTACTTCTCTTCCTCTTGCCGTTCTTTGTAAAAAACCTTCCTGTATCAAAAATGGTTCATACACTTCTTCCAGGGTACCAGGTTCTTCGCCAACGGCAGTGGCAATAGTTGTAATACCAACAGGCCCGCCTTTGAATTTATCAATGATGGTAGTAAGAATGCGGTTGTCCATATCATCCAGTCCATACGCATCTACGTTCAAAGCTCGCAGGGCATGTTCGGTAATGTTCATATCGATAACACCATTGCCCAGCACCTGTGCAAAATCCCGCACCCTTCTTAAGAGCCCGTTGGCAATACGGGGCGTACCACGACTGCGGCCTGCAATTTCTGTGGCAGCATCGCTGGTGATCTTTGTATTGAGTATGCCCGAACTGCGGAGCAAAATATTTTTCAGCGTATTGGCATCATAATATTCCAGTCTCGATTTAATGCCGAACCTTGAAAGCAATGGAGCCGTCAGCAAGCCACTGCGGGTGGTAGCACCAACCAGTGTAAAAGGATTTAAATTGATCTGTACGCTTCTTGCACTGGGGCCGCTGTCGATCATAATGTCGATGCGGAAATCTTCCATTGCTGCATACAAATATTCTTCTACCACGGTGCTTAGCCTGTGTATCTCGTCAATGAACAATACATCGTTCGGCTCAAGGTTGGTAAGCAGTCCTGCAAGGTCTGCAGGCTTTTCAATAACCGGTCCGCTGGTCTCTTTAATGCTTACACCCAGTTCATTCGCTACAATGCGGCTCAATGTTGTTTTGCCAAGCCCCGGAGGTCCGTGAAATAAAATATGGTCCAACGCCTCACCTCTTAATTTGGCGGCTTTGATGAATACCCGCAGGTTCTCAATGGTCTGCGGCTGGCCGCTGAAATCGGCAATTTCCTTTGGCCTTATATTGTTCTCAAACTCCTTGTCTGAAGCACTCATTCCTCCTGTTTCACTATTTAAATTGGGATTGGCCATTGGCATTATTGATTGTGCCGTAAAGCTAAATGATTAATAGTGAATTTGCAGCAGCAGCCATTAATAGACGATTTTTCAGTTATAAAAACTGCCAGGCTGAGCTTGTAGAAGCTGTTTAGATAATAACTAAGGCGGCCTCCGACAAGCTCAGGCTGACAATTGCATTGTAGAAAATTATAAACTAAGACACTGCTCATTTATACATGTCAGTTAATTACATGTGAGCAATACCCGTTTTCCTGTTATTGCTGAATTTTTTTTACTACATTGTTCATGCAGGTAGCTGTCTGTGAAGGTCGCCTGCCTCTTACAACGGCATTTAGCCATTAATCAAATGCGTAAATCGATAAATAAACAAGCAGTATAGCTTTGTAATATATGCTCAAAAAGATTTCCAGATATTGGTGGTGCCAGATCATTGGCTGGTCCACAAATGTGGCCATCAGCATTTTTTTTGTGACCACATTCGGCGAAGCAAGTAAGCTGTACATACTGAGCTTGCTCACGAGCTGTGCCCTGGGTGTATTGATCAGCCATGTGATGCGGCTGAATATCCACAGCCTGAAAGTGCTGGAAAAACCCCTGAAAACACAGATCACTTATTTACTTATTCTCACCGTTGTTTTTGCCATATTGTATGGTGTAGCCATGGAAGCAATGGATTACCTGCTCAAATTCAATCCTGAAAGATTGCAGAAATATAGCAAAATGCAACGGCTGTTCTTCAGTAGCTTTAATGCATTGTGGCTGCTGCTGGTGTGGAATATGATCTATTATATCTATCACTATGTAGAACGCAACCGTACACAGGAGCTGGATACTTTCCGGCTGGAGGCTGCGGTAAAGGAACTGGAATTAAAAACGATCAAAGCGCATATCAATCCGCATTTTATTTTTAATGCCCTCAACAGCATTCGTGCATTGGTGGACGAAAATCCTGAAAGAGCAAGACAAGCTATCACCGAGCTGAGTAATATTTTGCGCAGCAGCATGCAGGCAGAAAAAATGGAAACGGTTCCGTTGCAGCAGGAACTGGATATTGTAAAAGATTACCTGGCGCTGGAACACATGCGTTTTGAAGAAAGGCTGAGTATTGAAATGGATATTGATGAAGATACACTCAATCAACCCGTACCACCCATGATGCTGCAAACACTGGTAGAGAATGCTATCAAGCATGGTATCAGCAGGCAGATCAATGGTGGTTTGATCAAAGTAATATCTGAGTTCAAGGATCACCACCACGAGATCATTGTTCAGAACTCAGGTACATTGAACGGGCATTCACATGAAAAAAAGGAAGGTTTCGGTATCAAGAGCACGCAAGACAGGTTGAACCTGTTATACCAGGGCAAAGCACAATTCCAGATAAGAGAGATCAATGGCAATATGGTAGAATCGAAAGTGATCATGCCGGTCGCCAGTTTTTTATAACTTTAGCG
>CAYOLS010000342.1:0-2959 GCA_964404845.1 uncultured Ferruginibacter sp. | reverse complement strand
ATAATATGGATTGTGCCGAAGTATGCAGAACAGCAGCTATACTACTGACCCGTGATTCAAAGCATGGCAAACACTTATTGAAAGAATGCATTGAGCTCTGCGAAGCCTGCGCTGCAGAATGTGAGCAGCACGATCATGATCATTGCAAAGCCTGTGCAAAAGCCTGCAGGGAATGTACCGAAGCATGCAAAGCCGCTGCATAACTTAATAATCTCGCCAAATTTTAAACCTTGGCAAAGTTTGTTTAGGACGAATAATAACAATGAATTTCTCTTTTCGAAAATCAGATTCGCCCGCCATTGATCATCTTTGCATTTCATTTTAAAATCAATACACATGAGTAAAGTTTGGTTTATTACAGGATGCTCTACCGGCTTTGGCAGGCACCTGGCGCAGGAAGCGTTACAAAAAGGAGAAAAAGTAGCGGTGACAGCAAGAAATACCAATGACGTAAAAGACCTCACAGAAAAATACCCTGATACTGCATACGCAATAACACTGGATGTTACAAAACCTGAACAGGTAAGTGCTGCAGTAAAAGAAGCTGTTGAAAAATTCGGGACCATTGATGTGCTGGTGAACAATGCGGGCATCGGTTATTTTGGCGCTATTGAAGAAAGTGAAGAGGAAGAGGTACGCCGTATGTTCGAGATCAACTTCTTTGGTTTGGCTGCAGTAACAAAAGAAGTGTTGCCTGTATTGCGCAAGCAACGCAGCGGGCATATCATCAATATTTCTTCTGTAGGTGGTAGCGTGGCATTCCCCGGCGTGGGTATGTACAATGCAACCAAATTTGCAGTTACCGGTTATTCAGAAGCGCTCGCAAAAGAGCTGGCTCCGCTGGGGATCAAAGTAACAGTAATTGCACCGAGTGGTTTCCGTACAGACTGGGCTGGCCGTTCAGCCAATGATTCAAAAATTAAGATTGACGATTATCAAACCACGGCGCATACTAACCAGGGAACGATAAGAGGCTACAGTGGTAACCAACCTGGTGACCCGGTAAGGGCTGCGCAGGCGATCATTAAAATTGCAGAAACCGCAGATGCTCCTGTTCGTTTGTTTTTAGGTGCAGGTGCATTAAAAGGTATCAGGAATAAAATAGATGAAATGAAGAAGGATATTGATGCATGGGAAGAGACAACAGTGTGGGCGGATAATCCTAAGAATTAAATTGGAGTAAGAGATAAAAGAGAAAGGAGAACAAAGAGTTTAGATTTTATACATCTTTGTTCTCCTTTCTCTTTCCCCTCCCTGCTACCTTACAATCCCAATACCTCTCTCAACTTCACATAACCACTCCGGCTTACCGGTACCTGCGCCCCCGATTTTAGGATAGCCACATAATTATCTTTTTCATACGGTTCAATGCGGGTGATCTCCTGCACATTTACAATATAGGAACGATGACTTCTTGCAAACTGCCTTGCGGGCAAACTGTTTTCAAAAAAACTCATCGTTTTCTTTTTCAAAAAATAACCTTCGGCTGTATAGATCTTCACATATTCATCCGCAGCTTCCAGGTAAAAAATATCTGACACAGGAATGATCTTGATCTTGCTGCCGTTCTTCACTACCACACGGTCATTCTGCAAAGGAGATTGTGCTGCGGTTTCCAGCAAAGCAGCCGTATCAGGCTTAGCAACATTGCTTTGCTGTTCCTTCCATTTTTCTATTGCTTTATCAAAGCGCTCCTGGCTGAATGGCTTTAATAAATAATCGATGGCGTGCGCTTCAAATGCTTTGATAGCATACTCATCAAAAGCCGTGGTAAAAATGATGGCGGGCGGCTGCTCCAATAATTCCAGCATTTCAAAACCATTGATCTTGGGCATTTGTATATCCAGGAAAACAAGATCAGGCTGATGTTGCTGTATAGCTTTGATGCCTTCAAAACCATCACCACATTGTTGCACAATTTCAAGACCTGGGTGTGCTTCCAGGTATTCGGCTACTACCGATCTTGCCAATGGCTCATCATCTACCAGTATTACTTTACTCATTGATCGCTTGGGGTATTTTTAAAACGGTGGTAAATATATTGCCTTCCGTTTGTGTGTTCAATAAATTGGTTCTTGCAAACAGCAGGTACAATCTTCTTTCGATCGATCTTAATCCAAAACCCACACCCGCCCTGTTACCACTGGTTTCGGGGTCAAATGGATTCTCAACAGAAATAATAAGATCATTGTTCTCTGCTGTTGCTTTTATATGTATGGTTGTCTGGCCGATGGTATCGTACAAACCAAATTTGATAGCATTCTCCACGATCGGCTGCAATAACAATGCAGGCAATTTCATTTCTACCGCTGTGTCTTCTTTCTCTACAATGGTCTGGAGCCGGTTGCCAAAACGGATCGTTTCTATATCAAGATACAATTGCAGGTGTTGTAATTCTTCGCCCAGGCTTACCCATTGCGTTTCATCTTTTTTTATTGTGCCTCTTAAAAATTCTGACAGCTGCTGCACCATTTTACGGGCTTCTTTCGGCTGGCTACCTATGAGTGCATTAATGGAATTTAAACTATTGAATAAAAAATGCGGCTGCAATTGCTGACGCAGCTTGAATAGTTCTGCATCCTTGGCCAGCTTCTGCGCATCTGCTTTGCGTTCGGCCATATCTTCCTCATCCTGCTGGCGCCGCCAGATAATGCAGATCAAAGCCACACAGCTTAAAAATAAAAATGCAATGCTTGCCCTTATAGCAAAAGAGCGATGTAAGAATGCCGTGTATTCACCAGCATCGCCCTGCACCGCCTGGAGTATGGCTTTACCGATCAGCACCGATCCCAGCGTTAACACTACACAGAGAATAAAAAAATTAAAATAACCTTTCCCCCCCGGCAGGTAATAACGCAATGTATTTATGATAAGCATGCAGCAAAGCAGCAGCAGTGTATTGGAAACAATACTATCGAGAAATGCTGTGAGCAAGGGAAGATCATAAAAATACAGCAGC
>CAYOLS010000341.1:0-2976 GCA_964404845.1 uncultured Ferruginibacter sp. | reverse complement strand
TAAGTGGAGGTATACTTCCTATCAGTGCTGTGCTGGCCGATGACGAAATAATGATGACGATTAAACCGGGCGAGCATGGCAGTACCTACGGTGGCAACCCGTTGGCGTGCAGGGTCGCTATAGCTGCGCTGAATGTTTTGAAAGAAGAGAACATGGCTGCGAATGCAACTGCTATGGGTGAATTGTTCCGGGAGGAATTAGCAAAATTAAGCTCACCTTATATTGCTGTGATCCGTGGCCGTGGTTTGCTGAATGCGATTGTGATTAAACATTCCAATCCTGATGCTGCATGGGAGCTTTGTCTTGCCATGAAAGATAATGGGTTGCTGGCAAAACCTACACATGGCGATAAAATTCGTTTTGCACCTCCATTGGTGATCAATGAAGCGCAGGTAAAACAGGCCGTTGCTATTATTAAAGAAAGTTTGACAGTGCTTGCCTGATGATTCTCTTAAATTTGCAGTATGTCTGCAGTAAAAAATAATGAACAGCCGGTTAACAGGAACGCATCCTGGAAACTGGCTGTTGTTGGTTTAAGCGATGGCATGATCATTTCGCTGACGCTGACCACTGTTCTATTTGTAGTGACCAATGAAAGAAACAGCATTGTGCTCATTGCCGGTATTGCAGCACTGGCGGGCGCTTTGGTGATTGGCATAGGTGGTTATTTTGCCGCAAAGTTCAGGATGGAAAGTCTTGCATTGAGAACAGAAGCCGAACAAAAACGATTGAATGCAGAAGAAACAGCAAAGACCATTGCACTGTTCAAACGTTTAGACCTTGGCAGCGACATGCAGGAACAGGCAGCGCATGAAATAGAAAAAGACAGTGAAGAATGGAAAGCGTTTGTACAAAAAAATGAACAACCCTTTGAACTACCCGATAAAAAGCAATTACCCATTGCAGGTCTTATCATCGGTCTCTCTTATTTAGCAGGCGCATTGTTTCCTTTGATCTCTTATTCTTTTGTGGATGAGCTGGATATTGCATTTAAGTGTGCAGTTATTTCAACACTGGTACTATTGCCGGTTGTTGGTTATATTAAAAGCCTTATCAATGGGGAACCATTACTATGGGGAAGTGTAAGATTGTTGCTGCTGGGTGCTGCTGCCGTAACATGTGGATGGATGCTTGCCCTTGTATTCGCTACTTTTATTCCTTAGCGTAATTATTTCAACCGTCTTTTTAAATAAGTAGAATAATCGGGTAGCATAGTTTCGTATTCATCCTGCATGAGTGGCGAGGTAACGATAAAATCTGCTGTTGCCCTGTCGCAAGCTAAAAGGATATTCCAGGCAACGCCTAAACGCAATAGAGCTTTTACATCACTGTCGTGTGGCTGTGCTTCCATCGGGTCCCAGAAAAAGATAAGGATATCAACTTTTCCTTCGGCTATCATAGCGCCGATCTGCTGGTCGCCACCGAGCGGGCCGCTCAGCACTTTCTTAACAGGCCTGTCCAGTTCATTCTCCAGCATGGTACCGGTTGTTCCTGTTGCTATCAGGTCGTGCTTGGCGAGGTAGATCTTATTGTAAACGGCCCATTCGATCAACTCCGCTTTTTTATTGTCATGCGCTACCAGCGCAATGTTTTTCCTGATCGGTATCTTCCTGCTTTCGGCCATTGTATTGCTTTTGTATTAATACTGCTTTTACCGGAAAGTAATCCGGCGGTAGATGAAGTAATTATTATTTTCCCTTGCGGGCTATTACAAACAATTCTGTTCCCATCCTTCTTTCTATGGAATTGTAGGCTTTCTCCATGACAAGAATATCAAATAATGGCGCAAACAGGTTCATATATTCATCCTTATCTCCGCCAAATGGAGGACTATCGTCAAAGGAACGGTTGAAGTAGAGCCCCACCAGCTTGCCATCCTGTTTTAACAGGTCATACATTTTTTCTGCATAGCTTTTACGTAAGGATGGATCAAGCGCACAGAAAAAAGTCTGTTCCAGTATCAGGTCGAATTTTTGTTGTAATTCAAAAAAATCACCTCTTATAACCTTCAGCTTATCGCCGTAAGAGGAAAATTTTTCTTTCACTGCTTCTGCGGCTACAGTAGAAATATCGATCAGTGTTATATTATTGAAACCCTTTTGCAATAAATAATCCGCTTCATAAGCATTACCACAGCCGGGAATGAGGATGGAAATATTTTTATTATCCAACTGATCAATGTATTCCTTTAAAGGCGTAGATACATAGCCGATATCCCAGCTTGATTCACCCTTGGTATAACGATCATTCCAGTACTCTTTATCAAGTGCTTTTGTCATCAGGAATTGGTATTGTGTTTTTGGTTATTAGAAATATTTTCCATGGTCCATTCTATTTTTTCCCTGAATGGATGCTGGCGTACCGTACATTCAAATTTACTGCAGATGGCGCAGCTGAAGTCCATGCAGCCGTCAGAGTGAACAAAAAGTTCAACCGATTCACCATATTTATTACGTACCAGTTCTGACAAAGCATCGATCTCCTTGTGCGCTTCATTCACATTAAAATACCATGGCACGGTAAGGTGGCAATCCAAATGCAGTGTAGGGCCGTATTTGATGATACGCAGGTTGTGCAGGTCGATCCAGTTCACTGTACGGTTCTCATTCAGGGTAACAACAAGCTCCTTTAACAGTTGTTCATCTGCCTCATCCATAATACCTGCAATGGAGCTCCTGATTATTTTATAACCAGTGTACAATATCACCAAAGAAAATAAAATGGCGACCACGCTGTCGATCCAGCTGATACCGGTAAAATATAAAATGATCAACCCAACAATAATACCGGCCGTAGTATAGGTATCTGATTGCAAATGGTTACCGCTTGCTATCAATGCCAGCGAATTGTTCTTCTTGCCTGTTCGTAAGCAATAAGCACCCAACGCATAATTAATAATGGCTGTAACAGCTACCAAAATAATACCCCAGTCCAATTGCTGTATTGACTGCGGGTTGAATAAATTATTTACCGCTT
>CAYOLS010000340.1:0-2980 GCA_964404845.1 uncultured Ferruginibacter sp. | reverse complement strand
AAAACTATCAGGCACTTTTAATACATCCGGCAAATGGTTGCCTGTTTTGTCTTTTTTACTCGTTTTTATTGCGGTGGTGTTGCTGGTAAGGCTCGGTGCCAAACTGATACAAAGCAGTATTGAGCTGGCCATGCTCGGCTGGGTCAACCGTATTGCAGGTATTGTGCTCTATGCATTGCTCTATGCTATCCTCTTCAGCGTATTTTTATTTTATGCCACGCAGCTCAAAGTATTTTCTGATGAGAGCATTACGGCTTCCAATATTTATCCTTACATCCAGCCGCTCGGCCCGAAAGTGATCGGCTCTCTCGGCACTGTTATCCCATGGTTCAGGGATATGTTCTCCCAATTGGAACATTTTTTTGAAGGCATTCCCACCTCCGGTAATACTACGCCTGCCCCTTAGTGTAACTTTTGAATATGTTAAAACGTTATGATTTTAGGCAAATTCAGTACATTTGCATTAGTCCACTAAATTAATAGACTTAAAGAAACTGTATGTCGCATTCCTGGATACTGGCGCTGGCCATTCCCTTCTTTTTATTTTTTATGGGATTGGAGTATTATTATTCAAAGAAAAAAGGAAAGAATTTTTTCCAGTTTGCAGAGTCCATCGCCAATATCAATGTGGGTATTGCAGAAAGGCTCACGGATATTTTTACCGTTATCCCGTTTTATTATTTTTTTCAATACATCCATACACATTACGCCATTTTTAATGTGAAGGAAGGTGTACTGGCATGGGTGCTGCTTTTCCTGCTTACGGACCTTGTATGGTACTGGTACCATCGCCTGGCGCATGAAGTAAACCTGCTGTGGGCGGCGCATATTGTTCACCACCAGAGCGAGGATTTTAATTATACCGTTTCTGCCCGCATCACTATTTTCCAGGCGGCCATCCGCAGCCTGTTTTGGGGAATACTGCCGCTAATGGGCTTTTCAGCAGAAATGATCACTACCTTCCTGCTCATCCACGGGCTTTATCCTTTCTTTATCCATACACAAACCATTGGTAAGCTGGGCTGGATAGAATATATTTTTGTTACGCCTTCGCACCACCGGGTGCACCACTCAAGCAACCCGCAATACCTGGATAAGAACTATGGTGATGTACTGATCATCTGGGACAAGCTCTTCGGTACTTTCACAGAAGAAAAAGAAAAACCTGTTTACGGCCTTACCAAGCCGCTGAACAGTCACAGCTTTTTATGGCAGCATTTCCACTACCCGCTGGAGCTGATGCTGGCCATGAAAAAAACAAAGGGTTTTATCCCTAAGATGAAAATATTGTTCGGTCGCCCCGATTCTGTAAACCCCGATCTAAGGAATATCCTCGAAAGGTTTTTCCTGAAAAGGAACACGGCTTACCTGCCCACGGTAGCGCATAAACGATACATTGTACTTCAAACCAGCCTTTCACTGTTACTGCTTTTCGGGTTTATACTTTTCTATGACAAGCTTCCTTTGCTGGAATCTGCGTTCATAAGTTTATTCATCCTCCTAAGCCTGGTAAACACGGGAGCCATACTGGAACAACGTTCCTGGATATTCTTCCTTGAATTTTCCCGCATCAGTTTAGTATTAATTTATATCTGGATATTGTCTCCTCACCTGGCAACATCCGTATCTGTTATCAGTATCAGCGCCATCCTGCTATATTATTTCAGGCCAATGGAAAGGCAATACAAACGGCTGCTTTACCAGCAGGTAAATGGTTGATTTTTAATTCAGGTTTGGTATCTTTGGAGCAATACCCGATCTTTAATAGAAATCAAGTATTTTAGCACGACTTAACAAGCACGCCATACTAACAGATGAACTACGAGATTAAACAAGACGGCAAATTCAAATTCATAGAAGAAGGGCAAGGCGAACCCCTCATGTTGTTACATGGCCTGTTTGGCGCATTAAGCAATTTTCAATACTTAATTGAACATTTCCGCAAAACGCATAAAGTAGTGGTACCTATGCTGCCATTACTGGACCTCGACCTGCTGCATACTTCCGTAGGCGGCCTGCAGAAATATGTACACAAATTTGTAGAGCAGCGCAATTACGAAAATATTCACCTGATGGGTAATTCCCTGGGCGGTCATGTGGGCCTGGTGCATATTTTAAAACATCCTGAAAGAATAAAATCGCTGATACTGACCGGTAGTTCGGGCCTGTTTGAGAACGGCATGGGCGATACCTATCCAAAAAGAGGCGATAAAGAATATATCCGCAATAAAACGGCGCTTACTTTTTATGACCCTGCGCTGGCAACAGATGACCTGGTGAACGAAGTATTCGAGATCACCAACAACAGGCTGAAAGTGATCAAGATCATCGCCCTGGCAAAAAGCGCTATACGCAATAACCTGGGCGAAGAACTGACGAACATTAAACAGCCTACCTGCCTTATCTGGGGAAATAATGATACCATTACGCCCCCGTTTGTAGGCAAAGAGTTTCACAAGCTCATTCCCAACAGCGAATTACATTTTATTGATAAATGCGGCCATGCCCCCATGATGGAAGTGCCGGAAGAATTCAACAAAATTTTAGAAGGCTTCCTGGCAAAATTAAAATCTCCTGCTGCAACGGTTTAATGATTTATTTGGTCATTATTGAATCAATGGATGTAATGTTTTTACATCCGTATAAATTTTAATATCGTAAATCAGGTACATGTTAACAATAGACCTCATCAATAACAATATACCCCGGCTGCAGTTGCAGGACAGTGTTGCAAAAGCCAACCAACTGATCGCAGATTTTAAGGTTACGCATTTGCCTGTTGTTTCAGAAGATGCTTACCTGGGCCTGCTGAGCGAAGAAGACCTGCTGGATGCGGAAGATGACAAGCTACCGATTGAAGCATTACAAAAATATTTTATTCCTGCTTCGGTAAAAGAGAACGTGCATTTTCTCAATGCGGTTAACACCAGCATTCAATACGATACCAATATTGTTCCGGTGCTCAATGAAGAGGGTGGCC
>CAYOLS010000339.1:0-2980 GCA_964404845.1 uncultured Ferruginibacter sp. | reverse complement strand
AATGTGTTGGTGGTAACATCACTGAACACACTAGGGTTCACTTCCACATTCTTTTCTTCCGTTATCTTCTGGAGCTTTTGCCCCGATGCAGTGTAGGTATACGTAATGGTTCCCTTTACACCACCTGCGGCATTACGAACAGTTACTACAGATGGCAGATTCAGGTGATTGTACACGATACCATCATTACCGCTATTACCGATGGCCTTGTTGTAATCCCTTACCATATTGCCATTGGCATCGTAAGTATAATCGGTAATGGTGGCGATATTGGTAAGGCTTTTCGTTCCTGACTGCGGATGCGTGGTTGCTGTCCTAAAATCACCCAGCTTTGTATTTGGATCGTTCAGTACATCTACCACTGTTTTTAACCGGTTGCTTTGCACACCGCTTACGTCTTCATATTTATAACGAAGATCATCAATTTGGGCCGAGCTGTTCAGCAACAGGCCCCAATGCTGCATTTGCAATATATTACCATTGGCATCATAGGCGGATGAAGGAGTACTACCATCTCCCATTTTTACATCAAAGTTTACAACAGGATCATTAATAAAGCTGCTGCCGTTGTACTGTTTAAAATCTCCCTGCAATAAACGGTTGGCATCATCGTAAGTATAGTTATACTGGCGCTTTTCCCCATCACCCCTGCTTTTCCAAACAGTACCGCTTATATTGCCGTTGTATTGTGCTGCAGCATAGGTTTGGCTGTTAATAAGGTTATTGGCTGTTTTATCATAGCCGAGGTCAAAACCAAAATAACCACTGCCTGATGGCGTGTTGGCCGGTAAGGATGCATCCCTTGCATACCAGCGGTTCATGCCCAGCATCCAGCCACGGATATTATAATCATAGGCCAGATGCTCAAGACCTGCATTGCCATTATAAGCAGGCGCCAGTTTCTTTTTCTTTAACTGCCCAAGCGCATCGTATTCCATTTCTGCAATGGTTTTATAACTGCTCATGGCACCACTGTTCACATTGGTATGTGACTGCTTTCTTTCTATTTTGATAAGGCGTCCCAGTTCATCGTAACTGTTTTGGGTACTTACAACAGCAGTTTGATCTGCTACTATTCCTCCCATTGTAAGCACATTGCTGTGCACCGTTACCAAGGGCTGACCGACCCAACTGTATTGCATGGTGCTTATATCCATAGCAGCAGCATTGCTGGCTATATTGGTGGACTGTACCTGTATCACCCTGCCTTTGGCATCGTAAATAGTAGCATCATACATATAAACACCAGTGCCCAGTATAAGGGTGCGGGTACCGGTAACGAGTCCTTTTGTTGCAGTAGATTTGCTATTGGCCTGCGGATAAGGCCAGCTGCCGGAAGCAGGTAACAGGTGACTGTTCCAGGTAGTAAGATAAGTTGCATTGGCAAAGGGCCCCCACGGAAAACTATAGTTATCATACCAGGTATTGCTTAAAATGGTATAAGTACCGGTGGTAGAAGGGTAATCTCCCGTGGCTGAAGCAGCCGCTGACCAATGAACGGATGCTGCGGAAGCATTGTTCCAAAGACCTGTTTCTACAGGACGGTTCAGCGCATCATATTTTGTTACCAGCCATTTTGCTATACCAGTTGCCATATTACCATCCTGGGTCATCACCAGCCGGTCTTTGTTATCATAGACCATGTACACTGCCGCTGCTCCGGGTATTTTTTTGACCGTCATGCGGTTGCGGGAGTCATAAGCATACAGGAAGCATTGCTCTGCCTGGATTTTATCCGACAATGCATCCAGGTTCCAGCTATTGGCGGCGAGCAATTCAACTCCTTTTGGCTGTATAACGCAGCGTAAATTATCATACATATCATATAGATAGTATGTACAAAGCCAGTCTGTATGGTCTTTGCCCGATCCATCATCAGCAGCAGCGGTCAGTTGTATTTTTTTTAGGATGGTTTTGTCGTCTTTATCCTTAAACTCTATTACCTGCTTACCATGCTCATCTATAGTAATGATCTTTACCAGTTCACCTGCTGCATAATCCCCGATAGTGTTACCACTGGTACTTATAAAGGGTAGCTCATTGGCTATGTTACCCGGAGTCCATTTTTTAACTACATCAATAGCACTATTGTTCCAGTATTTTGTTTCTATTCCTCTTGCAGCACCTACCCAGTTATTACCAGCAGGCATTTGTTTAACAGGTCGATTGACAGGACTTGCTTCAAAATCAGTTTGATTGTAATACCATGTTTCGCCCTGCCCGCCATACGTTGTATTCATGAAGCTGGCCTGGCTGGCAAATGCGTTGGTTTTAAAACTTCCGTCATTGGCACTGCTTTCTGCATAAGGCAGGTATTGAAATGCTTCTCTACCAAATTCATCATACTGTATTGGAGCTACCATATCTTTTGGAGTTGCCCCGGTTTCCAGTGATCCCTTACGAATCACCGTTTGCATGGGTCTGCCCAAGCCATCAAGATACTGGGTGCCCAATTTAACATCAGTATTGGGCCGGGTCAGCACATCCGCTGCATTCACAACCGGTGCTGTAAGATCCCAGCTTTTTACATAGTTTACGGGGCCGGTATAAGTTGAAGGCACAGGGCGCTGTGCAAAGGCCGATCCTGAAAAAAACAAACCTGTAATACCTGTTAAAAAAATATTTGTCAGCTTCATACGCTGTAGTTAAAATGTTATTGAGTTAGTTTATTCTCCTGCTGGCTGTGGTAAGGTAAGCGCCCTGTAAACAGTGCGGCTGCCTATGGCAAATTGCGGCTGCAGCACAGCATGCAGCTTTCCATCGGGCATTATAAAAAATGTATGGCCCGGGCCTTCGGACTCCACATCAAATATCTGGTTGTTGCTGGCTTTGGTGAGCCATTGAAACAGCGCATGCTGCTGGCTGCCCGAGCTTTTGCGGGTGTACAATCCATCGGTGATTGTAATATAGTTGCCAAGTTTGCTGCGGTACCATTGCTTTAATGTTGTTCTCTGATCCGCATTAAAGCCGTCTTCCATTG
>CAYOLS010000338.1:0-2992 GCA_964404845.1 uncultured Ferruginibacter sp. | reverse complement strand
GCGATGGTTTACATGATGGTTATATCAATGGTACAGCATTGCTCGCAACCGGTGCAGATATCAACAACGATGGCCGTGCAGACAGCTATCCAAATAAAAACTTTGATAACGATGGCCGTGCCAATCCTTACGACCTTGATAGTGATGGCGATGGTATAACAGATGTGGTGGAAGCAGGGTTTGCCGATACCAACTACAATGGCTTTGAAGATGGTACGATAGGCGCTGATGGATGGAGCAACACCATCCGTGCAAGACCCGCACCATTGGTACTCCTTAATTCAGATGGCGTTGGCCGACCAAACTACCTGGATATTGACAGCGATGGCGATGGTATCCCTGATAATATAGAAGGGCAGTCAACCGCAGGTTACCGTTTCCCTGCTTATGCAGACACCGATAACGATGGTTTGGACAATGCGTATGACCTTGCTCCTTATGCCGCAACATTTGGTGGCGCAGGTATATTGGTTTACGACAGGGATATGGATGGCATACCGGATTATATTGATCTTGATTCTGATGCCGATGGTCAGCCTGATATTGTAGAAGGCCACGACTGGAATTTTGATGGCAACGCAAATGAAGTAACTACGCCGCTTGGTACCGATGCTGATGGCGATGGCCTGGACGACAGGTTCGACCTCATCAACTCTACTACCAACCTGAGAGGAACATCGCTCTACATGGGTACTGCCGGTAGCATGTCAGGTGATCTGACACCAGGTACAAGGGCTACGGTACAACGTACACTGGCTTCCGGCGGATGTGCTTTTGAAAGAGACTGGCGTTGTGTAAGCATAGTGTTGCCAATAGCACACCTTCAGCTTAATGCGGCAGACAATAACAATATGGTGAGCCTCAACTGGAGCATCATGAGCAGTCTCAGTCTCAGCCTCTTTGAAATAGAAAGAAGTACCGACAATGTTACCTTCCAGAAAATAGGTGCGCAGGCAGCCAATATAAGGCTCGACCAGATGGAGCAGTTCAGCAACAGCGATAATATATCCGGTATCAACAGTGCAGTGATCTACTACCGCATAAAAGTGATCGCCCAGAACGGCCAGGTTAAATACAGTAATGTGGTGGCAGTACGCAAAGGAAAAATGATCGCTCCTTTCACTATCTCGCCAAACCCTGCCAATGATGTTGCTTCCGTTCGTTTCTATACAGAAAAAGAAACAATGGTCACCATCAGCATAAAAGACATTACCGGCAAGCAGGTTTACATGCAAAAGGTAAAAGCAATGAAAGGAAACAACATATTGCCTTTAACTAATCTTACAAAATACAGCGATGGTGTGTACCATGTGCAGCTCATGATCGACAACGATGTGCAGTCTGCCAAGCTCATCATCCAGAACTAAGAATATTCCGCTTTAAGATCCTAAAACCCCTCCAAAAAGAGGGGTTTGTTTTTTTACGTTAGTTTTGTTGTTATGTATACGCTCAAAAAATCACTTGGCCAGCATTTTTTAAAAGATGAGACGATCATACTGGATATTGTGGATGCGCTGAAGAAGGACAGTTTTACCAACCTGCTCGAAGTAGGTCCCGGTGCAGGTGCACTCACCAAACATTTGATGAAGCTGCCAAACATAGATTTTAAAGCAGTAGAGCTTGATGATGAAAAAGTAGAATACCTGGAAAAGACCTATCCTGCTTTGAAAGACAAGATCATTCATAAAAGCTTTTTAGATATTGACCAACCATTCAAAGGACCTTTTGTGGTCATTGGAAATTTCCCCTACAACATTTCTACGCAGATATTATTTAAAATACTCGACTGGAAAGATGATGTGCCCGTGATAATCGGTATGTTCCAGAAAGAAGTGGCAGAGCGTGCCGCCGCCAAACCCGGCAGCAAAGCATTTGGTGTGCTCAGTGCTTTGATACAACCCTTTTACCATATTGAATACCTGTTTGACGTGCCGCCCGACAGGTTCAACCCGCCGCCCAAAGTAATGAGTGGCGTAATAAGGCTTACAAGAAAAACAGAAGCACTGCATGTAAGATCTGATAAGGCGTACAAAAACCTTGTAAAAACTGCGTTTAACCAGCGCCGTAAGACTTTGCGCAATGCAGTAAAAAGTTTGTTCTTCCCGGAAGAATTAAAAGATCCCATTTTCGATAAAAGAGCAGAAGCATTAAGTATTGAAGATTTTGCGGCACTAACATTTAGAATGCAGTGAGGCGCTTCGTTGCACATATAGATCCAAAATGCGGTGCCGCACCTGCTACTTTCTTATTCCTTATTCTCCCTTTCTTATTCCTTATTTCCTCCTGCTATACTCCCCGCTATGTGTACAGCCCCACAGCTCACAATGTGCCCCTGCTTACACAAAAAGGCGATTCAAAGCTCGGCGTATTGTATTCCAATAATTTCCCCGGAACGGATAAACAACCCTCAGGTTCCAAAGCCCATAGCTATGGAGTAGATGTGCACAGCGCTTATGCTATCAGCAATAAAATGCTGCTGCAACTCAATTATTTTATGCGTTCCGAAAAGAACGGTGATGATCAGGGATATATCGATCAGCCTGAGATACGCTACAGGCGGCAGTTGGTAGAAATAGGTGCAGGCAGCTACAAAAAGATCAACGGCAGCGAAAAAAAGATATTACAACTTGTGGGCGGCATCAGTTATGGCAGGTTCAGTTTTACAGACAAAGGCGTAGATGCCGGTTCAATGCCCTACAGCAAATTTCACCGGGCCAATTTGCTTAAATTTTATTTTCAGCCCGCTTTCATGTATATCATAAAAAAGCAGACAGCATTGTCAGTGTCTTCCCGTTTTAGCATCCTTCATTTCTCCAATATCAAAACGGATTATACCCAACAGCAGCTTACTGATTACGAATTGTATACCCTCGGCGGTGACCCTGTTCTTTTTTGGGAACCATCGTTTGTTCATGCCATCGGGTTTAAAAAACTACCCAATTTCCGGCTGGAATACCAGTTTGGTTTTAGCGCACTTATAAGCCGCAGGTTC
>CAYOLS010000337.1:0-3033 GCA_964404845.1 uncultured Ferruginibacter sp. | reverse complement strand
CAGGTGATTAAAACGAAGGGAATGATATTCCTTAATGCCTGCAACTCTTGTACCGCTTGCAGTTGGTGTATATGCTTCCCTGAAAGCAAATTCTGTTGCATGCACCACGGTGTTGATGGCTACCTTGTATTTCTCTGTAGCAAAATCCATTTTGATGGAAATGCGTACCCATGTATTTGCCGTCCAGGTGCTGATGTTAACAGCAGAAGAACTATTGTAGGCTTTAATATTGCCATCGGTACCAAATTCAATTACAAAAATTCTTTTGGAGCTACCACCGTAAAGATCCATGCCATTAACCGCAATGCCTCTTGTAACAAAGCTGGTTGGGTTCACCCACATATCCGCATATACTTCACCCGTTATACCGGGCACATTGCCTGCATAGGCTACATGGTTCACCAGCAAGGTACCGGCTGACGCACCCATGCTGAGCGACTGTGTACCGGTATTGACTTTTGCAGCAGCTACCTGTGCGGTGCCGGAGGAAACCGTCCAGCCGTTTTGTGCATGAATAGTTCCTGCGGTATATCCCTGTGTTGTTTCAAAAGAAGTTTGAATAGCTGTTTGTGCATAAGCAGCGCCGGAAATAATGATACAGCACAAAATGAGTGCAAGAGAAGCAATCCTTACCATAATAGTAGTTTTAGAAATGAAGAAGACTGTAGAAAGGAATAGCAGCACCTGTTCAAATGCGCACTACATACTTACAGCAACCATCCGGCAGAAAATTTAGCTGTAAAAATCAAAGGCGGGCAACAACAGGGCTTTAGAAAATTTATAATTTTTCATGCCCGGTATCGTTTGCAGGCCGAAGATATATGCGAAAGTTGCTGCTTATCTGCAATAAAAATCAACGGGAACGTTACCGGCAACGGTAACGGTGCGGTTCCGGAATTTGATGATTGGGCGATTTTGATAATTAGCAGGAGCATACCCGTTATAAAGAAAAATTCCCTGTACCATTACAGGGAATTTCGTTGATCTCGCTGGAGATCATCCTTAACAAATATTGTGATGTCCGGCTAAACCGTTCTCCTTCCTCCTGCGATCAATGAGATAAGGAATATCACGAGGAAGATAAAGAAGAATATTTTAGCAATACCGGCTGCTGCGCCTGCAATTCCACCAAAGCCTAAAATAGCGGCAATAATGGCAATGATGAGAAATATAACTGTGTAACGTAACATAAAATAATATTTAAGAGTTAATAATTGATTTATTAACTGTATTGAAACTTCCGTGCCATCCTAAATATTACCGTTAAAAAGAGCTCTCACCGTATAAATAGCCATTTTCTGTGTATTTTTTTGCCCCATTTGGCGCAACATGTTGCAAATTATGTTGTTGTTGCAGCTGTAGTGGTTATTATAGCCGCAGATGCGCCTGCTGAAGCCGAAGCGGCAGATGCATTGATAGAAGCGGCATTGGCTTCATTGCCTGCATTTGCCATGCTGATGAAACTGTAGCCCCAGCCTTTCAGTTCATTCTTCCATTTGAGTGAACCGTCTTTTGTGGAAAGGCAAACCAACATACCTGAAACACCGATGTAGAGATTATCGTTCTCTACACTGATCTGTCCTACTGCATGTGCAACAGAACTGCTGAGGTATTGTCTCAGCTTTACTTCCCATACGATCTCGCCATTCTTTTTATCAATGGCTGCTACACGGCCGTTGGATAAAATGTACAGAACATTTTTTTTTCATACAAGTTTATTTAAATATAGTTAGCGACCGAGCCGTTCGTTTCTTTTTTCGATCCAGTCTTTTTCTTTTGGTGTGCTGAGCGCCTGTATGATGCCTACAATAAATATCAATGCTACGCTGCCTGCAAGGAACAGCACCGAATAGCTATTGTAGTAGCTGATACTCTGTGAACCCGTTTTAAAAAAAGTGACCAGGTCTGCTACCATAAAGTAGGTCCATGCTGCAAGCGCCAGTATGAAAAGGCCCCAGGAGATATACCTTACCGTTGCAGAGGGATGCTTTTTAGTGCGGGAGAAGAATACCAGGAAAATGGTGATGAACACCAGCGTTGGCACCATGATAATAAAAAGCGTGAACACATATACAAACCATGGAATGCTGTCGAGTAACCTGAAAGCATACTTCAAACCAAGTAATATTAATATCAGCGCTGCTACAAAAGCGATAAGGCTGATAACAAGCCGGTTGCTGAGCTGCAGGTATTTTGCGAATTTATCTTCCATTGTGTTTTTTATTGCTGCTATTTGATAGCATTGTTACTTTTTAACGTGCTATCAATTTTCTTAAACTCCTGCATGATACTGTCTGACCTCTTTTTAGCTTCCTTCGCTTCTATTACTTTTTCTGCTGCTTCCTGGCAGGAGAAAAATATAAAAGTGAATAACCAAAAAAAAATGCTGCGGATTTTCATTGCGGGTCTTTAACTAAAATAGCTCAGGTTTGTTTTAGGCGTAAGCGCCAGCAGGCTTTCATAAATAAGCTTTACGGTGTTCTCAATATCATTCTTGTGCAACATTTCCACCGTAGTGTGCATGTAACGAAGCGGTATGGAGATCAATACCGAAGGACAACCATCATTTGCATAAGCAAAGGAATCTGTATCAGTGCCGGTGCTGCGGCTTACAGCCCTCAGCTGGTAAGGAATATTTGATTTATCTGCCGCTTTCTGTACAAAATCCAGCAGCTTGTTGTGCACTGCAGGACCATAACAGAGTGAAGGGCCTTTTCCACAAACGCATTCGCCTTCAATGATCTTGTTCACCATTGGTGTGGTGCTGTCGTGCGTAACATCTGTAATGATGGCAACATCTGGTTTGATGCGGCGTGCGATCATTTCTGCACCACGCAAACCTATTTCTTCCTGCACCGCATTTACTATATACAAGGCAAAGGGTAGTTTCTTTTTATTTTCCTTCAACAGTCTTGCCACCTGTGCGATCATGAAACCGCCGATGCGGTTGTCAAAAGCACGGGCAATTAAAAAGTCGTGTGCCAGCTCTTCGTAACCGTCTTCATACACAGCCACAGCGCCCACATGAATGCC
>CAYOLS010000336.1:0-3040 GCA_964404845.1 uncultured Ferruginibacter sp. | reverse complement strand
CCAGTAATTTAAAACAGTTGGACAATCTTCAAACGGTAGTTATTAAAGTTGAAAATTTTAGCAACTCTACTTTTGCAGTTTCTAAAATAATTAACAAAGATGGTAGCAGTTCATTTGTAGGAAGAATTCTCAACCTAACAGCTAATGATGGCTATGAGATCAGGAGAGATAACGGTGGAAGTTATTTTCTGCAAAAAATTGAAACTGATAAAATTTTACAAACATGCAAATTCGTTGATTAATTGTAAAATTTAAAACCCTATTTCTAAATTTTTCAACCCTACTCATCATGAAAGTATATATAAAAAAATACCTGGCCATATTTCTTTTATTTGTTACAGTACAGTCTTATGCACAGATCCCAATTTTAAACAGTGATATTTCATCAGCTCAAACTATTTATCTCGATTTTGATGGCGAAACAGTTACTTCACCCTGGTGGCAAAGCGGTAGCACTTTTACCTGTGCTCCAAGCGGACTTACAAACCCTGAAATAATGTCCATCTTTGAAAGAGTATCTGAAGACTATTATCCATTTAATATTAATGTTACTACTGATCCTGCACAATATGCCAGCGCACCAATTGCCCAGCGTATAAGAATAATAATCACTCCTACCAGCTCATGGACCTCTCCCGTGGGTGGTATTGCTTATACCGGCTCATTTACCTGGGGAGATAACACTCCTGCATTTGTTTTTTCAGACAGGCTTCTTGGCTCAATTAAGCAAATTGCAGAATGCTGTTCTCATGAATCCGGTCATACGCTTGGGTTGGTTCATCAATCTCTTTATAACGGAAGCTGTACGCTGGTAGATACCTATAATCCCGGAACAGGTAGCGGGGAAATTGGCTGGGCTCCTATAATGGGTAATAGTTACAACAGGAACTTTACGCTTTGGCATGATGGTTCAACTCCTTATGGCTGTACAAATACGCAGGATGCATTAGCAGTAATTACCACTTCTACAAACGGAGTTACGCAACGGGCAGATGAATATGGAGATATATTCAGTGATTTTACACTTATTTCCCCTTTGCCACATAGTGCCGGCGCTTATGTTGCAGGAGGCATTCAAACAAATACAGATGCCGATATGTTTGCCTTTTGTAATACTGTAGAAGGCTCCAGGCATATTGTTATTTCTCCTACTAATACCGGTGGAGGTAGCACTCCTAATAGTGGTGCTAATTTGGATATAAAGCTTACGCTGTATGATATTTCTCAAAGTGTAGTAGCAGTTTATGATCCTCCCGGCAATTTAGATATAGATATCTATACGCCCTCACTTGGATTGGGTGCATATTTTTTAAAAGTTGAGGGTACAGGAAATGCTAATTGCAGTGATTATGGAAGTATGGGGCCTTATAATCTATCGATCGATTTGTATTATACAGAAGGAGATTGTGTCATTCTTATATTTGGAAAAAATGGCAATGCAAACACTAAACAAAATAAGGAAATGACTAAAGAGGAGAGCAGCGCACTAATGCCTTCTCTTCAGTATAATATTACATCAAGAAATTTAAAGGTTAATAGTCCAGGAGCATATGGTTATACAATTTATAGCATTAATGGTGTCCAAATCAGTAAAGGTCAGCTAAGAAAAGGAGTAAATGATATTGACTTTGATCGAAAAACGAAAGGTCTTTACCTGATCAGGTACACTAATGGTTTAAATCAATATACAGAGAAGTTTGTTATTCAATAAAAAGAAGTAAATAAAGAGAGACCAACTATAATGTTGGCCTCTCTTCTACATTAGAAAAATATTAACCTCTTAATTCAAATCAGCAGCTACGCTCACTTTTGCATCCGTAGCAATTTTTTTACCGTCTGCCATTACTCCAAATGATGGAAGGTTTACATCAAAATTAGCGCTGGCTGTAATTTTACCACCTTTGATAGTGATGGTTGCAGGTGTTTTGATCTGTTTGGTCGTTTCTTTGATCGTAAGATCGCCTGTTACGGTAACTGCATACGTACCATCTTTTTTAAATTTCACTTTACCCAGGTCGTCGATCTTTCCTTTGAAGCTGAATTTTGGATATTTTTCAGAGTTCAGCCATCTTTCTGCATTGAAATGCTCTTCTACTTTTTTGTTTTCGAAAGCAAAGTTTTTTACTGCTGCTTCAAATGCTACCGAACCGGTCTTTGGATCGATCGCTGCAATAACAGTTTTATTTTCTGCTTTAGCCACGGGATCGGCAGGAGTAGAAGCATCGAAGCTAACAGTTGCCGAAGTGGTTTTTTGCGCTTGTGCAAATATGCTTGCACTTGCCAGCATTAAAGCAAAAAGAAATGTGCTCTTTTTCATTTTTGTGATTTTAATTGGTGTTTATTTTAATTGTTAATGATTGCCTGTTTAAAATTGATCGTTTGCGTTCCCAGTATATCGCTGTAGATGCTGCCGCTGCACAGCGCTTTTACAGAAACTTTGTCTCCTGTCTTTAATGCTTTTACTTTAGCCGCCTGCTCTTTTTCAAAATCGAAGATGGCGTAAGAACCTGTACTGTCGGCCATATTCAGCGTTGCGGTAGAATCGGTGGCTTTTAATTCTGATACAATACCATTTACCACCAGCACTTTTCCTTTGTATCTGGCGTTAGAAGCGCTATCTGCACTCACAAACTCATTGATCAGTTGTAAAGCATCCACGGTATGATCTGCTTTTAAAGTATTGGTCGCTTCCGTTTTTTGCGTGAGCTGGCTTTTTTTCACCTGGCTGAAAGCTATATAAGCTACTACTACCGGCAGGATAAAAAATATTGATTTTAAAATCCTCCTGCCTCTCCAGCTGCAAAAGATAACACCTGCACCGCAGATAAGCGCCAGGTAAAAGCCGGGCCTTAATGCTGTTGCCAGTTCAATTTTAGCATCGAACATTTTCAGCTCGTTGGTAAACAAAGCATACACCACTGCAAGACCAACTGTGAGCGCTCCTGCAATGGCACCATAAAAACCTGCGTATGATCTCCTCCCGAGCACAAATAACATTACTACTATGCCGAGTGCGGGAATGAGCCAGAATATAGCATTG
>CAYOLS010000335.1:0-3056 GCA_964404845.1 uncultured Ferruginibacter sp. | reverse complement strand
CCAGCACCGGCAACAATACAAAGGAAGGTGCCAGCACCGTCATAAAAAAATAAGGATCATTCATGAGCAATCAGGGTGCAGCTAAAAATAAGTTATACCATTCCCGATGTGTACATAAAGCTTTCGTAATCGCACAGGCTGGGGCAGGGGCGGGTTACATTATAAATGCTGTAGTAGGCTTGTTCTTCTCCATCAGCGCCTTTTTCATTCATGTACGGTACTTGTACAATAAGGTCGTACGTTTTTTCTTCCTTGAAATGCCGGAACTGGTCAGGACCCGGTACCCTGGGATTTTTCTGGTACACGGCTACCAGCAAGCCACGTACTTTAAGTGGAGCGGAAGTGATAGGAATAGGTACTTCCAGTCTTTCTTCCAGGCAAAAATAGGCCCTTACGCCCACAATGAAAATTTGTTCCCGCTTACCGCCCGGCAGGTCTAAATAAGTTATTTCCTGCTGTAGTTTGTACAGCTCCGCAATGTCGGTAAAAGGGATAAAGAAGCCATGTGGGATAAATTCGTTTTCTGCTTTGGTGTACAGTGTGCTGATCACTTCTTTCCAGTAACCGATGTAAGTTTTGGCTTCTTCTAATGTGAGTACGTCAGCCTGGGGCGGAATGTTTAAGGGTTGGGTGGACATGATTTAAAATTTTGGTTTAGGAATTTGATATTCTTAAATATAAACTTTTTTTGTTGTAGGGTGGCATTATATTATTGATGCTGTATCGGTTTAGAAAATATAGCCAACCTATTAAAATACCTGTAAACGAGGGGCTTAAAATCCACAAGACTCCGCAGGATTCTCCTGCTTTTAACACCGTGGTAAAAGCTGCACTAAACTCCGTAGGAGTTACCTGAGAGGAGGCTCCTACGGAGCCCGGCATTCCGTTATGCTTTTTGGCTACAAATAGTTAGCTCCTACGGAGCTATAGAAGCGAGGTGATGCGCTACTAATGTGAAAGAAGGGGTGTTACCTGTACAATTTTTCGATCCAGACGGTATCTTTTATCTCTGCAAAAAATGAATTTTCATTATGAGTAGGAATAACAACATAATAACCGGGCGTAATAAGAATTATTTTTCTTGAGAAAACCACGGGTACAGCTATCTTGTCGCTGTCAAGTACAGGTGTTTCTGGCTTTAGCCTCGCTTTGGTGAAATAAGCGCTGTCATCTTTCCATTTAATATCGAATGTCATACTCCTGCCGCTTGCAGGCTCTGTTTCGGTATGTGTGCTGTCTTTTCTTACAATAGTTATTTTTCTGCGATGTTTTTTTGAATAATAAAAGAATTTTCCATTCTTAAGCTCAGCAGCTGAAGGAATATTATTGCAGGCATTTGCAGCAATGAGTAAAATGCCTAAGGCCGCTGTTTTTAACATAACTGAAATTTGTATAAATATAGATCATTGTACTGCTACAGGCGCAGTGATCAACACTGAATATTTTGTATCTTTTCTTCATGAAATCTTTTCTCCTCCTTGCTTTATTTCCTTTGCAATTATTTGCCCAATCTTTTTCTCCCAAAGAAATAAAAGCCTGGCAGCAGGAGGCTAATAACATCACCATCTACAGGGACAACTATGGCGTGCCACATATCTACGGAAAGACAGATGCCGATGCCGTATTCGGTTTGCTCTATGCGCAATGTGAAGATGATTTTGCAAGGGTAGAAATGAATTACATTGAAAAGCTCGGCCGCCTTGCAGAAATAAAAGGAGAAGAGAAACTATACGACGACCTGCTGATCCGCATGGTGATAGACCAGCAGCAAGCCAAACAGGATTATGCAAAAGCGCCCGCCTGGCTTAAAAAACTCTGCAATGCATTTGCCGATGGTATCAATTATTACCTCTACAAACATCCGCAAACAAAACCTGCCCTGCTCACCCGTTTTGAACCCTGGTATCCCTTGCTGTGGACAGATGGCAGCATCGGGGCCATTAACACAGCAGACATCAGCACCAGCGAATTAAAAAGATTTTATTCCGGTGAAGAAAGCTCTGTAGTTGCTAATAATATCGGAAAAGAAGAAGTCCTCACCGGCTCCAACGGCTTCGCTTTCTCTCCCAAAATAACAGAGAGTGGAAATGCTATCTTATACATCAATCCTCACGTTACTTTTTATTTCCGGCCCGAAGTACACATGGTAAGTGAAGAAGGCCTCAATGCTTACGGCGCTGTTACCTGGGGGCAATTTTTCATTTACCAGGGCTTTAATGAACACTGCGGCTGGATGCATACCAGCAGTGCTGTAGATGCTGCCGATACTTATATTGAAAAGATCAGCAAAAAGGCCGGGCGGTATTTTTATACGTACGAAGGAAAACAATATCCTGTTACTCAAAAAAACATCACAATTCAATACAAACAATTAAACAATACAGCCACCAAAACAATTACCGCCCTTTACACACCGCATGGTCCCATCATGGCCAGCAGGAACAACCAATGGCTTAGCCTGAAAGCAGATAACCGGATCATGAATGGTTTGATTCAATGCTGGCAGCGTACCAGGGCAAAGAGCTTGAATGATTTTAAAAAGACGCTCGACCTCAAAGGCAATATCTCCAACAATACCGTGTATGCAGATGCAGAAGGCAATATTGCTTACTGGCATGGTAACCGGGTTCCTGTAAGAGATACCGCTTACAACTGGAGCAAACCCGTGGATGGCAGCATCAAAGCCACTGAATGGAAAGGTTATCATTCCATCAATGAAACGGTGCATAGTATCAATCCTGTAAATGGCTGGCTGCAAAACTGCAATTCCACGCCATATACAGTTTCAGGGTTGAATAGCCCGAAAAAAGAAAACTATCCATCATATATGGCACCCGATGGAGAAAATTTCCGTGGCATCAACGCAGTAAGAACATTGAGCGAAACCAAACAATATAACCTGGATAAAGTAATTGCTGCAGGTTATGATAAAAGGGTGGCAGCATTTGAAGTGTTGGTGCCCGCATTATTAAAAGTGTATGAAATACGCGGAGCGTATTTAGATAGCCTCACATCCACAAAAGACGCATCGCTTAACAGTTATACTGCTTTAGCTT
>CAYOLS010000334.1:0-3057 GCA_964404845.1 uncultured Ferruginibacter sp. | reverse complement strand
TTTATTAAAAGCCGGGCCACTTTTCAGTTCCGTCACATCGCCGCAACCAATGATTGCACCTTTGGCAGCTTTACTCATACCTTTTTTCTCGGCTGTGGCCAATGCTGATCAATATACCGGTGAAGTAGTGTCCGGTAAAGCAACTGTGCCGGAAAGAACAAGTCCTGTAAGGAATTCTTCTTCAGGCGGTGGTTCATCTGCCGGTAATTCGGGCGGTAGCTCACAAGGTTCTAGTGCTTCTACTGGTACATCAACCACAGCAGAGAAAAAAGGTATGAGTAAAGCTGCCAAAGGTGCTATCATTGGTGGTGTTGGTGGTGCAGTAGCTGGTGCCGTTATCGGTAAAAATGCCAAAGGCGCCATCATTGGAGGTGCGGTTGGTGCAGCCGGTGGTTATATCATCGGTCGTTCAAAAGATAAAAAAGACGGCAGGGTACGGAATTAAAGGCAGATTTTAAGGTCTTACTTTTTACATATATCACCCATGTTTGAATTTAATTTCAGCATGGGTGTTTTTTATTGATTCTACACATTAATTTTGACGCCATGGCAGCATGTACATTTACGATCCCTTTCAGCGGATCAGCAGACGCAGTTTTAGAGAAAGCAAAAAAAGCGGTGGAAAAACAAAGTGGCACTTTTTCCGGCGATACCACTCAGGGAAATTTTTCTGTAAGCTTTTTCGGCCAGGAAATTGTTGGTGGCTATACAGTAGCCGGCAATGACCTGAACATTGTAATAGACAGCAAACCTTTTATGGTTCCCTGCAGTGCAATAGAAAGCTTCTTAAAGAGCCAGGTTGTATAAGCCTGTAGCGGCTGCATCAAACCTTCTTTATGAAAAAATTATTATCCATACTGCTCCTCAGCTGTTGCGGCTTTTTATTTTCCTGCGAAAATGACCAGGACCCTGCAGACAGGCATTGCTGGACAATAATTGATGCTTTGGGCAATACAGTTGGGCAGGTTTGTAACAGGACAGAAGCAGAACTGCTCCTTTGTGCTTCCAACGGTAGCTGTGGATTTCCGTCCGGTACCATTTTAACCCAATGCGATTACTACCAGTCAGACGGCGCCAAATTCTGTTACAGCTTTAATGGTACTTATGCCGGTGAGCTTACAGAAAGCCAGGCTGCCGTATATGGCCGTTGCTTCTTTGGCGGCGCTACGCCGGTAAAAGTAAATTGCCAGAATTGTGCCTTCTGGTATCACAGGGAAAAAAGAACCTATAAACCTACAGGCCAGTTTGTTTTTTCTTCCATCACCCGCCAAAATTTTTGCGGCGATACATTGACTACGCTTTACCAGGGCAGGCAGATCATAAGAAAAGATGATGCAGATTCTTTGGTGGTGATACAGTTTAGCAATAATGGAACGAATTGGTAGTTTAAACAGTTCGTGAGACCGGGCGGTGAGACCATAAAACACATGAAAAAACTCATATCTGCAATATTCATTTTATTTTTCTCTGTTCAATTGCATGCCCAACAAAAAGACAGCATTGATACTGAGCTTGACCGTATTGTTTTCAGCAAGGCAGAAATAGCGCCTTCTTATCCCGGCGGTGAAAAAGAATTGATAAAATATTTTAATAAAGAGCTTAATACCGGGCTGCTAAAACAGAACGGTGCTCCTTCGGGAAAATATACGGTACAGGTTCGTATGATAGTAGGAAGAGATGGCCTTGCATATGATTTTGTTCCACTTACTAAAAACGGTTTTGGAATAGAAGAAGAAGCCGTAAGAATATTCACTCTTATAAATAAGAATATTCACTCTTATAAAATGGAACCCGGCCAAACAAAACACAAGAATTGTAAAATGCTTTCAGAAGCCCTCTGTAACATTTGAGTTATAAATAACTCCTGTAACCGCAATACTTCCCCACTTTTGCAATCAACCAGTGGTGATGGGCTACTCATCAATCCGGGCAAAAAAATATTCTGCAGAATTTGAATACGTTCATTACTGCTCAAAAAAGTACAACAATAAAAATATCCTATCTACCTCAGCAACCAATACCGTTTCAACAATAAGCTGACCGTTGACCCCTCTACCTCGTTCATCACTCATAACTTATCACTCATCGTTTACATCTCATATCTCATCGTTCGTAATTAAACTCATCCACCTCATCACCTCCCGCCCCTCCTCTCCTTTACATGGATTCTCACCTCTTCCTAAAAAATACAATACCGTTTCAGCGATCATCGGCTGCTGCACATGATAGGGAATTTCAAAGCTGATCTTTTCTTCTGCCCCGTTTTTTTCAATGATCATTTCATGTTCCCCAAAAACAGGAAAACGAATGCTGCCGTTGCTACCCCTGATAATACATTCATCTGTATTTTCACTGGCATTAAAATTCCATATCCCGTTAAACAGCGCTCCATTTTTAAAAACCAGGGTTGCTTCTACTTTGTCATGTGCTTTATAAACGCCGTTGGTAGTAAAAGCCCTCCCATTAACATCCTTCACTGCACCAAAAAAATACAACATCAACCCCAATTGGTGCGGTGCCATATCATGAAACAATCCACCGCCGGAAACAGCAGGATCAACCCTCCACGCTTTTTGTGGTTGCGCAAGGTCCGCTTCTGTTAAAGCTGTCCTGTTAAACACTAATTGAACTTTTTCTATTGTACCGATGGCAGCCTCATCTAACAACGCTTTTATCTTCCTGAAAAAAGGCTGGGCATTCCTGTAATGTGCGACTGTAAGCTTTACATCCTTTTCTTCCGCATGTTTTGTAATATTATCCGCCGCTGCAAAGTCAACTGCCATCGGCTTCTCTACGTACACAGGTTTACCTGCGGCAATTGCAGCCAGGGCATATTCTTCATGACTGCCGGGCGGTGTGGCAATGTAAATGGCATTGATGGCGGGATCACGGATCAGCTCATACCCGTCACTGTAATATTTGGGAACATTATGACGCTTTGCATAATCCTTTGCCTTCTCCGCATCCCTGCGCATTACCGCTACCAACTCCGAATGCGGCACTTTATTAAAAGCCGGGCCACTTTTCAGTTCCGTCACATCGCCGCAACCAATGATT
>CAYOLS010000333.1:0-3102 GCA_964404845.1 uncultured Ferruginibacter sp. | reverse complement strand
CCCGGGATGGAAAGTACGGGCACCTTTCTTTTGCGTTATCACAAACGGTAATAACAAAGTCGAAATCTACCGTTTTGTATTCTTCTATGTTATTGGAAGTATGTGTTGAAATATCTATGCCGTCTTCCGCCATTGTTTCAATAGCCCTTGGGTTAACGCCATGCGTTTCCACGCCGGCGCTGAACACTGTTGCTTTTTCTTTGGCAAAATGCCTCAGGTATCCTTCTGCTATCTGGCTCCTGCAGCTGTTGCCCGTACATAGAACGAGGATCTTCTTCTTCATATTCCCGGGTCATTTATAGTTTAACAACAACTTCCGCCCGGTACACAACAAGCATCTTTAACAGGTGCTGCTGCTTTGGCAGGTGCGCCGCAATTTTCTTTTGCTAAACAGGCGGTGTATTTTGATACCAGCTGAAAATCTGAGCCATTGTAAGCAAGGTCGTATTTGCCGATGGTGCCAGCCTGGTATTCCACTTCTATCTCCAGGTCTTCTATACCCAGCTTTCTTTCCGACAGGGCGATGATGTTCAGCAGCTTTTGTGGTTTAAGCCTGTGCTCGTAATCATTGGCATTCCATAGCTGGAAGTTCACTACTTTCTCGAGCCTTATGGTGCCGCCGCAATCAATAAAATGTTTGGTAACAAGGCCTACTTCCGTTACATGAAAATGCTCCGGTACAAACTGCCCGTCGGGCAATTGGAAATTTACTGCAGTTGCAGTAGCCAGTATGTCTTTGATCTCTGAAAGTTTCATTGTATATTTTTTTATTAACAACAATTGTTTTTTTTCTTTTCTATCCTGCCGGAAATATTGGAGAAAAAGGACTGCAGCTTTGCAAACGTTTTTTCGTTGATGCAATAGCAAACGGCATTGCCTTCAATTTCGCCCTTTATGAGACCGGCATTCTTCAGCTCCTTTAAATGCTGCGATACGGTAGGCTGCGCCAGCGGCAGCTCGTTTACAATATCGCCGCATATGCAGGCATCTACTTTTAGCAGGTAGTCTATAATGGCTACCCTTGCCGGGTGCCCCAGCGCTTTGGCCAGTATGGCCAGCTCATTCTGCTTATCGGTAAAATGATCTGTTTTGGTTGCTCCCATTTTTTTATTTTAATATCGCAATATTACGATAAAGATAACTTCAGCCAAAAAAAATTTTGGAAGCGGCAGGGTTGCGCCGGTAAACGGCCCCATTTGCTATTTTTTTGCAACATAGCAGGTAAGGCGGCAGCCATGGCATTGCCTGCCCCTGTACCCGGCTCCTTCGCCATTGCGGGCAGGTTTCTACGTTGTTTCTACGTCAATTAACGTAGATGATACGCAGATGATCCGAAGGAGGTACGAAGAAAGCTGCCTGCCAAGCATGCCGGGTTTGCCCGTGTAAGCCCGGCATTATTCCACCACCACCTGCACATTGCCCAGCCGTACATGTATAAGGTGACAGGCTTCTACCAGTTTATGCACCTGCCTGCGCAGGGCAAACAGTTGGCCGGCATCTTTATATTCCAGCAGCGAAGAGCCGGAAAGCGCACAGAGCAGCAGGCGGCGGAAAAATTTTTTCCAGCCCTTTTTGGTGCGGAAACGGCAGTAGCGGCCAATGGCCCTGGAAGGATAACAGTATTCATCTTTGCCAAGCTGGCGGGGAAAATTGCTGAAGGCATCCTCCTTACGGCTGCAGCCGCTAAAGTTCTCCTGCTTCAGCAGATCAGGAACTCCATCGGTATGTTCTGCAATAATGCTTTGGGCATAGGCTTCTGCAAAGCTGCCGCTGAGTAAATAGGCGGCCTTGCTCAGTTGCTGCAACCGCCGGCAATATTGTACGGCATCGTAAGGGTTGGGCAACCGCCATGCTTTGTTGCTCATGGCCTTGTTGAAAAGCATATCTGTTTTTTTAAGCGCTGTATGCAGCGACCATGCATCAAAAAACTCCTGTATTTGGGCGATGGCGAGACTGTGGGATTGGGGGACGGATAGATGTTTCATTGTTTTGAATTGACGAATTAAGACATTTTTTATGTAAGTAAAACTATAATATTTAAATGAATAAAGAAAATAAATTTTCTTAAAACTACATTATATAATAGTATTAAGTTGAATTGTGTACTGATTTTGAAGCTTTATTTTTATAGAAATAGGCTGATTTATTTAAGTAAAAGCGCATTAAAATGGCTCAAAACGCAATCAATAGAATCAAAATAGTATTAGTTGAGGAAGGTAGAACTAATAAATGGTTGGCTGAGAAATTAGGAAAAACGCATACAACTGTTTCAAGATGGTGTACAAACGAAATGCAGCCATCGTTGGAAACATTGGTGAAGATTGCGGAAGTGTTGAAGGTGGATGTGAGGGAGTTGATTGTTTCTACGAAATAGATTAAAAAAAGCCTTTAAAAGTTTCGGGCTTTAATAAACAAATAGCTTCATAGCTCCCATTCTTCATGAAAAATTTGGGGGAGGAATCAAAGTTGTAAAGCCTATATAAAAAGAAATTGTTTGAATTTTTTTTCGAAAAGCTGACTTCGTTTTTTGTTACAAAAATTGGTGTTTCCTTTGTCAGTTTAGTAGTTTTTACTTCAATAAAACGATCTGTTCCATTTTCATTTTTTGAAAGAATATCAAAGCCAGTTCCATCTCCTAAATCTTTCGATACCCATTCAATTTTATCTGCTAAACTTTCTTTTCCTGCCTTAATCAGTCGCCATTTCTCATACTCTATAATTAGCCTTTCGCCATCCTCTCCCAAATTTCTATTACTTTGTTCTCTTTCTAAGTAGTTTATCTTTATTGGTCTATAAATTGGCTCTTTCTCATTTACCATTGAGGCTTCTGGCTCTTCTTCTAATAATAGATCAAAATCTACTAAAGATGATATATTGGGCTCTACAATTTCTTCTGAAAATTTTTTAAAAATTACCTCAAGATTATTCCGATTTTCTGATAAATAATGTGTTATCTCGTCTACTAATAATTGTTGATAGTTTGACCTCGGTTTGTATCCTTTAATAAAAGGAATACCCATTTCTGCTAATACAGCACTTATATTTTGATGCTTAAATTCAATAGCGCCTTCTGAACGATTTTTAATTTGTTCAATTAGCTTT
>CAYOLS010000332.1:0-3109 GCA_964404845.1 uncultured Ferruginibacter sp. | reverse complement strand
ATCGTATAATAATTGATAAAATCCGGTTTGCGTTCCATCTGCCTGTTCCTGCGCAGGGCATACCCGCCACGGAACAATGCAATTTTAGCACGCAGGGCCATTGCAGCGCCTTTTGTTATCCTTTCATTCCTGGGGCCTGCTTCTGTTCTCCAGGGAAGCAATGTTTTTGCAATGGCCAGGTCAGCCAGCAATTTATCATAGGTAGAATCCCTGTCGGATGCCAGCGGAAAAAGATCGGATTGCTTATAGGCAGGTATCATAGGCGCAGGCACATCTCCCCAGTTCCTTATCAGCTCAAAATAAAACTGTGCCCTTAAGGTGAGCGCTTCGCCATGTAAGCGTTTCAGCTGCGCCTGCTCTGTTGCAGTACCATTGCTGTACATCGCCATCAACGGTATCTGCTCAATGCAGAGGTTTGCTTTTTCAATACCCCGGTATAGTTGTCGGAAAGGGTTCGCAATTTCTGAATTGGTCAGCAGCAGCTGGTAACGTCCTATTCCCCTGCGGCCATTATCAATATTACCACTCACAATCCCTTCGTCAGTATCATAAGGATAATACATGCTGATGCGGATGCCATAGCCGTTATCGCCCTGCAGCTCATCGTACACACCTATCAACGCATTGGTGGCATTGGATACATCGCTGAACACCTGGGATATGCTGTATTCAGAAACGGGTTCCACCTCCGTATATTTTTTACAACCCATTACAGAGAACAACCCGAAGGTTATGATCAGTACAGGAAATTTAAAAGACATATTTTTCATAACAATCGTTTTATATTTTTAGAAAGTAACGTTTACACCCACGATCCATGTTTTTGCTCTCGGGTAAGCTGCAAAGTCAACACCCGGCGTTAACGGGTCAGACCTCCGGGCAGTTACATCCGGATCATAACCTGTATAATTGGTGATAGTAGCCAGGTTGTTCACGGTGCCGTATACTCTTAAATTGCTGATCTTGATTTTTGACGTAATATTTTTTGGTAAGGTATAGCCCAGGGTCAGGTTATTGATCCTTAAATAGCTTCCATCTTCAATGGCCCATGAATGCAGCCACCAGCGCTGTACCCTTACAGGTGACCATATTTTTGCATTGGCATTCAGTGCGGTGAGCGCTGCAGGATCTGTTACCACTTCTCCCGCATCGTTGATATTTGTCCACCTGTCCTTCATGCTGTTCAGCATGTTCAGGTTCGGATACGCACCATCTGTCCATTCTATTTTATTGGCATTATAAATATCATTGCCTACTACAAAATTTACAAAAATGCTCATGTCAAATCCTTTGTATGCAAACTGGTTGTTCCAGCCACCGGTAAATTTGGGGTTGGCATTTCCGATCACTGTCCTGTCGCTGTCCGAAGTTATCTTTCCATCACCGTTCAGGTCTTTCCATTTAAGCATGCCCGGTTGTGGTGTGCCATAAACAAGGTTGGCAGCAATACCAGGTTTCAGTGTATAAATTTTTGTGGCAGGGTCGTAATTAAACTCATCTACTTTATAAAAACCATCGGTTACAAAACCATACATCAGGCCGGTTGGCTTACCTACCTGTACCAGGTAATCGTCTACGCCATCACTTCCCTGCCAGCCGGAGTTGCGGGTAATGAATTGCTGGCCGCCCAGGCTTTCTACCCTGTTCTTATTAAAAGAAATATTGAAATTTGAGTTCCAGGTAAATCCTTTGGATGCTACCGGTGTTGTATTCAGCTGAAACTCCACGCCACGGTTAGAAGAAGAGCCAATGTTCTGTATCTGCGTGGTATAACCTAATGTAGGAGGAATATTTACAGACAACAGCAGATCTTTCGCCGTGTTTTTATATACATCCATGGTAAACTGCACCCTGTTGTTGAACATAGATAGATCCAAACCAAAATTCCTGGTAACATTGGTTTCCCATTTCAGGTTTGGATTGGCCAAAGCCGTTGGTGCAAAACCCGGGAGTATAGAATGGTTCAGCGCATACTGGCCGCTTACACCATACAACTGCAGGTACAGGAAATCGCTGATACGGTTATTACCCACGGCACCAAAACCATAACGCAGCTTTGCATCATTGATCCAGTTAATATTTTCCATGAATTTTTCTTTGGAAACCCTCCAGGCAACTGAGCCCGACGGGAATACCAGGGAACCATTTTCTGAATTGAATTTTGAAGAACGGTCACTTCTTAAATTGAATGTGGCCAGGTATTTATCATCGTAGCCATAGTTAATTCTTCCAAACACAGAAAATATCCTGTCCGGCGGAGATACATAGCTGGTAGGCAAAGGCTGCGTAGAGCCGGAAGGCGCTGAACCCAGTCCCATATTAGACAATGCTTTTTCCGGCGTAATGTCTGCCGGGAAATAACGGGTTTCAATGGTTGCGTTTTCAAAACGGCGGTCTACAATTTCCTGCCCAACCAGCACACTGATATCATGATGCGCTGCAATATCATTCATGTTGTACTGCAACGTATTTGAATTGGTAATGCTCCAGTAATCTCTTGTACCGATAGATGCCACCGGCAATGCAGCAAAGTTGCGGGCTGTAGGTGTTATCTTGCTGTAGAACTGATCTGTTTGTGTTTTTGCATTTTCAAAACCAACTGTTGTTCTAAAAACCAGGTTTTTCAAAATATTATAATTGGCGTACCCACTCAGGTAAGTTGCCTTATAAGTTTGTTTGCGGTATTCGGCGGCTGTAAGAACAATGGGGTTAATGGCAAAGCCCGAAGCCAGGTAATAAGCCTCATCAAAATCATCAATACCACCTGTTGGGTTATTGGTCATTTCAAAAGGACGGTAGTTAATGGTATGCCTTAAGCGGTTGGTTTGTCTTGTTCCGCTGTTGGTAGTACCTGCACCGTCAATCGTCTGATCAATGTAACGGGCAGTAAACCCTACTTTTAATTTATCCGTCGCTTTATGATCCAGCCTGAAATTAATTACATTCCTGTCAAAGCCCGATTGCAGCAGGATACCATCTTCCCTGTTGGCTGTAAGGCTCAGGTTAAAAGAAGTTTTATCGCTGCCGCCCGCCAGAGAAAGGTTATGGCTTTGAAAAGCTGCGCTTCTGCCAAACACTTCATCCTGCCAGTTGATTGGCTTTACATTTT